>WHUC01000044.1:12912-14456 GCA_009377435.1 Acidimicrobiia bacterium
TAAGGTGGCAGAAGATCGGGTCGGACCCGTCGCGTCCGTCGTTCCCGCTGCTCCCGTCGCCACTCGGCGATCGCCCCGTGGTCACCGGAGAGCAGCACTTGGGGCACGTCCAGACCACGGAAACTAGCCGGTCTGGTGTACACCGGCTCCTCGAGCAAGCCGTCGCGGAAGGATTCGCCAACCGTCGACTTCGGATTGCCGACGACACCGGGGAGCAGGCGGGCGACACCCTCGATGACGGCAAGAGCCGCCACCTCGCCGCCAGCGAGCACGAAGTCACCCAACGAGATCTCCTCGTCGGCGAAGTTGTCGGCCACCCTCTGGTCGATCCCCTCGTATCTTCCACAGATCAGGGTGAGGTGCTCCATGGTCGACCACCGGTCGAGATCCGCTTGGGTGAGTCGATTTCCGGCGGGGGTGAAGACGACACGATGGCCCGGATCGATCGCCTCCAGGGCCGTCACGATGGGTTCGACCCCCATCACCATGCCGGGTCCACCTCCGAAGGGAGCGTCGTCCACCTGGCGATGTATCCCCCGACCATGCCGACGAATGTCCTGGACGTCGACCGAGAGGATCCCGGACTTGGTGGCGCGATCCACCATCGACACCGTCAGCGGCTCGAGGAACATTGCGGGGAAGATGGTGAGGACGGTTATCAGCACTTCCAGGAAGGTAGTGGTGGACATCCGAAGATGCGATGCGCGGTGTGAACGATCTCTGTCTCGTATCCTGGGACCCGATGCCTCGTCTCGCCGTTCCGATCGTCGTCGCGGCAATCCTCGCGGGGTGCTCCGCGAACGCGGCGACGGGACAGGCAATCCCACGTCAGCCCGACCCCACGGTGACCTCGACCACCCCAGCGGGGTCACCGCCATCGACGCCGGTCGACAGCGAGGGGTGCATCGGTCGGGAACCACTCGTCGAGGAGGGTCTCATCGGGGCATTCACCGAGCCATCGGACGCCGCACTTCTCTCCTCCATAACGTGGGAGAACCGGGGTAGCTGTGAGGTCTTCATCCTTCGGTTCGAAACCGCCAACGGGGCCCCGGCCACCACACCCCCGGGGTTCGCCGCCCTCCTCCGACGCGGGGTGGGTGTCCTCCGTATCGAGCTCGACATCGAGGAGTCGCTTATCACCCAACAGCTCGCCGAGAGCCGATTCGTATCCTCCATCTACGTCCCCACCGATGACGCCGACTCGCGTTTCGTCGAACTGATGCTGGCCGGTGAGACCCTCGCCAGGGTGAACACACTGAGGTCCCCCGGAATGATCGAGCTCCAGTTGCATCCGGGTGGCCCACCCCTCGGGGCCTCGCCAACGGTGGGCGACGACATCGTCGTGGTATCCCCCACCCCCGGGGGGCTCGACGGGCCCACCGTTCCGGTCTCGGGCTACACCACCGGGTCGGAGGTACGCATCATGGGCGGCGACGAGGCCGATATCACCCTCCACCTACGGGAGGATATCGAGGGTGCCCAGCCGTGGACCGTCTTCGAGACCGAGCTGGATCTTCCCACCGGCCCGGGAATCATCGAGGTCA
>WHUC01000002.1 GCA_009377435.1 Acidimicrobiia bacterium
CACCCACGGTGGGTCGAGGTCCTCGGGCTCGATCGGTGTGCCCTCGAGGAGTCGGTGAATCTGACTCCTCGCCGTGGCGACGTCCTCGTTGAGATAGAGGGCGGGGAAGGACCGCGGTGGGTTCCATCTACCCCCGAACCGTTGCGCATAGGACGGATCGAGGGGATCCTTCCAGGCCGAGTCGGCGACCCGGCGCCACATATGGCCGTCGGGCAGTCGGGCCACCTTCACGGCTGCACGCTACGCAGATCGAACATGGGTCGAACCGCATCAAGGACCGCAGACGGCCCCTCGCTGTTGGCGATGTCGAGGAGGCTGCGGCCGCCGAGGTGGTCGGCGGGACGCCGTACCACCGCCGCTATCCGATCCGGCCGGACAAAACGTTCCAGGATCTCATGGGCGGTCTCAAGGGCGGCGATGTCGTGGGCTCGCTTCGCCGCGGGCTTGTCGGCGAGCCACTTGGAGAAGGCCTGGCGACTGACACCGAACATCCGGGCCAGGGCCGCCTTGGAGAGGCCCCACCTCTCCCCCACCACCTCGAGGGCGTTGGCGCTGGCGCGTCGTTCGATCTCGGCCGCCACCCGAATCGCCCATCGGTGGTCGGGTGCCTGGACTAGCAGCCTCTCGGCGGCATCCGCGGGCGCTAGATCTGTGAGATTCATGATGCCACTCTATCGCAACCGAGTGTCAACCGCAACCACTTGTCAATCAACCCCGTGCATGTTTGTTTCCCGCGCCTTGATCGCGGGCGCGTAACGTTGATAACAGATGAAGACGCTGCTCGTCGCCATCGCCATCGCCTCTGCCCTCACCCCCGCCGCCGATCACTTCGACGACGACGAGGGGTCGGTGCATGAGGCCGATATCAACGCCCTCGCCGATGCCGGGGTCACCGTGGGCTGCAATCCGCCGGTGAATGATCGGTTCTGTCCGCGGGACTCGGTGTCGCGGGAGCAGATGGCGTCATTCCTGGTCAGGGCCGTGGAACTTCCCCCGGTTGCCGCCGACCACTTTGTCGACGACGAGGGCTCGGTGCACGAGGCCGATATCAACGCCCTCGCCGACGCCGGGATCACGTTCGGATGCAACCCGCCGGTGAATGACCGGTTCTGCCCGGGCGATTCGGTGTCGCGGGAGCAGATGGCGTCGTTTCTGGTGAGGGCGGTACCCCTCCCTTCCCCCACCGCCGACCACTTTGTCGACGACGAGGGCTCGGTGCACGAGGCCGATATCAACGCCCTCGCCGACGCCGGGATCACGTTCGGATGCAACCCGCCGGTGAATGACCGGTTCTGCCCGGGCGATTCGGTATCGCGGGAGCAGATGGCGTCGTTTCTGGTGCGGGCATTCGATCTGGGAGGTGCCGATCCCCCACCACCAGGGAAGCCGGTGGTGGAACTCGGTGTGACCTACGATGTCGGCGAACCGCTGTCGTGGGTCGGGTACGCCCCCGGCGATCCCCGACTGTGGGTCACCGAACTGCAGGGCCGCGTTCTTGCCGGTGAACCCGGTGACCTCGAGGTGGTCCTCGATATCACCGACGAGGTGGACTCGGGTGGGGAGAGGGGTCTGTTGTCGATAGCCTTCCATCCCGAATACGCCGAGACGCGAAGGTTCTTCGTGTCTATGACCAATGTGGACGGGGACACCGAGATCCGTGAGTATCGGATGGAGGGGTCGGACATCGTCGGGGGGAGGACACTCCTCTTTCTCCCGCAGCCCTTCGCCAATCACAACGGGGGCATGATCGACTTCGGGCCCGATGGTTGGTTGTACATTGCCCTCGGCGACGGTGGGGGCGGTGGGGATCCCGGCGAAAACGGCCAGGACCCGGACACCCTGTTGGGGAGCATCCTCCGGGTCGGGGTCGACGGCGACGACTTCCCCGCCGACAACACACGCGACTATTCGGTCCCCCCCGGTAATGACGCCCCCGGCGACAAGCCCGAGATCTGGGCCTACGGGGTGCGCAACCCATGGAGGTTCTGGATCGACGATGTGTCCGACCGCATCTACATCGCCGATGTCGGACAGACCATGTGGGAGGAGGTCGACGTTCTCGCCCTCGACGCCGCTCCCGCTCCCAACCTCGGCTGGAACATCATGGAGGGGTCGTCATGTTTCGAGGACACCGAGTGCGATACCTCGGGTCTCGTGCTTCCGGTCGAGGAGTACGACCATGATGACGGGTGCTCCATCACCGGTGGTCCGGTGTACCGGGGGGACGTGGGTGCGTTGTACGGGACCTACTTCTACTCCGACTTCTGCACCGGTTTCCTCCGCAGCTTCGACCTGGTGGACGGTGCGGCCACATCATCCCGGGAGTGGTTGGCCTCCGGCCTGGAGGGTGTGTCGTCGTTCGGGGTCGGACCCGACGGGACCACCTATGCCGTCACCACCGGTGGATCCCTGATCGAGATCGTGATCAGGGAGGAGCCCGCTTCGTAGACCGAGACGCGTCCCCCTTGGGGGCGGTCGGTAGACGTTTCGGGGTGAGTCGGGGGCGGGGTGACTGGACGGGTGCGACCCCGGTGGCGGCGGCGAGCATTTCGGGGGGCATGTCGACATAGACGCTCTCGGAGCGGTCGGCGGAGATGATGAAGGTCTCGTGGAAGATCCCGACGGCCCCACTCCCCCGGGCGGCCTGGTTGAAACGACGCCACGCCCAGCGATGACCGGCGGCTCCATCCCTCGCGTAAACCTCGAGGGTCTGGGCCGAGGTCCAGTATTGGGTGACCATGACCATCCGGCCCGACCAGAATGTCTTCGACCCGAGGAGACCCGGGGCGTGTCTCGTCTCCCGGATGAGACCGGGTAGGGCCGCCGCCACCGGCCACCACTTCCCCACCTGGAGTAGCCGGTTGATCCGAAAACCGACATGGAGGACGGCCAGTTCCCCCTCGAAGTCGGCGATGAAGCGGAGCGGGTGCCCCGTCGTGGGGTCGTTCACTGGTCGATCACCACCTGTGTCTGGATGGTCCGGGTGATCAGGCGATCCCCCTCATCGCGATGCGTCCCCGGCATGATCTCCATTCCGAGCACTGACGAGAACGGCATGAGCTGGTGGGCCCGGGCGGTGAGCTCTCTATCGGTCATGCCATCACGTTAGGAGGGCTGGCTCCGCTCCCCCACCCGAGGGTCGTGGGAATCAGAGCCCTCACCCGATAATGTCGCCTCATGAGAGTTATCGACGCCGTCGAGGACTTCCTGGCATACCTCGAGGTATCGAAGCCATCGCCGCACACCGTGAAGGCGTACCGGACCGATCTGGCCGCGGTGGTCGACGTCGTGGGCAAACAGCACGAGGTCGAAGTCTCCGAGCTCGAGGTGTCGGCGTTTGGCCTCTCCACTTTACGTCGGGCATTCGCCTCCCGCTCTCATGATCTGGCCGCCTCTTCGCTGGCACGCACCCACACCACCTGGAATCGTTTCTTCCGTTTTCTCCGGTCCGAGGGCGTCGTAGACGTCAACCCCATGGACGAGATCGAGAGGGCTCGCATCCCTTCGTCGCGCCCCAAGTCGATCGATGTCCCCGACGTGGCGGCTCGGATTCTTGCCGCCGCCGCCGATCCCGAGCCCAAGGCGAGGGCGGTGTGGCCGGCGCGGGATGTGGTCGTGGTCGCCCTGTTGACGACAACGGGGCTACGACTCGCCGAGGTGGTCTCCTTGGACATAGGCTCGTTCTCCGGTCGGAGCGGTGAACGCCAGCTCTCGGTGGTGGGCAAGGGAAACAAGGTGCGAACCATCCCCCTCAGCGACCGGTTGGTGGAGCTGGTGGAGGGCTATCTGGGGGAACGCGCCGAGCGGTTCGATGATCACGACCTCGACGACGCCTCCACTCCGCTGCTTGTTCACCCCGTGTCAGGAACACGGGTCACGGCCCGCCAGGTCCAATATCTCATCGAACGTCTCTACCGTCGCTCCGGGTTACGCTCGTCGGTCCCCGAGGGCGCTCTCGTCCACGCCCTCCGTCACACCTTCGCCATGGATCTTCTCGACCACGGCGCCACCATCATCGAGGTGCAGAGACTCCTCGGCCATGCCTCACTGAACACCACCCGTCGCTATCTCGACGCCCGTCCCGACGAGCTGCGCAACGCCGTGGCCGCCCTGGAGAGTGTCCGTGCCCTCGACAGGGGCAAGTAGCTACGAGGATTCGGTCATGCCCCGGAGGGCCTTGACGAGGGCATGGTTGCCCTCGCCACCGAGACCCGCTCGCTGCAGTGCCCGATACATCTGGAACGTCAGCGCGGTTCCCGGGGTGGGCACACCCAGCTCATCGGCGGCGTCGAGTACCAGACGCAGGTCCTTGAGTTGGAGGTCGATGGTGAAACCGGGTCGCCAGTCGTCGGCGATCATCTGGGGCCAGCGATTGCTCAACATCCAAGACCCCGCCGCCCCGCCCTCCACCGCCCGCAGGGTCTTCTCCAGGTCGAGACCGCCCGCCTCGGCGACGAGAAGGGCCTCGGACACACCCAGTTGGGTGACGACGACGAGTATCTGGTTGACCAGTTTCGCCGTCTGACCCATCCCGGGCTCGGGTCCGATGTGGGTGATCGTGGTGGCAAAGTGTTCCATCACCGGTCGTACCCGGTCGAAGGTCGGGGGATCGCCCCCCACCATCACCGAAAGTGTTCCCTTCTCCGCACCCTCGGAACCACCGGACACCGGGGCATCGATCCAGGTGGCACCCCCGTCCGCGATCCGGGCGGCGAATCCGGCGGTGGCCTCCGGGCTGATGGTCGAGTGATCCACCAGCACGGCGCCGTCTCCCAGCCCCTCGGCGAGGCCGGCGTCCCCAAAGACCACCGCTTCGACATCGGGTGTGTCCGAGACGCATAGCATGACGATGTCACTCTCCGTCGCCAGCTCCCTCGGGCTCGACGCCACCGCGATCCCCCGCTCGGAGAAGGGTTGCGTTGGCCCCGGCGAGCGGTTCCACACGGTGAGGTCGATTCCGGCCGCGGCGAGATTGCCCGCCATGCCACTGCCCATGATCCCCAGACCGGCGAATCCGATCCTCATCGCCTTTCCTCCATCGCCTTGCGGTAGAGGTACAGCCAGCCGAGGAGATGAGCAACGACCCCGGCGAACAGGATGGCGGCGACCATCCATCGACCACTGATCGCCGCGACCACGGCGGCGATGAAGGCGGCGATCACGAGAACGATCCGGATCCCGTTGAGGGGTCCGAAGATCTCCGATAGGGGTGGCCGGTCGCTCACACTCACAGACCGAGGAACTCGCCCATTGCGGAGGCGATGGCGGCGGCCCGCTCCTGGGTCTCCCTCTCGGAGGCGGCGACATCGTCGCCCGCCTCGCCCCTGAGGTCGACATAGATTTTCAGTTTCGGCTCGGTTCCCGATGGTCGGATGAGAACCCGTCCGGTGGGCTCGAGGTCGAGGACTACCAGTGCGGTCTCGCCCAGCCAGCGGGGCCGGTCCTCTGCCCCCGACCGGTAGTCCGTGGTGTTGGTCACCCGATACCCCGCCAGCTCCGATGGCAGATCGGTGGCGAGACGCTCCATCGCCGCCGCGATCTCGGTCAGCCCCTCCGACCCGGGACGTACCACCGAGTGTTGTGTCGAGACCCACAGACCGTCACTGCGGTACAGATCGGCGAGACGGTCGGCGAGGGTTCGGCCCCGACTCTTCTCGAAGGCGGCAATGTCGGCGAATACCAGGCCGGCGGCGATACCGTCCTTGTCCCTCACGGTTTGGCCTACCGTCGACCCGAGGGCCTCTTCGAACCCGAACGCGAACCGACCGGCTCCCTCGCGTTTGAGATCGAGGGCCGCATTGGCGATCCACTTGAACCCGGTGAGTGTTGTTTCGAAGCGAGCGTCGTACCGGGCGGCCACAGAGGCGAGCATGGGGGTCGACACGATCGAATTGATGACGATGGGCCGCTCGGCATGCCGCCAGTGCTCCAGGATCCAATCGGCGAGGAGCACACCGATCTGATTCCCGGTGAGATTCCTCCACCCGTCAGAGGTCTCGATGGCGGCAGCCAACCGGTCGACGTCGGGATCATTGGCGATGATGAGCTCGGCGTTCTTGCGCTCGGCGAGGGCGAAGGCGAGATCGAGGACGCCCGGCTCCTCGGGGTTGGGGAAGTCGACGGTCGGAAAGTGGCCGTCGGGCTCCTGCTGTTCGGGGACGGGGTAGACCTCCCCGTAACCACCGCGTCGTAGCGTCTCGTCGACGTAACGCCAGCCGACACCGTGAATCGGCGTGTACACGATGCGAAGGTCCCGGTAGTTGGTGACATCGGGACGCTCCACCGATACCTCGTGCCAGTAGGCCTCGTAGACCTCCGGACCGAGTTCGGTGACGAGCTCGTGACCATCGCTCATGGGTTGTAACACAAGCGGCACCGACGACGTTTCCCCGACGGATGCGATGGCGTTTGCGATCTCGGTATCGACCGGAGGGACGATCTGGGCGGCGTTGCCGTCGTACACCTTGTAGCCGTTGTCCGCCGGCGGGTTGTGGCTCGCGGTGATTACGATGCCCGCGGCCGCCCCGAGGTGTTTGGCGGCGAAGGCGACGATTGGTGTCGGAACCGGGTTGGCAAAGTAGCGCACCGTGATCCCGGCCGCACAGAGCACACCGACGGTGGCCTCGGCGAACGCCTCCGAGGAGAGCCGGGCGTCGAAGCCGACGATCACGGGTGAGGTGGGCGGTCCGTCATGGCGGTCGAGGAGGAACCGGGCCAGACCGGCGGTGGTCCGGATGATCACCGCGGTGTTCATCCGGTTGCTCCCCGCCTCCACAGCGCCGCGGATGCCGGCCGTCCCGAACTCGAGGGCGCCGTTCATCCGTTCGGCCAACTGCTCCGTGTCGCCGCTCTCGACGAGGGCCTCCAACTCGGCCCGGGTGTCGGGGTCGGGATCCTGGGTGATCCACCGCCGTGCTCGTTCGATCAAATTCGCCATACCGGGAGCCTATCGTCCGCCGGTCGAGTGTGTGGTGGGTCGTCCTGGTTGGGTCTGGTTACACACTCGACGGGGGCGGTTGGAAGGGGAGCTCGGGTTGGTTGGGGTCGGTGCGATGGAGACGGGGCAGTCCGGTCCAGATCAGTGAGTCCATGAACACCCAGGAGCGGCGGTGGATGGCGCTGGGGCCGTGGGCCTGGAGGGCGATGCGGTGGTGAGGGCAGGGATAGCCCTTGTTGTCGGCGAAGTTCCAGTAGGGATGGTCGACCGACAAACGTCTCATGATGCGGTCACGGGTCACCTTGGCGACTATGGACGCGGCGGCAATCGACAACGAGATACGGTCACCACGGATGATGCGGGTGGCCCCGCCGACGAAGTCCCAGTTGCCGTCGACCAGGACCTTCTGCGGTGGCAATGACAGACCCTGGAGGGCTCTCTTCGCCGCCAGCCTCTGTGCATCCGACATCCCCAACTCGTCACACTCGGTGTAGGTGGCATGACCGACACTCCACGCCTCCGCCCAGTCGAGGATACGACGGTACATCATCTCCCGCTCGGGCTCGGTGAGCATCTTGGAATCGCGGATCTTGTAGATGCGGCGGTCACGGGGGATGACCACGGCACCCACGGTCAGGGGCCCGGCCCAGGCACCCCTTCCCACCTCGTCGACCCCCACAACCACATCCGTCCCCGTCTCCCAGAGCTCCTTCTCGAAGGAGAGACCCGGCGACTCCCTCTTCAGAGCGGTGCGCAGAGTCCCCGCGCTGGCGGGACGCACGGTCGTGTTCTGGGCGGTCGGAGGCATCGTTGCCGTCTAGCGTAGGCCGCTATCAGTTCAAATCGGGGTCAACGGGGTAGGTCGCCAACATCGCCAGGGTTCCGCCCTGGCGCCGGAGGACCCGGGACCAGAGGCTCTCGGGCTCGGGCGTGAACACGTCGTCCCACTCCCCCTTCGCCACGATCCAACCGTCGGTGGCGAGTTCCTCCTCGAGCTGACCCGGGGTCCAGCCGGCGTATCCGGCGAACACCCGTACCGGGCCGATGAGGTCGTCTTCGACATCGAGGGTCGCCACAGCTTCCATGGAGCCGACGACATCGAACGTCATCGGTCCGAGGGCCACCGCTACCTGTGGTTCGACTGGACCACCGACGAAAACCACCTCGGGTGCGGCGACGACGGGTGCCACGTCGGGCAGATGGTCCGAGACGGGCTCAGCGCTGGGCCGATCCAGGATCACCCCCACGGTCCCCTCCTCATCGTGGGCGAGGATCAACACCACCGAACGGGCGAAGTTCGGGTCGAGCATCGTTGGTTGTGCGACCAGAAGGGTGCCCGGTTCGATCACCGCCCGATAGTAGGCCGGGATCGGCCAATGTGAGCACTGGCAATGGAGGATCTTGTCGGTCTCAGGCAGTAGAACATCCGGGGACAGGAGGGAGGCCGTTCTCCCGTACCAAGGGCCAATGGCTCGCCGACCGTCCCTATCCGCGGGTGTTCTTATGGCGATCGAGCCAGGCGATCACATCGGAGATAACGGCGGGGCCCTCCGGTTCATTGAACGTCTCGTGGCGGAGGTCGGCGTAGACGACCCGATCGACGCCGGCCCCGAAACCCGCATTCACTCTCGGGGAGACCACCGTGTCCGCACCCCCGTGGAAGACCAGGGTGGGTATCTCGATCGCACTCAACAGTGGCTCCACCCTTGCCATCGCCTCGAACAGTTCGGCACCGAGCCGGGCCGTCGCAGACGTCTCCACCAACGGGTCGGCGAAGTAGGCATCGCCGACGGCCGGATCCCGGGAGAGCTGGTCGCCCTTGATGCGGGAGGGTAACCCCAGCTCCGGTGCGACCGCGGCGAGAAGGGGGGCCAAGGCGTGTTGCCATGCCGCCCCGCCCCGGATGGCGGGTGCGGAGAGGACGAGCAGATCAGGTGGGGGGCGGTCCGAGAGGACATACTCGGTGGCGATGAGCCCGCCCATGGAATGTCCCAACAGGACGACCGGTCCCCCGCGCCCGGCGGCGTCGTTCATGTGATATTCGACCTGATCGAGGAAATCCGACCAGTTGGCGACATGAGCCCGCTTCCCGCCGGTGGCACCGTGTCCGATAAGGTCGAAAACCACCATCTCATAGCCACCCGCGGCGAGCTGTGTCCCGGTGCGCTCATAACGCCCCGAGTGCTCACCTATCCCGTGGACGAGGACGATCCGGCCCCGGGGTGGTGAGACCTCGGTCGCCCAACGGCGAGAGAACTCGGCGCCGACCAGGGGATGGTGGCGGGGCGTTCCGACGCTTGATGTCATCAGGGAAGTCGATGATAGGTAAGGGTGCGGCGTCTCGGAGGCCTGGTTCCGTCGGTGGCGTCGGGCATCTGGGGTGGTGTCTCCCCTTGGAGCGTGGCGCCCACGATGTCGACGAAGGTGGAGATCTGCTGGAGGGTGTGGGTGGGGCGCAACGTGGCGATCAGACTGGAAACATCGGCCAGCGGGTCGTCGATGCGGACCCCGGCGGTCCGGAGTCCATCGGCCACGGTCCTCGCCGCGAGGGGCAGGAGCAGTGTCACCGCCCCGAGCGACTTACCCGCCAGCAGACGAACCCGGCCCAGTTGACGAATCCGGGCCATCAACGCACCGGTCAGGTCGGCCAACCTTTCGGCTTCGGGCCGGTCGGCTTCGACTGCCGGCTCGCCCAAGTAGTCGATCACCGCGACGACGTTGGCGGGCAGCGGCACCCAACCCGCCAAGGTGGGACGCACCACCACCGTGACCGGCACGTCAAGACGGTCGATGGCGGTGACGTCCTCGAACAGACCGAACCGGTTGGGTTGGGAGAGGAACACCCCGCTTGGAGGTGGGGTGGGCACCCACACCGTGCGGCCTCCCACCACCAGGTGCGCGGATGCTTCGGACAGACCTGCGGAGATCGCGGATGGGTCGTCGGTGGGGATCACCACAGGCGGGTGAGAGAAGTCGGCCCTAGGAGGCTGGTGTGGAATGCCGTTGTGCAAATCGGCGGCCAGACGCGTCGCTCGCCAGGACGCAGGACGAAGACGCACCGGGTGCGGTGCTTCGAGGACGAGGACGCCGCGAGCGGCGATGGCTGGGCGTCGAGATGTGGGACATGTGTTTCACACCGGCCTCCTAGGCGACCCGCTCAACGGTGGAACGGGGGGCTAGCCCTCCTCGCCGGTACCCACCGGCCCCTGATCTCGATCTCGATCTCGTCACGATGGTGGATCGGTGACAGATATCCCATCCCGATGGCGTCATCGATCATCGGGGAAACGTTCCCCGAGGTGACGATCCCTTCGGCGCCATCCGGGGTTCTCATCGGGTAGCCCTCCCGGGGAATGCCACGATCGGCCAGTCGGAAACCCACCAGATGACGGGCAAGACCGTTGTCCCGTTGGGTCTCCAGGGCCGTCTTCCCCACGAAGTCGTGATCCCAGTCGACGGCGAAGCCGAGGCCAGCCTCCAGGGGTGTGTGCTCGGGGTCGAGGTCTTGGCCCCACAGGGGAAGACCCGCCTCGAGCCGGAGAGTGTCCCTTGCGGCCAACCCACACGGGACCGCCCCCACACTGGTGAGCTGCTCGGCGATCGAATCGGCACGGGACAAGGGGACGACGAGTTCCCCTCCCCTCTCCCCCGTGTATCCGGTCCCGGCCATGGCGATCTCGTCGCCATCGATATCGAGACGCGTCGTTCCGAAACGCTTCGGCGCCCCGCCGACGATCTCGGCGAGTGTCTCCGGGCCCTTCGGACCCTGCACCGCGATCATGACGGTCGTGGGGCGAAGATCCTCCACCTCGACATCGGGCTCGCCGGCGACAGCGGCGAGAACCATGTCATGATTGGCCGCATTGGGGAGAACCCAGAATTCGTCGTCCTCCCACCTCCAGATGAGCAGATCGTCGAGAACCCCACCGTTCTCGTTGAGCATCATCGTGTAATGGGTGCGACCCGGCTCCAGCTTGTCAACGTTGTTGCTGAAGAGACGGGACAGGGTCGGGACAGCGCCGGCCCCCCGACAGGTGAACCGACCGAGATGGGAGACATCGAACCAACCGACGTGGTTGCGGACGGCTCGGTGCTCGTCGAGAACGGCACCGTATCTCACCGGCATCTCCCAACCCCCGAAATCGGTGAACCGCGCCCCCAACCCGTCGTGGAGCTGGTACAGCGGAGACCGTTGGGTCACAGAGTGGTGCCGCGATCGGCGAGCTCGACCACTCGGGGAGGTCCGGGAAGACGACGAAGGGGAACACATCCCTGAGCGGGCTCCTCGAGACCGTACTTGTCGACGAGCTCGAGGTAGTCGCGCTGGTAGAGGATCCGACAGCTGATGTCGGGGTGGTGCTTGGCGAGGAGACGGATCTTGCGGTTCTTCTTGGTCACCAGCTTCTGGTTGAGGGTGGTGATCTCGACGTACTGGTCCTCGAGAGGGAGATAGAAGTCCGGGGAGAAGAACTTCACGGGCTCGCCGTCATCATCGAACTCGATGGGGAAGGTGTCGGGCTCGTACAGCCAGGGAACGTCGAAGAATTCGAGGAGTAACGCGAACTGTCGCTCACTGTTGTGGGCGAAATGAACGTCCGGGGCTCGTAGCTGATGGATTGTCAGTTTGCCTTCGCCTCCACCTCGACAGCAACGCCTTCGTCGGTCTCCAACTCGTGAACTGCCCCACGAACCTCGTCCTGGACGGGGCCGATGGCGATTCCGAACACGCCCTGACCGCGACGGAACACATCGACGACCTCATCGGAGCTGTGGGCGGCGTAAATCGTCTTGCCGTCCGACAGTAGGGTGACGTCGGTGAGAGGGCGCTCGGCGGCGAACTCGTCGCGGAGGATGTCGATGGCCGATCGGATCTTCTTGAGGCTCATGCCGGCGTCGAGAAGACTCTTGATGACCCTCAGGTGGACGAGATCGTCGAACGAGTAGCGGCGTTGTGAGCCGGAGCCACTCGCCTCCTGGAGGGAGGGGCGCAACAGCCCGGTACGCGCCCAGTAGTCGAGTTGTCGGTAGCTGATGCCGATCAGCCGACAAACCTGGGGTGCTCTATATCCCAACTGCTCCATCATCTTCCGTCCTCCGGTGGTCACTCGGTGAAGTTCAACTCCGTAAAGTTCAACTCCGTGAAACTCAGCACGAACGCCCCTGATTACATGTTGGTAATTTCTCCGCTGTGAGTAAGGTACCGTTTCCGGTACCACCTTGTCAACGACCCCTGTGGAAAACCCTGTTCGAGGGAGCCGGCGACGGGGTACCCGGTACGGGGTGGGATCGCCCCTCAGCTCTTCGGGTTCTCCCCGGGGTCTTCACCGAGGAAGTCCTCGACGGTGACCTCTTCGAGCGCCCGGCGGAACTCCTCGATCTCGTCCTCGTCCTCCTCGTCGGCGAAGTCGATTCCAGCCTCGTCGAACACCGAACGGGCCGCATACACCGGCGCCTCGATCCGGATGGCGAGAGCGATGGCGTCGGACGGTCGCGACGAGATCTCGACAGACCGGTCATCGACGGTCATGAGGAGATCGGCGTAGTAGACGCTGTCACGCATGTCGGAGACGACGATTCTCTGCACCTCGGCACCGAGTTCCTTGATGACGGTGGTGAGCAGGTCGTGGGTGAGGGGACGTGGTGGCTCGATACCCTGGAGGGCCGAGGCGATGGCGGTCGCCTCCGATGCCCCGATCCAGATGGGGAGATAGCGGATCCCGCCCAGCTCCTTCAGCAGGACGATGGGTTGGTTGGAGGGAAGCTCGATCCGGACCCCGACTACCTCGACGGGGACGGCGCCTCCCGGTGGCTCCTGACCGTTCTCCGGTGGTTCCTCGTCGTTGGTTGGCTCCATACCCGCAGGTTAGACCGGTGGAATCGGTAGGGAGGTTTCGACACTCTCGGTGCGCGTCGATCCCGTCAGCCGTACATGTAATCGAACTGGGCCACGAGATCCTCCTCGAATGCCATCCGGTCGAGCATCGCCCAGATGCCGGGAAGGTTCCGGAATTTCCCCTGCCAATCGAGCCCGTAGCCGACGAGGTACTCGTCGCCGACTTCGAAGCCCCGGTACTCGAGGGGTACATCGACGAGACGCCGGGGAACCTTGTCCAGCAGGGTGAGCGTCGCCAGCGAGGCCACCTGACGCTCGGCGAGCGCCTGACGGAGCACCTGGACGCTGAGACCGGTATCGACGATGTCCTCGACGAGGAGTACGTCACGCCCGGTGAGTGACTCGGCGGTGTCCAGGGCTATCCCGATCCGGCCCCCCCCGCCGAAACGGGTCAGCTGGAGGAAGTCGAACTCGACGGGGACCGTCAGATGCCGCCCGAGATCGGCGATGAAGGGAACGGTTCCCTTGAGGACCGAGACGAGGATCGGGGTGCGGTCGCGGTAGTCGTTGTTGATGGCAGCGCCGAGTGCCGCGACTCGTTCGGCAATCCTCTCCGGTGAGATGACCTCGGCCACTGTCCCTGTGGGAATATCGGTCATCCGTCGTCGTTCCGGAAGGGCCACAGGATGGCGTCGGTGAGGTCGGGCAGATCGGATCCACCCCTCTCGGTGATGACCGGTGGTGGGGCAGGCTCCCGACGGGGCCCGCCGAGGACCCCGTCGACGGCGAGCACGAGAACGGTCTCCGCCGCTGCCGTGGTCTGCAGGGGATCGGCCTCGACGAGGAGGGCACCGCGGTTCACCTGCCGACCGGTGGTGAGAGCCTGGGCCCGAGTGGTCAGCGAATAGCCCCAATCGACGAGCTTGCGGGTGTCGGCGAAGTGGTCGAATTCGTCTTCGGAGCCCATGACCACCGAATAGATGGTGCCGACCGGTCGTTCGAAACTCCCCACGAACACCCGGCCGGCGTTACTTGTGAACCCGGTCTTGATGCCGGTGGTCCCCTCGTAGTCGTCCAGCATGAGATTGGTGTTCTCGGCGGTCCTCTCCGAGCCGTCCTCGGGACTCGGGGGGAGGTCGAAGGTGCGTAGGGCCGCCATCTCCCGGTAGATCTGGTTGTCCATGACATAACGACCGAGGGTGAGGAGATCGTTGGCCGAGGTGTAATGGTCGGGATCGTCGAGACCGTGCGGGTTGGTGTAGTTGGTGTGTTGCATCCCGAGCTCGGCGCCCTTGGCGTTCATCATCTCGACGAACCCGGGAACCGATCCACCGATGTGCTCGGCGACGGCGATGGCAGCATCGTTCGCCGACTGCACCACCATCGCGGTCACCAGTTGGCGCAGGGTCAGGGTCTCCCCGGCGACAAGATCGACCTCGGCCTCACCGGCGTCGGCGGCAGCCTCCGAGACGAGGACATCATCATCCAGATTCCTCTCCTCGATGGCCACGATCGCGGTCATCATCTTGGTCGTCGAGGCCATCGCCCGTTCCTGGTCGGGACCAATGACGTCGATGATCAGGTCGCGGTCGGCGTCGTAGACGATGTGGGTGGTGGCGGTTATCGACGGGGTGGGCTCCCACACCGGGCTGGGAGGAGGCACCGGTGGCAGGGTGAGGGCGGCCATCACCGGGACGGCGAGGATGACCGACATCAACACGGTCAGTCCATCAGCGAGCGCAGGGCCGAGGTGAGGATCGAGCGGTGGAGTGCCTGGATCGAGTCGGCGGCGCTGCTGATCACTCCCCTCGCCTGTCCCCTGGCGTCCACATTCGTCGCCCTGAGCAGCGGCGCCGTGAGCTGGCGAACCAGGTCCACCTCGCGATCGACACCGAGACGTACCGACCGGAGATGACGGGGTTCGAGACCGAGATCGATGAGACGTCGCGATTCGGTGGCGATCGGCGCGGTCCCGGGGGGAAACACCTTGGTGTCGTCCTCCCTTGAGATGAGCCCATGGTCGACAAGGGCATCGAGTTGTTCATCCGTGAGACCGCTGATCCGCAGGAGATCGGCGCGGAGCACCGGCTCCCCCTCGATCTCGAGGGGATCCTCGTCTCCGAGGTCGCGGATATCGATGTCGTCGGTCTCCTCTCCCCTCTCCCACAGGGTGAGCTTTGACTTGATCACCTTCAGGGGGAGGAAGTGATCGCGCTGTTGGACCAGGATGTAGCGGATCCTCTTGAGGTCGTCCCGACCGAACTGACGGTATCCGCCCTCGGAGCGGGCCGGCTTGATCAGCCCCTGGGACTCGAGGAAACGCAGCTTGGATACCGAGACGTCGGGAAATTCGTCCCTGAGGAGGTCGATGGCCTCGCCGATGCTGAGGTCTTCGTTATCCATCGCCATGGGCGAGGACGAAGTCGAACCGCCCCACCAGGATCTCGTCACCTGCGACCAACTCGGAGCGATCCGTCCGCTCCCCGTTCACGTAGGTGCCGTTGGTGGAGCCCGAGTCCTCCATCACGACGGAGTCCCCGTCGACGAGGAACCTGCAGTGATGCCGGGACACGGTGACGTCGTCGAGAAAGATGTCGCTGTCGGGATGTCTCCCCACGGTGATCACGTCGTGATCGAGTACGAAGCTGAGACCGGCTCGGGGCCCGTGTTCCACCACGAGGGCGAAACCGGTGAACCCACGCACGTGTTCCGCCTCGGTGGGTGAGAGCGGGTGCTCGGCGCGGTCATCCAGTGGGACGTAGACCACCGTAGGCTCATCACCCAACTGCATCCCGCAGCGCGGACAGTGCTCGCTGTCCTCGGGTATCTCGGCGCCGCACTTGGGACATTCCATGTTCATCAGTCTAGAGGGTCATTCCGTGAGGTCTTTGTACTCTTCCGGCGACAACCAACCCGAGTCGTCGATCTCGCCATCGACGGCGATACCGGCGAACCAACCGTCGCCGTATGGGTCGGAGTTCACCAGTTCCGGCTGTTCCATAAGGTTCTCGTTGACGTTGAGGATTTTTCCCGCAACCGGAGAGTAGACCTCGGCAACCGATTTGGTCGACTCGACCTCGGCGATCATGTCACCGGCGGTGACATCGGTCTCGACCGGCCGGACCTCGACGAAGACCACATCACCCAACTGGTCCTGGGCGTAGTCGGTGATTCCGACGGTGAGTGAGCCGTCGTCCTCGCGACGAATCCACTCGTGCTCTCGTGTGTATTCCAGATCCTCGCGGATATCCACAGTTTGAATCTTCCTCCTCTGGGGGAATCGACTCTACCCGATTCGGCGCCGCATCTCGGTCAGGTATCCGATTGCTGCGTACCAGTAGATGATCAGACCGAGGACCCCCGATATCCATGCGGGTGGACCGAAAATCCACGGTGCGATGTCGGCGCTCACCAGATAGAAAGATGGGATCGCCCCATAGAGCATGAAGGTTGCCACCTTCCCCACCCGGCTGACAGTGATGGAATTGCCGGTGAAATAGGAGACGACGGCAACGATGCTGACAACCACTTCCCTGCCGACTGTGAGGAGACCGAACCACAGCGGCAGTGCCCCCACGATCATCCCACCAACGAGGGCGGATCCGATCATGAGACGATCGGCGACGGGATCGAGCATCGCTCCCAGCTTCGACTCTTGGTGGAGCCGTCGCGCCAGATAGCCGTCCACCCAATCCGTACCCCCGATGAGGAAGATCAGAGCTGCTGCCAGACCGAGACGATTCTGTCCCACCAGGACCCACCAGAAATAGGGAATGAGGGCGAGGCGGGCGAATGAGATGGCGTTGGGGATGGTGAGCATGTTGCCCGGAGGGTAAATGCCCAGCTCGCGACGTCGGTGCAGGTGTGTCGTCCCACGGTTTCAGCCGCTACCATGACGACACCCACGGGCTGTGGCGCAGCTTGGTAGCGCGCTTGACTGGGGGTCAAGAGGTCGTGGGTTCAAATCCCGCCAGCCCGACGAGCACCCGTACCCAGGGTAGAGGTCATCGCCCGGCGATCATCTCCGCCCAAGGTTCACCTTAGAACCGGCCTATCAACCAGATGACACCATCGATCAGACGCCAGCCCAGATAGAGGACGGCGAGGACGACGACGATCCGGAAGGTCCAGGGGGTGGTCACCGGCTCCTCTGCGGGTTGGCCGTCCTCTTCGGGAAGGAAGGGGCCGCTCACGAGTATCTGGGAGGTCGGGTGCGGGCGATGACACGGACCGGGGTCCCGGTGAGGTCGGCCTCGGTGCGAAGCCGCGCCTCGATGAACCGCAGGTAGTCGGGGCTGAGACCCCCACCGGTGACGAAGAGGATCACCGTCGGGGGCTCGATGCCGGCCTGGACGGCGTAGCGGATGTTGGGACGGCGCCCCTTGCGCACCGGGGGCGGATGGGCGGCGATCCACTTCCTGAGGAGACGATTGAGCTGTCCGGTGGGTATCCGCTGTCGGCGGGAGACCAGCACGGTTTCGATGGCGGGACCGATCCGACGGATCCGGGCCCCGGTCTCGGCGGAGATCCGGATCAGTGGCGCCCAGTCGACAAATTCGAGACGCTCGAGATTGCGATCGAGGTCGAAGCGGACATCGTCGTCGACGAGGTCCCATTTGTTGAGGACCAGGACCATCCCCACACCCTCCTCCACGACCTCGGAGGCGATCCGGGCGTCCTGGTGGGTGATCCTGTCGGCGGCGTCGACGAGAAGGAGGGCGACATCGGCGGTCTGGAGTGCTTCCCGGGCCCGGAGGACGGCGTAGAAGTCGGCGTCCTCGGTTATCTGCGGTTTGCGGCGGATCCCGGCGGTGTCGACGAGCACGTACCGGGCACCATCGACCTCGACCTCGACATCGACCGGATCGCGGGTGGTGCCGGGACGGTCGGACACGATCACCCGCTCCTCCCCCATCAGGGTGTTGAGCAGGGTGGATTTGCCGACGTTGGGTCGCCCGATGATTGCGATCCGGGGGAGGTTATGGTCGGGGTGCTTCTCGACACTGTCGGGAAAGCTGTCTATCACCCGATCAAGGAGCTCACCGACCCCGCGGCCATGGATCGCCGACACCGGCGACGGCTCGCCCAGCCCCAACGCCCACAGCTCTGACGCCTGACCCTCGACGACCTCATTGTCGGCCTTGTTCGCCGCCAGATGGACGGGGACGGCGCTGCGACGGAGAAGATCGACCACGGCGGCATCGGCGTCGGTCGGCCCGGCGGTGGCATCGACCACGAAGATGATCGAGTCGGCCACGGCGAGGGCGGCCTCGGCCTGGTCGCGGATGGCGGCGCCGATACCGTCGTCGGGCTCGATTTCCCACCCGCCGGTGTCGACCAGGATGAAATCGCGACCACCCCACTCGGCGTCAAAGCTGCGACGGTCCCGAGTGACACCCGGCTCCGACTCGACGACGGCCGGTCTCCCCCCGACTATCCGGTTCACGAGTGCCGACTTGCCTACGTTGGGTCTACCCAAAACGGCCACGACCGGTAAACGACGACCTTCCCCGGCCGCCCCACCCGCCCGCCGGCTGTTCACCTGACTATCGACTCCAGGGCTTCGGTGGCGGTCCATGTGCGGTCCCCCGCCATCCAGTCGGGCTCCCGGGGCCGTCGGGCGGCGACACCGGCCTCGACCATCGTCTGCAGCAATCCCACCAGACCCCGAAGCTGTGGTGGAAGAGGAAAGTACTCGCCCTCTTCGGTGACACTGAACAACTCGAACCCGAGGCTCGGGTCGAGACGATCGATGACATCGGTGACCAGATGATCAGGAGCGGAGGCGCCGGCGGTGAGACCCACCGTCGTCACATCCCCGAGCCAGTCCTCCCGGATGTCGTCGACCGAGTCGATACGGTGGGCCGCGGTGTCGAACTCCCGGGCCACGCGGACCAGAGCCCTGGTGTTCGACGAGTTCTCCGAACCCACCACCAGGATCAGCTGGCACTGCTCGGTGAGACCGCGCACAGCCTCCTGACGGTTGGTCGTGGCGTAGCAGAGGTCGGAACGGCGGGCGGTGGTGATCTCGGGAAACCGGTCCCTGGCCGCATCGAGCACCGACGTCCACTCGTGGACCCCCAGGGTGGTCTGACTGAGAAGGGCCACCTTCGACGGATCCTTGGGGGTGAAATTGTCGGCCAACCCCGACTCCGGCTCCACCAGCGTGATCTCGTCGGGGGCCTCGGCGAGAGTACCGATCGCCTCGTCATGGCCGACGTGGCCGACGTAGATGATCTCATAGCCCCGTGCCGTCATGCGTTTCACCTCGTGGTGAACCTTGGTGACGAGGGGGCACACCGCGTCGATGACGACACTGGCCCGCTCGGCGGCACCGGAGACGACCTCGGGTGCGGACCCATGGGCGGACAGCATGATGGGGGCATCCTCCGGCGCCTCCTCGATGTCGTCGACGAAGATGACACCCACCTTCTCGAAGGCGCGCACCACCCACTCGTTGTGGACTATCTCGTGATAGCAGTAAACCGGCGGCTCGAAGATGCGGACCATCCAGGTAAGGGCCTTTATGGCCATCTCCACCCCGGCACAGAATCCACGTGGCTCGGCCACAAGTACGCGTTCGACCATGGTCAACATAGTAGGGAGGGAACCAGCCGCTGCGTTAGCCGAGGAGACCGAGGATGCGGTCGACCACCTCGTCGATGGTGAGGTCGGTGGTATCGATCACCTCGGCGTCGTCGGCGATCACCAGTGGTGAGGCGGTCCGCGAAGAGTCGAGTCGGTCACGACGCTCGATGGCGGCGCCGACATCGGTGACGCCGGGCAGCTCCCCGGAGCGTCGTGCCGCCCTCACCTCGGGGCTGGCGTCGAGATAGATCTTGAGATCGGCGTCGGGGAACACCACCGACCCGGTATCGCGTCCCTCGGCCACACAGGCGCCTCCCCGCTCCCCCGCCCAACGCCGTTGGGCGTCGACCAGGAGCACCCGCACCTCGGGGTGGGCCGAGACCGCCGAGACATTGTCGGAGACTGTGTCGGAGCGGATAGTGGAGGTGACATCGCGGTCATCGAGAATCACCGTCGGGTCGCCGATCTCCATGTCGGTGCCATGTACTACCTCGACGACCGCCTCGGCGTCCTCAGGGTCGACACCGGCCTCGAGGACGGCGAGGGTGGCGGTGCGATAGAAGGCACCGGTGTCGAGATGGGGGACCCCCAACCGCTCCGCGGTGAGACGGCTGACCGTCGACTTGCCCGACCCGGCCGGCCCGTCGATGGCGATGATGAGGTCGGAGCTACTCACAGCGCCGCAGGTTATCGGAGGCAGGACCGTTGGGGTTCGATGTCGTGTCGCCCCATCTCACAGGGCAAGATGGAGTCGGAGCGCCTCATCGAGGTCTGACATCACGGCCGCTGGCACTGCCCCAACCTTTTGTCGGATTCGCTCGACAGACACTGATCGCACCTGCTCGGCCTGCGCCTTTGAGTCACGATCGAGCCCGGTGTGCTCCACGGGGAGCAGCACCTGGAACGAATACACTCGAGCCACCGCCGAGGTGATGGGTACGACGGTGACCACCCCTCGACCAAGCCTCGCTGCCATCGTGTTGGCGCCATCGTTGGAAACGATCACCGCAGGTCGCAGTTTGTCCGCCTCGCCTCTCCGTGCCGGATCGAAGTCTACGAGCCTGATCTCACCCCGCAGCATCAGGGATTCGACAGACCGTCACCGATCACGGCTTCCCACCCCTCGCCCTGGTCGGAATCCGACCACTCGGCCCAGGCGCGGGAGTATTCATCACCCAGCTCGGCCGACCGCAACAGACGCACTGCCTTGTGGACGACAGCCGAGCGTGACCGATATCCCTGGGTACGGATGTACTCGTCGAGGAACTCGACGTCGTCGGCGGGGAGACTGACACTCAGTTTCATACCCTGATGCTACCAAGGGTACGACCTCTTGGCTACCCATGCCGAGCCCAGCCAGGGTTGGGCCATCAGCTACGGTCGGGATCCATCACCGATGAGTTCGGCATGCTCATATGGTCGGTAGTACGAGAACCATTCGACAGGAGGTCACCATGGCCAGCATCCAAC
The DNA here is from genome assembly GCA_009377435.1 of Acidimicrobiia bacterium. Classification (GTDB taxonomy): domain Bacteria; phylum Actinomycetota; class Acidimicrobiia; order Spongiisociales; family ZC4RG35; genus WHTL01. The sequence continues at coordinate 20,829 of WHUC01000002.1, forward strand.
CCAAGTTCGAGTTTGACGACCGCTTTAGTGAACCCGAGGCGAAGGGCACCCCGTGGGACGGTGCCGTTCGTGTTCTCAAAGAGTCCGAGCTTTATTGGATCACCACGGTCCGGCGCCAGGGCAAACCCCACGTCACACCCATGGTTGGGGTGTGGAGCGATGGTGCGATGTACTTCTGCACCGGCCCCGGCGAATAGAAGGCCGTCAACGTGGGGACCAACCCCGCGTCGCAGTGATGACCGGTGTTAACACCTGAAAGGAGGGTCTCGACGTCATTGTCGAGGGGATCGCCGTACGAGTGACCGGGTAGGAGGAGCTGCAGGCACTCGCCGACGCCTATTTGGCGAAGTACGGCAAGGCGTGGAGATTCGAGGTCGGCGACGGGGTGTTCGGATCGGGCGACGATTCGGCTCTCGTATTTCGTGTCGAGCCGGCCAAGGTGCTCGCCTTGGCCACGGTCAGACCCGCTATCGATTCCCCTGAGTTCATCTCCACACTGGGGTCAGCGCGGTTGGAAACTGCCAGACTGAAAAACTAGGAATGTAGTCTCAACTCCCGCTATCTATCCTTTTGTGTCACACCCCTCCCCTAGATTGTGAGTTATGGAACAAGGAGCGGACATGCTGAAGGGAATCGGGGTTGAATCCCTCACCGCCGATGACCTCGAGATCTTCGGCGTCGAGATCGAAGAGCGGATCGGTGACCTCCGCTCCACCCAGGCCGCCTTGTTGTCGGAGGTGGAGGCCCGTCAGATCCCCCTCGCCGACGGGTGTCGCAGTCTCAACGAGTGGGCGGCAGCCCGTCTCGATGTGTCCCCGGAGACGGCGTCGGATCTGGTCCGTCTCACCCACACAGACCATGATCCCGGACGGGGTAGCGTCGACCGGAGGGTGGTCACGGTGAAACTGGCCGAGGCGGGAGCTTCGGAGTCGGAGTTGGAGCGGTCCTTCGGGTTCGACATCTCCGGGGTGCGAAGGCTCGCCTCGCAGCGGAAACGACTCACCCCCACAGACGAGCGGGAGGCTTATCGTTCCCGTTATCTCTGTATCCAACCGTCACTGGATGAGAGCCAATGGAGAGTCCACGGCCGCCTCCCCGGAGCCGACGGCCGGATCGTGGAAGAGGTCCTGACCGCACGGGCGGACTCCTTCCCCCACTATGGCATCCGAGACGGAGCCGCCACCCGCAAGGCCGACGCCCTCGTCTCCCTCTGCCAGGACCAAACACCCCCCAACACCGACGGTGGTTCGGGTCCCCTACTCACGGTGTTCGTCGATACCGCCCACGCCGCCGCCACCAACGGCGAGGCTGGAGTCACCGTGGAAGCCGGCCCCAGAGTCGGCGTCCAAACCATAGAAGAGATCCTTTGTGGCGGCACCGTCGAGGTCATCGCCCGCCAAGCGGACGGCACCCCCATGAAATACGGCCGCCAAACACGGGTGGTGCCGCCCTCCCTGAGGCGGGCCATCCTCAGCCGCGACGGCCACGCCTGCACCGTCGAGGGATGTTCCAGTAGGTATCGGTTGCAGATCCACCACACCATCCCCTACTCCGAAGGCGGCACGACCGACCCCGACAACCTCGCCACGATCTGCTGGTACCACCACCACGTCTCCATCCACGGCCGGGGCATGCGCATCGACCCCCAATCACCGTTCCAACGACGACACCTCCTCCCCCCGAACCGCCTCCCCCGGCCTCCCCCCGGCTAGACGAGAGGCTCCTTCCCGACTCGCGATCACCACCCATCCCACGATTCGACATCTCAGACTGAGAACCCCGTCACCCGAACAGGTGGTGAGGGGTTGAGCCCTGAGCGAGGTCAGATGGCGACCCCAGAGGTATCCCCTAGGCCTCCTCAGATGTCGAGCCGGCGAATGTTGCTGGGGCCCCGTCACAGCCCCGCCAGCATTTCGAAGTAGTCGGGCCAGGTCTTGGAGACGCAATCGGGGTCCTCGATGACGATGCCGTCTGTGATCAGCCCCAGCAGGGCAAAGGACATGGCCATGCGGTGGTCGTCGTAGGTGCGGATGGTGGCGGGGTGCAGCTCGCCAGGCTCGATGTGGAGGGTGTCACCCTCGACGGTGGCGGTGGCGCCCACCCGGGTCAACTCGTTCACTAGTGCGGCGAGACGGTCGGTCTCCTTGATTCGCAGGGTGTGGAGACCGGACAGGGTCGAGGGTCCCGCGGCCACCGCCGCGGCCACCGAAAGGGCCTGGGCGGCGTCGGGGGCATCACGGAGATCGATGTCAAGAGGACGGAGATTCCCGGGGCCTCCGGCCCTCCCCACCACCATGAGGAAGTCGTCGCCGTGGCGGACCGCACACCCCATCCGCTCCAGGGCGTCGAGCACGATGATGTCGGGTTGGCGTGTGCTCCGGCCCACACCTCGCACCACCACCGTGCCCCCGGTGATGGCCGCGGCGACGAGAGGGTAGGCGGCCGATGACATGTCGGCCTCGACCAACAACTCGGTGCGGCGGTATCCGGTCGGTGAGATCCGGTAGCCGTTGTCCCCGGGCTCGATCTCGGAGCCGAATGCGGTCATGACATCGGTGGTGATGTCCAGATAGGGACGGGAGGTCACCTCCCCGGCGAAGACCAGATCCACGGAATCGTGGGCCATGGGGGCGATAAGCATCACCGCCGACACCACCTGACTGCTCGCCGAGCCGTCGACCACGACCCTTCCCCCACGCGGGATCGATCCGGTCACGGTCACCGGGGGGAAGCCATCTGTGGCAAGGCTCTCGATACCCATCGTCGTCAGGGCCTCGGTGAGGGCCCCGATGGGGCGCTTCCGCATCCGCTCGGTGCCATCTATGACGGAGGTTCCGTTGGCGAGGCCGGCCAGGGCGGTGATGAATCGGGCAGTGGTACCAGACGCCCCCACGTCGATGTCGGCGCCGGTGAGCGGATCGCCCCCGAGTATGAGCCAGGGATCGTCGACATCGTCGATGGAGATTCCGAGACCACGGATTCCCTGACGCATCCGCATGGTGTCGTCCGCGTCAAGGGGATCGTGGAGACGGTTGATCCCCCTGGCGAGGGCGGCGCAGATGAGGGCGCGGTTGGTGATGCTCTTCGAACCCGGCGGGCGGACCTCGGCCTCGATGGGCTCGGTCCTACGTCGGATCTCAATTTTGTCCGTCACGCGCACCCTCCACGGCAATACGGTTGAGTCGGATGATCTCGTCATTGTCCAGCACCCGCCAGGTACCTGGTTCCAGGTCGTTGTCGGTGATCGGGCCGATGGCCGTCCGCACCAGGGAGGCCACCTCGAATCCGAGCTCGGCGAACATCCTTCTGATCTCCCGGTTGCGCCCCTCCCCCATCACCATCTCGATGAGGGTGCCGTCGGGTCCCCGCGCCACCACCTTCGCGGAGCGGGCCGCGGCGAGACCGTCGTCGAGATCGATCCCCACGACGAGCCGGCGTACCTCCCTCTCTCCGACGGGCTCGGCAACTCTCACCAGATAGGTCTTGGTGACACCGTATCGAGGATGTGTCACCCGCAATGTCAGATCGCCGTCGTTGGAGAGGAGGATGAGGCCCTCGGAGTCGGCATCGAGACGGCCGACCGGATACACCCGGGGCTCGTCGGGGACGAGATCCACCACAGTCCTGCGGTGCCGAGGGTCGTCGGCGGTGGAAATGACGCCCACCGGTTTGTACACGAGATAGGTCACCCCGGAGGGGCTGGTGGGTATGGGAACACCATCGATGGCGACGGTCTGGGTTTCGGGGTCGACCCGATCACCGAGAGACGAGGTCGCCCCGTCGACACTGATCCGACCGGCGGCGATCAGATCCTCGGCGGCCCGACGCGACATCAAACCCGCCCGGGAGATGGCCTTTTGGATCCGCATCCTCTCTCCTGAGAATTCAGCCACCGGGGCGGAAGGTGTCCTCGAGCGCCCCCACGACCTCGGCCGGTGGGACGTGGTCGGCCAGGGGTGGCAAATCGGCCAGACCGGAGATGCCCACCTTCTCGAGGAAGAGATCGGTCGTCCCGTACACGGCCGGGTTTCCCGGCAGAGGAAGGCGATCGATCTCGGTTATGAGTGCCAGACGCTCCAGGGTGCGCACCGCCGAGTCGGAGTCGACACCGCGGATCTCGTTGATCTGGGCCCGTGACACCGGTTGCTCGTAGGCGACCACGGAGAGCACCTCGAGGGCCGCCGGGGAGATCTTGCGTGCCGACGCCGACACCGAGAAGCGCTCGAGATGGTGGTAGGCGTCGGGATGGCTGTAGAGACGCCATCCTCCCGCCGAGGACCGGAGGACGAGGCCACCCCCTCGCTCGGCTAGATCCGCCTCCAACTCGGAGAGGAGGTCCTCCACCTCGGTCTCGGGAATCTCGAGCACCTCGGCCAGCTCGCCCACCGGGACCGGTGACTCGGTGACGAACAGGATCGCCTCGAGCGCGCCTCGCGGTGTGATCATCGGGCCCACTCCGAGGAGATGTGGCCGGCGGAAACTCCCTCCACGTGGCTCACCATGATCGGTGCCGTCCACCCGGGTTGGGAGACCGCGACGAGACCCCAGCGGGCGAGCTCCAGGAGGGCGAGGAAGTAGGCGCCAAGCTCGACGGGGCGTTCGCAGTGGTCGACGAGCTCATCGAAGGTGGTGTCGATCTCGGTGGCGACCCTCACCCTGAGCTCATCGATGGCGGCGGGGACGGAGGGGAGCTGGAGATCGAGATGGTCGAGATCTACTTCACCCTCGTGGCTGCTGAACACCCTGGCCGCGACGGCGTGGATACCGTCGGCGTCGACGGGGAGGATGATCTCGGGCGGTGCGGTGGCGATGGTCTGGTCGAGTCCGGATAACCGCGGGACGTAGCGGTTGGTCTCTTGGAGCCGATGACGGAGGACGGCCGCAACATCGCGGAAGGTGACGCACACGAGGAGCCGCTGAAGTAGTCGGTCACGCTCCTCCATGAGGGCGAGTTCCTCATCGATGTCGATCTCGGCGTCCACGGGGAGGAGAGCCCGGGCCTTGAGTTGGATCAGGGTGGCCGCCACGAGGAGGAACTCGCTGGTGACATCGAGGTCCATACGCCGCATCTCGTCGAGAAACGAGAGGTAGTCCGAAACCAGGTCGGTGAGGTCGATGGAGGTGATCTCCACCTGATGGCGGGTCACCAACTCGAGCAGGATCCCCAGGGGGCCCTCGAACACTGCTGTTTTCACCGAATATGACATGGGGTCAGGAGACTCCCACCGGGATGTGTGACATGTGTTTCACAACGGTCTCATAGGAGGCTGGTGTTGAATGCCGTTGTGCAGATCGGCGGCCAGGCGCGCCGCTGGCAAGGACACAGGACGACGGCGCACCCGGTGCGGTGCGGCTAGGACGAGGACGCAGCCAGCGGTGATGACTGGTCGTCGAGATGTGCGACATGTGTTTGACACCAGCCTCCTAGCCTATCGCCCCGACAGCAGAGCCCGTGTCTTTGGTGGGGTGTCGGCGGCCCTGAGGAGATCCCACGATTCGGGGTCGATCGAGTCCGGCCGTTCGGCGGTGTGGAATCGGGCGAAGTCGACGACGATGTCATCGGTGTCTCGGTTGGCGAGCTCGTCGGCGCCTATGGGGCCGTGGTTGCGATGGATACGGAAGGAGTTTCCCCCTCTGATCCCCATCTGTTCGGCAAGGGTCGCCGCCACCCGACCGAACACACCTAGACCACTATGCCGTTTCCCGATGTCGTGGAGCAGCACCGCTGGTGCGAGATCGGCCCGGCCGGCGGCAACCACGTGGAGTGCACCGCGGTAGGCGTGTCTCTGGTCGGCTGTTGGCTGCTCGCGGAAAAGCTCGAACAGATCCGGATCGAGCCAGCGGGCGATCGCGGCCCGCTCGGTGGAATCGAGGGGTTTAGAGAGGGCCACATCGAAAAATCGTGCGACCAGATGGAATGGAGCTCGCGTCATCGCGCCGAAGCGCACTTCACACAGAGCGTCGCCTCGGGTCGTGCCTCGAGACGCTCGACAGCGATCTTCTCACCGCATTCCGAACAGATTCCGTAGGTTCCGTCTTCGACCCGCTGGAGGGCGTGGTCGATCGATTCCAGCTGATTGTGGAGGTTGTCGACGAGACCGAGGAGCTGGGTCCGGTCCGCAGTGGCGGCTGCGGCGTCGGCAAAGCCGTCCTCCCGTTCGAGATCGCTGCGGAGTTCGCCCGATTCGGAGGCACCGAGTTCCGCCATCTGGGCGACGATCTTGGCGCGGTGCTCATTGAGATGACTACGTGCCGAGTCGGTGTCCATGACCGGTTTCCTCCAAGGTTACGAAAAAGCGGGGACGGAGCCCCGCGGCACCATCAGTCTAGTGGGATCAGGAGGTTTCGCCCCGTTGGCTGTGCCAAAGGAGGATCGCGGCCTGCGTCTTGGCGTCGCCGATATCGCCTGCTTGCACCATGGCGATGGCGTCCCCCTGAGGGATGCGGACGATCTCGGCATGCACCTCCTCGACACCATCGGGCTCGGGATCGGTGAAGGTCAGATCGGTGGCGAGATACAGGGTGATGATCTCGTCGGTGTATCCAGGTGAGGGCAATATCGCCCCGAGCCGTGTCATCACCCCGGCGGTGGCGCCGATCTCCTCGAGTAGCTCCCGTCGGGCCGCCGCTTCGGTCTCCTCGGTCTGGGCGGCCATCTTGCCCGCGGGAATTTCGAGGAGGTCGCGATCGAGGGCGACGCGGTATTGTCGGACGAAGATGCAATCGCCGCCGTCGAGGGGGAGGATGCCGACACCACCAGGGTGGCGGATCACGTCGCGGCGGATCTTCTCACCGGCCGGACCGATCATGTGGACGCGATCGAGCGAGATGAACTCACCCCGTCCCAGCCGTCGTGAGCCGACGGTACGGAAGGTCATTCGGTGGCTACCGCCGCCGGCCGCGTTGCCTCTCGGTGGGCCCGCGCCGCCGCCACCAGCCCGGCGAAGAGCGGGTGGGGGAGGTCGGGTCGGGAACGGAACTCGGGATGGGCCTGCGTAGCCACGAAATAGGGATGGTCCATGAGCTCGATGTACTCGACCAGTCTCCCGTCGGGCGAGATCCCAGACATCCTCAGACCTGCCCTCTCCAGATCGCCCCTGTGCCGGTTCGACACCTCCCAGCGATGCCGGTGGCGCTCGTAGATCAACTCCTGGTCGTGGAGCTCCCGGACCAGCGACCCCTCCTCGAGACGGGCCGCATAGAGCCCGAGACGCATCGTCCCGCCCTTGTCCTCCACGTCCTCCTGGCTCGACATGAGGTCGATCACCGGATAGGGCGTGCTCGGGTCGAACTCGGTGCTGTTGGCGTCGGCCCATCCCAGCACGGCGCGGGCGTACTCGATCACGGCGCATTGCAGCCCGAGACAGAGACCCAGAAACGGGATCCCCTTCTCACGGGCGTGGCGTATGGCGAGGATCTTGCCCTCGACGCCCCGTGCGCCGAAGCCGCCGGGAACGACGATCCCGTCCAGACCGTCGAGTTCGGCGTCGACGAGGAGTCCGCTGAGGTCGTCGGATCGGATCCAACGGATGTCGAGATCAACATCGTTGGCGATGGCGCCATGACGGAGGGCCTCGACGACGGAGAGGTATGCGTCGGGGAGCTCGACGTACTTGCCGACTATCGCGACCGTCGCCTCGCGGGTGGCAGCCAGCGACCGCTCGACCATCGCCGACCAGACGGTGAGGTTGGGTGGGCCGGTGACCAGCCCCAACTGATCGCAGACGACCTGGTCGAGGCCGCCCTCGTGGAGGGTGAGCGGCACCTCATAGATGTCGGTCGCATCCGGTGCCGGGATGACCGCCTCGGGTCGGACATCGCAGAACAGGCTGATCTTGCGACGCACCGCGTCGTCTATGTCACGGTCGGAGCGGAGGACGATTACATCGGGATGAATCCCGTGGCTGCGAAGCTCGGCCACAGAGTGCTGCGTGGGCTTGGTCTTCAGCTCCTCGGAGGTGGAGAGATAGGGAACGAGGGTGACGTGGAGGTAGAGCACATTCTCCCGACCGATGTCGTTGCCGAACTGGCGGATGGCCTCTAGGAAGGGCAGGCTCTCGATGTCGCCGACGGTCCCACCGACCTCGGAGATGACAACATCGACATCACCCTCGGTCACACGGTGGATACGCTCCTTGATGGCGTTGGTCACATGGGGGATGACCTGGACCGTGTCACCCAGGTAGTCGCCACGACGCTCCTTCTGGATGACGGACAGATATACCGAGCCCGACGTGACATTGGAGGCCCGACTCAGGTTCTCGCCGGTGAAGCGCTCGTAGTGACCGAGGTCGAGGTCGGTTTCGCCGCCATCGTCGGTGACGAATACCTCTCCGTGCTGGAAGGGGTTCATCGTTCCCGGATCGACGTTGATGTAGGGATCGAGCTTCTGGCAGACCACGCGGAGACCCCGGGACTCGAGAAGCCGCCCCAACGACGCCGCGGCTATGCCCTTACCGAGACTGGAGACGACACCACCGGTGACGAAGATATGGCGGGGTCGACGCTCGCTCCCGTCGTTGGGTCCTGGTGAGATATTCGCTGGGCCGCTCATGACGGGATCCCAGGATAGCACGAGATGATGTGTGCGAGCTTTTCTTCCGACCCCATCGCCACGCGGCGGTACCCCCCTACCTGCTTCGCAGGAACCTTCCCCCCACTACGTGGGGGGACAACAACGGATGCGGAGTTGTCCCCTCGTCAGCGCCTCCAGCGCCTGACCGGTCACGCCTCCCAGTTGGGTTGGCGTTTCTCCAGGAACGCAGTCATGCCCTCCTGGGCGTCGGCGAGGGTGGCGTTGGAGGCCATGACCTTGCGGGTGATGTCGTAGGCGGTGGTCTCGTCAACGCCGATCTGGTCGTAGAAGGCCCGTTTCCCGATGCCGATCACCCGGCGACTGAATCTGAGGATGCTCTCGGCCAGTGCGTCGATCTCCTCGTCGAGACGATCGGCCGGGACGACCCGGTTGACCAGACCCCACTCCAACGCCGTGGCGGCGTCGATGGGCTCGCCGGTGAGCAACATCTCCATGGTGCGTTTCTGGCCCACGGCCCGACCGATGGGAACCATGGGGGTCGAGCAGAACAACCCGATCTTGACACCGGGTGTGGCGAACCTCGCCTCCTCGACCGCCACGGCGAGATCACAGGAGGCGACGAGCTGGCACCCGGCGGCGGTGGCCGTGCCGTGCACCCGCGCTATCACCGGTTGGGGTATCCGGCGGATGGTGAGCATCAGGTCGGTGCAGCGGTCGAACAACTCCTGGTAGAAGCCGGGATCGCGGTCGATCATCTCACCGAGGTCGTGACCGGCGGAGAACACCGGCCCATCGCCCCCGAGTACTACCAGTTCGGTAGTCTCGGGCAGATCGGTCAGCTCCTTCTCCAAACGTTGCATCAGATCGAAGCTGAGTGCGTTTCGCCGCTCGGGGCGGGACATCCACACCCTGGCGACAGCACCCTCATGTTCGGTCCGGATGAGTTCCATGGCACCAACTTTACCCGGTGTCCCTCCCTACCTGCCCAGCTCGGCCAGCCGCCGCTCGAGCAAGCGCCGCTCGGCGTCGTCGTGGACCAGCGCTAGCGCACGGCGGTAGGCGCGGCGGGCATCTGCAGTGCGACCGAGGCGGCGCAGCAACTCGCCCCGCGTCGAGTGCAGGTAGCGGTAGTCCTCGAGGGCGAGACGATCGACGATGTCGAGCCCCGCCTCGGGACCCTGCTCCTCGGCGACCGCGATGGCCCTGTTCAACTCGACGACCGGCGAGTCGGTGAGGCGGGCAAGCTCGCCGTAGAGGGCGGCCGATCTGGGGCCAGTCGCACGGCTCGTCGGGCATCAGCTCGGCGAGCGCCCGTCCGAGCCGGAGCGCCTCGGCCGCCAGCTCGCCTCGGCCACCGTAACCCTCGTTGAAGATCAGATAGACGACCGCGAGCACGGCGACGAGCCGGTCGGGCAGCAGGTGGTCGGGAGGCACCCGGAACGGGATCCCGGCGGCCTTGATCTTGCGCTTGGCCCGCACCAGCCGCTGCGCCATCGTAGGCTCGGGGACCAAGAAGGCGCGGGCGATCTCGCCAGTGGTCAGGCCGCCGAGCGTTCGCAGCGTGAGAGCGACCTGCGCGTCGACGGCGAGTGCCGGATGACAGCAGGTGAAGACGAGTTCGAGTCGCTCGTCTGGGAAGGTGGTCGGGTCCACCCTGTCCTCCGCTGTCTCGGGCACCTGGAGCAGGCGGGTCTTCGCCGCCAGCGTGCGATCGCGGCGGATGCGATCGATGGCTCGGTTGCGCGCCGTCGTCACCAGCCAGGCACCCGGGTTGGCGGGGGTTCCGTGGCGCGGCCAGCGCTCCGCGGCGATCGCGAAGGCCTCCTGCGCGGCTTCCTCGGCGAGGTCGAAGTCGCCGAGGGAGCCGATCAACGCCGCGAGAACACGTCCCCACTGGTCACGGAAAGCCTGTTCGAGGGTCGCTACCACTCCACGATCGGACGCACCTCGATCGCGCCGCCCAGGCGGGCCGCCGGGATCCGCGCCGCCAGCTCGATCGCGGCGTCGAGGTCGTCGGCCTCGAACAGGAGGTAGCCGCCGATCGCCTCTTTGATCTCGACGAACGGTCCGTCGGTGGTCAGCGTCTTGCCGTCCTGCACCCGCACGGTGGTTGCCGTCTCGGGAGAGTCGAGCTGGAGGCCGGGGCTGACGCCCGGGGTCTCGTTGATCGCCTGGTAGTCGGCGTATACAGCCTTCTGCTCGTCCCCCGAAAGGCTGGCCCACTCGTCCGGCGACCGTGGCGTCGGGGTGTCGCCTTGATGGATCAGCATCATGTACTTCATAGCTTCCTCCTTTAGGGGAATGGTTGCCTATAAGACGAACGGGGAGCGACGCAATCGACAGCTCCGCGCCAAAAAGCCGAAGACTTCCAACCTACCCGGTGCCGCCCCCTACCGCCCTGGCGAGAAGTTCTCGCGCTGTGTCCGAACCAGGTGTTGAATCGGGAAGACCGGCCAGCATCCGGGTGACCTCCTCCACCCGGCTCTCTCCATCGACCGCTTCCACCCTGGCCTCGGTACCTTCCCTGATCACGACGAGATGACGGTCGGCCCACGCCGCCACCTGGGGGAGGTGGGTCACACACAGGACCTGGGAATCGACGGCGAGGGCGGCCAGCTTCTCCCCCAGCACCAGGGCGGTGGTCCCGCCGACACCGGAGTCGATCTCGTCGAAGATCATGGTGGTGCGCTCCGACGCCCCCGCCGCCAAGCGGAGGGACAGAACGAGACGGCTCAACTCACCACCGGAGGCGACCTCGGCGATGGGCCCGGGCCGTAGCCGCTTATCGGAGGCGAACATGATCACGGGTCGGTCGGCACCCGTGGCGGTGGGCTCGGTGTGCTCCATCTCGATGGTGACCATGGGATCGGTGAACCCGAGATCGCGCAGATGGGATAAGGCGTTGTCGGTTATGCGACGGGCGGTGACGACACGTTCCTGGGAGAGCGCCTCGGCCCGGTCCCCTACCTCGACGGCCGTCCGGGTGAGGTCGGCATCAAGGCTCTCGGCCCGATCGATGAGCCCGGAGAGGTGGTCGTGGCGCTCTCCCGCCGTCGCCCGAAAGACAAACACCTCGTCGAGGGTTCGCCCGTACTTGCGTCTCAGGTCACCGAGCAGGGTAAGTTGTCGGTCGACCTCGTCGAGACCCGCCGGCTCCTCGGCCTCGGCGAGGTCCCGCATTGTGGTGAGCAGATCGGACATCTCCGCACCGAGACCGTCGAGACGGTTCTCGGCTTCGCCGAGACGGGGATCGATGGCGCCGAGCTTGCGGATCTCGGAGATCATCATCCCCACCAGATCGGCCACCTGCTCACCGGTCTGGTGCACGCTCGTCAGACCGTGCCGCAACGTTTCCAGGTTGCGGAGACGGGTCGCGACCGTCTCGAGACGCTCATCGTCACCGGGGGCGAGCCCGGATTCGTCGATCTCGATCATCTGGAAGGCCAACAGATCGAGCTCCCGGGTGAGGGCCCTGGGGTCGCCACCCAACTCGTCACGCATCTGCTCCAGCGATTGGAGTCGCTCCCAGGCCTCCCGGTATGCCATCAAGGCGGTCACGCCGCGGTCATCGAGGGCCTCATCGATCAGACCGCGCACCGCGGTGGGTTTGGTGAGCGCGAGATGGTCATGCTGGCCGATTACGGCAACATCGGCGCCGATCCTCTCCGAGAGTGTCGCCGTCGAGGCGAGACGACCGTCGAGATAGGAGGCGCTCCTCCCCTCCCCGGGCACGACGCGGCTGGCGACCACCTCGCCCTCATCGGTGCGGAAACGTCCGTCGACGACGATCTCGTCTCCGTATGGGCCGACGAGCTCGCTGTGGGGCCCCTCGCCGAGTAGCAGTCGGATTGCCCCCAAGAGGAGGGTCTTCCCGGTGCCGGTCTCCCCGGTGATCACCGTGAGCCCGTCCGCGGGTCGAAACCGCGCCTCGGGGATCACACCGAGATTTCTCACCAACAGCTCGTCGAGCATCATGGATTGTTCCGGTGGCGGTTGAACGGATGCATGTCACACCACGACGCCATTCAACCGTCTCCTATACCGAACTTCTCGGTGACCGCCGCCGGGAAGCTGGTCTTTGTCACGCCGAGGAAACGGACACGACGAGTTGCGGTACGGACCTCCACCGAGTCGTTTTCCTCGAGGACACCGAGATCGACCTTGTCGACCGAGACCCTCACCGGTCGGTCCCGTTCGACGGTCACCTTCAGGACGCGTTCGGGTGGGAGGACCAGGGTCCTGTCGAAGAGGGAATGGGCGGCCACCGGGCTGAGGAGGATGGTCTCGACCTCGGGGTCGACGAGTGGTCCGCCCGCGGAGAAGGTGTATGCGGTCGAACCGGTGGGGGTGGCGACGATCAGACCGTCACAACGATAGGTGAGGAACGGCTCATCGTCGATGGCGACACGGAGATGGACCAGACGTTGGCTGTCGATCTTCTCGATGACGACGTCGTTGAGACCGACCGCCGTCCTGTCGCCGGCCGTCGCCTCGATGGCGCTTCTCTCGGTGATGGTGAAGTTGTCGGTGGCGAGGGCCTCGGCGACCCGGTCGATGTCGCTCACATCGGCGGAGGAGAGAAAGCCGATTGTCCCCAGGTTGAACCCGAGCACGGGCACGTTCGCAACCAGGGCGCGTTGCACCGCGGCGAGCATGGTGCCGTCGCCCCCCAGGGCCACCACGAGGTCGGGCTCGCCCTCCACGGACAAACCCGCTGCGATGAGGCGCTCGGTGAAGATATCGGCGAACTCGCGGGCGTTCTCCCGGGATTCGTGGACGATCAACTCGACACGTTTCATCGTCGACGGGTACCGGGGGGATAAGCGACCTGCATCTTCACCGGCCTCCTCAAGACGATTCAGACGGTCTCTACCCCGTCGAGCAGCCCGGAGAGGGTTGCCGCCAGCTCGGAGGCGATGTCGGCCGCCTCGGGGGCATCCACCGTGCCCAGTTGTTCGATCCGCTCCTCGAGATCGGTGGTCAGTTCGGTGTCGTCGCGGTCAGCGGGCAGGGTGCTGTCTGTCTCCATATGTCCATCTTCCCATACCGCCTCCGGGGGTTCATGCCTTTTCACCCAGCAGACCGTCGACCGCCGACGCCAGGTCGGATGCCACCCGGTCCGGAGGTGGCACCGCCGAGTGGGGATCGGTGGTCACCCCGGTGAGCACCAACGTCGAGGACCACCCCTGCTCGGTCGCCGCCAGGGCGATGTCGGTGTCGGGTCGGTCACCGATGACATGGACCGGGCTGTCTGCCGGGATGCCCCGTTCCTGCATCGACTCCCTGATCAGGGCGCGCATCGGGGGGTGGGGTTTACCCGCCGATTGGGGGATCACTCCGGTGGTGGCGGTGATCACCCCGGCGAGGGCGCCGGCCCCGGGCCACTTTCCATCCGGTGTCGGGAAGCTCGCGTCCAGATTGCTGGCCAGAAACCTCGCTCCCTTCTCGACCGCCAACGAGGCATCCCGGAGGGTGGCGTAGCCGGCGGAGATGTCGAGACCGCACACCACGGCCTCCGGGTTGTCGGAGACGACGACACCTCCCTGCTCCACGATCGCTCCCACCAGCGCCTCATTCCCGATCACCATCACCCGCTCGCCGGGTCGGATCAGCCGGGCCACCGCCACCGCCGAGGTGAGGATATCGCCGTGTGGTGTCTCGATCCCGGTGACCCGAGCCAGCTTCGCCGTCACCTGGGCCGGGGTTCTCGTGGCGTTGTTGGTGCAGAAGAACACCGTCCAACCGGCACTGCGGAGCCGACCAATCGCGTCGGCCGATCCGGGGATCGGGTCGCTCCCCAGGTAGATGACCCCGTCGAGATCGCAGATGGCGACCCGGCGGCTACGAGGTGACACGGTTCCCGAGAGAGGTAATCAGGGTTTCGAGGAGACCAACGGTGCGGTCGATCGAGTCCACCGATATGCGCTCGTCCCTCCCGTGGAACAGCCGGAGGAACTCGCCGAAGGGTATGCGATCGTCATACAGACCCACTCCGTAGGCCGTGGTGCCCCGTGCCCTCCAGAAGCGGGCGTCTGTGGCGACAGTCATCAGCGTGGGGAGGATGTGGCGGCTTCCGGTCCTGTCCTCGTAGGCGTCACCGACCGCATCCCACAGGGCACCTTGGGTGGGACTGACCGTCGCCTCGTCGGTGGCGAGGGCATCCCATTCGACGTCGAGTCCGGAGAGGGTGGTCTTGAGATGCCGCTCGACGTCTCTTGCTGTCATCCCCGGGGGGATGCGGATGTCCAACTCGGCCTCGGCGTGCTCGGCGATCACGTTCTGTTTGATCCCACCCGTCACCACATTGGGGCTCACCGTGAGATGGGTGGCGGCATGGAGATACCCGGCGAGACCAGGATCGGTGCCGGCGACCTCGTCGATACCCTCGTCGAGGCGGTCGGTGTTGGTCAGCGCATCGGCGAGGTCGTCATCGAGCCCGAGCCCGTGCACGAATGTGCTCCACTCCGTGGTGAGGCTGGTCGGGGTCGGGGAATCGAAGAGCCGACGCAACGCCTCACTCATCGGTTTGAGGGCATTGTCGGCCCCGTAGGGTGCCGATCCGTGACCGGGGGTGCCGGTTGTCCTCAGGGTGCGCCACTGCGGGCCCTTCTCCCCCACCGAGACCGGGTGGGCGAGACCATCATCAGCGGGGAACGATGGGTACGCCACCTCGGTGAGCAGATACTCGCCACCGACGAGATCCCAGTGCTCCTCGACGAGACGGGCCGCGCCATATGTGCCGGAGTTCTCCTCATCTGCCACCGCGGCCAGCACTAGATCACCCGGGTAGGGATCGACCTCCCCACGGAGTCGTCTCCGAAAGATCTCGGTCATGGCGGCGGTGAGTCCGAGCATGTCGACTGCTCCTCTGCCCCAAACGAAGCCATCGGAAATCTCGGCGGCGAAAGGGTCGACCGACCAGCCTCCCGGGTCGGCGGGCACCACATCGAGATGGGGAAGCAGAACGAGGGTGGGTGCGTTCGGGTCCGCCCCCGGTGTGCGATAGATCGTCGACACCCTCCCGGGATGGGGCTCGAAGATGAACCCCTCCTCCCCGAGGTATCCGGCGAGGAGATCCGCACCCCGTCGCTCCTGGCCGCTGTCGGGGTCGCCATCGTTGACACACCCCGCCTTGATCAGTTCGCGCAGCAGGGTGAGTGGTGTCTCGGCCATCTCAGAGCTCTTCGAGCAGCTTGCGGACATTGACGATGAGCGCGCCCATTGTCGCGGTGAGCGGGAGCTCATGGACGGCGGCGAGCGGGACCCAGCGGGTCTCGGCAGCATCGTCGCCGGCAACGAGATCGCCCCCCATGGGCTTGCCGAGGAAGTCGGTGAGGGTGAAATGGTGGTCGGGCGGATCGCCCTCGCCGATGCTCTCCCCGACCCACACCACGGGGCCGATCTCACATAGGATGCCGGTCTCTTCCATCACCTCACGACGGGCGGCGTCGTGGAGGGTCTCCCCGTACTCGACCTTCCCCCCGGGGATCGCCCATAGACCCGCCCGGGGGGCACGCCCCCGTCTCACCAGGAGTATGTCGTCGCCCGAGACCACCGCCACCCCGACACCGGGGATCGGGTGGCGGTCAGGAGGCACAGTCGGAGCAGATCAGCCTTCGCCGGTTGGCCAACTGGCTCGCCCTCTTCACAAGAAAGCACGAGCGGCACACGAACTCATCGGAGCGTGCCGCCTGGGCGTCCACATTCATGGTGAGCTCCTCACGACGAATCGCCCTCAACTCGGCGGCCTCGTCGACGAGCAGGGCCTCGCTGGCCTCCTCCTCGCTCAGCTCCAACTCCTCCGCCTCGAGATCCTCAAGGGCCTCCTCGGTTTCGTCATCGACATCGTCCGATTCCTTGGACTCCTGGGAATCCGTGTTCTCGTCGGTAACGAAGTCGTCCTCGTCATCGGAGTAATCGTCGTCGTCGGAGAACTCCTCGAACCCGTCGAGGTCGTCCTCGAGATCCTCGTCGAGGGTCTCCGGATCGAGCTCGGAGTCGTCGATGTCCTCGAGATCGTCAATGTCTTCGTCTAAGCCTTCCTCGGTGGTCATCGTCTCGTCTGGCATATGCGGTCGGATTCCTCGTGTTTCTGCTGTTCGATTCTCTAAAACCTGTATTCCCGGTGTGGTGCGCCTACCCCGGTTCGGGCGGGATTATACGTTGAACCGTCGCTGGGGGTGTCCGATTCCCAAGAGTTGGGTCGTGATCTGTTCCCGGGTCAATTGTGCCCCAGTGGTCTGTCGCCGAGACCACTAGCCACTCCGATGGCCCGGAGCGTACACGGCGTCGCCCCTTAAAGAAACGAGAAGGCAGCGCGCCCCTTCTCCTCTCAGATCTTGAGCGTCAGCGCCCCCGGTATCACCTCGCCGGAGAGCGGCATCATCCCGCCCCCTGGGCGGCGACGATGTCGCGGTCGATGGCCTTCACCGCCTCGGCTGCCGCCGGTGCCAGATCCGGTGCGGTGTCGCGCACCTGGCGGAGGATGTCGAGGAGTTGACGGGCGACCCGGACGATGTCGCCGGGCGCCATCGACCCGGGGTCGATCTCGTCGAAGAGGGCGCCGGAGGTCCATTGGTGGGCGATTACCGCGAAACCGGGGTCGGGTCGTCGTGTCGGGGGAAGACGGACCTCCAACTCCGCCCTGGTCAGCCGCTCCCAGGTGGTCTCGATCGACTCCCATACCGCCGCGGTGGCGCCCGAGGGGAAGATGGGTGGCGAGGCATGGTCGGAGCGGGGCTCGTAGACGAGTGTTGACAGGACGGTGGCCAGATCGGGGGCGGAGAGATCGACGAATAGCCCGTCCTCGAGGGCCTCGGCCACTATCAGGTCGGTCTCCGAGTAGATGGAGCGGAGCCGTCGACCGGAAGCGGTGAGTGACCAATCCTCCATATAGCCCCAATCGGTGAGGAGGTCCTCGATCGACCGGAACATCCCGATGAGGTCCTCGGTGCCACGTCTCTGCTGCTCCTTGACGAGTTGGTCGATCCGTCGTTGTGTCGACAGGGCGCGACGGGCCCATTGCACATGCTCGTGCGCCTGGGGACATTCGGCGACGGGATGGGCGATCTCGGTTTCTCTCGGGGTGGGTTCTTGATCGGCCGGCGGCACCTTGCGGAGTGCCCGCAACACCTGTTGGGAGTACTTCCGTGACCTTGGTGCGAAAGGGGTGGGAAGTGTGATCCGTCCCGAGATCCGGTACGACCGCCCCAGATCCCGACGGGACACCTCCGAGACGCGTCCCCTGGTCGACATGACGAGATGGTTGGGCGCCTTCCTCCCCCCACGATGGGTGCGACGAAGGATGACATACCTACCCGCCCTCCGACCGTCGGGAACGTCGAGAACATCGCCGGGATCGAGGACGACCTTCCCGGAATGGTCGACGTGCGCCTCGAGAAGTGCCAGATAGTCGAGCACCGATCCCCGGTCGCAGGTCGCCCGGTCCCATTCGTGCTCGAGTTCGTCGCTCCTGCGGTCGATCACCCGCTGCAACTCGTCGTCGCGGTCCTTGTGCTGGAAACTCGCCAGCGAGGACCCGATCAGCTCATGGGCCCTCTCCCTGGTGTAGTTGGCGACCAGGTTGGCCGTCATGTTGTAGGTGGGTCGGAAGCTCGACCTGAGTGGGTGTGTCCCCGCAGCCGCGATCGAGGATGCCTCGACGAAGTCGACGTACCTGGTGTGGAGGACAACCCCGTACCCGTGGTCATCGATGCCACGCCGCCCGGCGCGACCGGTGAGTTGGGTGTAGTCACCGGGCTGCAAGAGGGCGTGCCCGTCCCCGACGTACTTGGAGAGCTGCTCGATGACGACCGTCCGGGCGGGCATGTTGATGCCGAGGGCCAGGGTCTCGGTGGCGAACACCACCTTGAGGAGACCACGGGCGAACAGATCCTCGACGGTTTCCTTGTAGGCGGGGACCATACCGGCGTGATGGGCGGCGATCCCCGCCTCCAGGGTCGTCACGAATCGGGTGTGATCGAGGACGGCCAGATCCTCGTCGGCGAGGTGAGCGGTCCGCGCATCGACGATCTGGCGGATCAGCGCCCGGTCCTCGATGTCGGTGAAGCGGACGCCCGCATTGGTCAAGGCGGTGGCGGCGGCGTCGCATCCGGCGCGGGAGAACACGAACACGATGGCGGGGAGCATCGACCTCTCGTCGAGTTCCTCTATGAGATCTATCCGCCGTGGGGTCCGGTAACGGGACCGTTTCCCTTCGACCTCCAGCATCCGGGCGATCCGGCGGTTGCGGGTGCCGTCGGGGCCGAACATGGGGAGGACCTCGGTACTACGGTTCACCCGGTCGTTGAGTGCGTACAGCGATTGGAGGGGCACGGGTCGGTTCTCCTCGATCACCAGATCGGTGGGGCCGCGACGCTCCCGCACCCATGCGGCGAACTCCTCGGGGTTGGCGATGGTCGCCGAGAGGGCGACCATCGCGATGTGCTCGGGGGCGTGGATGATTACCTCCTCCCAGACTGCACCGCGGGCGCGGTCCTGGAGGTAGTGCACCTCGTCGAGGATGGCGATGGCGATGCTGTCGAGGCGGTCGGGATCGGAGTAGATCATGTTCCTGAAGACCTCGGTGGTCATCACCACGATGTCGGCGTCCCCGTTGATCACGTTGTCACCGGTGAGGAGACCGACCCTGTCCTCGCCGTGCACGGCGACAAGGTCGCCGAACTTCTGGTTGGAGAGCGCCTTGATCGGTGTGGTGTAGAACGCCCGCTTTCCCTCGGTGAGGGCGACATGGATGGCAGCGTCGGCGATGAGGGTCTTCCCCGACCCGGTGGGAGCTGTTACCACTACCGATCGCCCCTTGGCCACGGAGCGGGCGGCCTCGATCTGGAACCCGTCGGGGTCGAACGCCTGCGCCGCGAAGAACTCGCGCAGACTCATTTCTTCAGGATGAGACGGACCACCCAGTAGGACGTCTCGTAGAGGAGATAGAGGGGGACGGAAAGGGCGACCAGGGTCAGAGCGTCACCGGTCGGGGTGATCAGCGCCGCCGCGATCACCACGATCAACACCGCCCAGCGGCGACCCCTGCCGAGTTGCTCCGACCCGACCACCCCGGCGGCGGCCGCGGCGATGAGAAACACCGGGAAGAGGAAGGAGGCACCGAATGCGAGCAGGAATCTGAGGACGAACGAGTAATAGTCACCCAGCCGCAGGTTGTTGTCGACGTCCTCGAATATCCCCAGCAGAAATCGCAGACCACGGGGCAGGATGAAATACCCAAAGACGACCCCACCGATGAACAGCACCACCAGGGCGGCCACCACCGGTATTGCCGTACGTTTCTCTCTTGTCGTCAGGGCGGGGAGGATGAAAGCCCACACCTGGTAGAGGACGACCGGGCTGGAGAGGATGAGACCGCCGAAGAGCCCGATACGCATGAGCACTCCCCACTGCTCCCCCGGTGCCAGGGTTTGCAAGGTGGCCTCGGGCGCCGCCGCGAAGAACGGCCTCTCCAGTATCTCCCGCAACGGGTCGGCGAAGAACGCAGCGGCGAAACCTGTGATGAGTACGGCGAGAGCGATCTTGAAGAGGCGATTCCGCAGCTCATCGAGATGCTCGAGAATCGGCCTCGGATCGTCGAGTCGGGACACCGGCGTCACGTGCCCGCCGCCTCCGGCGGTTGATCCTGCGACGGTTCGACGGGTTCGGCCTCCTCGACCGGGGCTTCGGGATCCTCGCCCTTCTCGATCCGATCGAGATCGCGCATCGCCTGTTCCGGTCCGGGACCCGACTGTGGTTTGGGGCCGACCCAGTCGAGTCGCGACATCCCGACCTCGTCGACGGTCTTGCGCAGGTCACGACGGACGTCCGAGATGGGACGACGGGCCGCGTCGGCGAGGCCCTTGAGGTCGCCGACCTCCTTCTCGAGGTCACGGGTGAGATCGGAGGCGGCGCGGCGCATCGCCCGACTCCACTCGCCGGCCTTGCGGGCCACCCAAGGGAGACGCTCCGGACCGAGGACGAGTAGGGCCACGATGAGAATGATGATGATCTCGCCGCCCTGAAGCATATGTGAATGTTAGGACCGGACGGGTGGCAGGCCACCCATGATCCGGCTACTAGGCCCCATACCTGGTGAGGATGGCCCGTCCCAATTCCTCGACAGCCTCCCTCACCTCGGTGCCCTCGACCAGGGTGGCGTTGCTCCCGAGTCGAAGCAGGAGACGGGCCGCCACCCCCGGTTCGGATGCGGCAAATCGGATCCGGGTTTTGGTGGCGTACTCCTCGATCACATCCACCGGGTAGTAGTCGAGCACCCACCGTGCCCCAGGCTTCAGATCGATGGTGGCGTGGACATCGTCCTCCGAAGGGGTGTAGTGCACCTCGGGTTCGGGAGTCGTCTCTGGTGGGTCGAAGGTCTCGTCGTTGACGACCACCGAGTTGATGCGGTCGATCCGGAAGACCCTCTCCCCCTCGGCGAGTCGGCACCAACCCGTCATGTACCAGTTCCCCAGGGAGCTGAACACCGACCACGGCTCGACGACCCTCTCCTTGCGCACCCCGTCGGCCAGACCGGTGTGGACAATGGTGGCGGTGTGGTGGCTCGATGCGGCTTTGGTGAGTGGCCCGACGAATTCGGGTTGGGCGCCCGTGTCGATATCGATCCCACTCTCGGTCTCGGGGAGCAATGCCGCCGACAACTTCTCGATCGCCGAGTCGAGGGCGGGGTTCCCCAGCCCCGAACCGGCCACCGTCAACGCCGAGGCCAACATGGTGAGCGCCTCGGCGGCGGTGGGACGTGGAGCGTTGGCGAAGTAGTCGGCCATCTCGACGCCCACCTCGTCGCCATCGATGTACGCGTACATGAGATCACCCGGGCCGTAGCCGGGGAGCCCACACACCATGACCGTGTTGATGTCACGGACGAGATTGCCCTCGGTGTACCCGAACCGGGAGCACACCTCGTCCACCGTCGCCCCCTCATTGGCGATCAACCAGGGGATCATCGAGAGGATCCGGGAGAGTCGCGCCGCGGTTCGCGAGGTGGTCACTCCCCCAACGCTCCCCTCACCCGGTCGATCACCATGTCCCGCAGTTCGGGCGGGGCGACGACCTCGGCATCGGGGCCGAAGCTGGTGATGAAACCGACGAACGCATCTCGATGCCCGACCCGCATTGTCGTCTCCAGGGTCTCCCCCGGCTCATGGGGCTCCTTGAGTATCCGGGCCGCCCACCACGCCACCTCCGGGTCGAAACGCACGGTGGCGGTCTGTTCGGGGTCGGGCCCGCCCTCCCAGGGATGAAGATCCAGCTCGATGCTGGGGTCGAAGTCGGTGGGGCGTTCGAATGCTCCCTCCTCTCCGGCGACGATACCGGATATCCGATCGACCCGGAAGACCTTGATCTCCCCGTCGGTCCTCCCCAGGAGATACCAGTGGCCACGTCGCCGGGCGATCGTATACGGATCGAGACGACGCTTGCTCCCGTGGTAGGTGAACCGGATCCGACGACGACTCCTGATGGCATCGAACAGCTCGACGGCGCCCTCGATGTCACCCCCGAGATCGGCACCGAGAGGCGCACCCCCACCCTGCCAGGCCAGACCCCCCAGTTTGAACAGAGCCTCCGGTCCCGCCGGCTGACCACCGACACGGACCACATTGGCGGCCAGGGCAAGGGCGGCGCGCTCCTCGTCGGTGAGCTCCGGGTCGGCTATCCCATACTGGTCGGGGTCGACCACGTACCCCTGGTCGATCTCCCAGACGTCGATGTATCGGAGTTCGAGAGGTACGCCGAGCTCCTTGAGCTGCTTCTTGTCCCGTTCGAACATCCGATGGAACGCATCGTCGGTTTTGTCGGCGTATCCGGCCACCGTCCTCCTGATCTCGTCGGCATCCACCGGACGCTCCACCGTCAGCAGGAAGGCGAGGAGGTTCAGCAGCCGCTCTATCACGTTCCTCATGGGTGTGAGAGTACGGGATCGCCGGAGGGGTCGTCTCTCACAGGGCGGCGATGAGCTTATCGACCCTGTCGTCCTCGAATGCGAATGGGTCCTTGCACAACACGGTCCGTTGGGCCTGGTCGTTCAGCTTGAGATGGACCCAGTCGACGGTGAAGTCCCGCTTCCTCTCCTTGGCGGCCTTGATGAACGCCCCCCGCAGTCGGGCCCGGGTGGTCTCGGGAGGGTTGTCCATGGCGTTCTTGATCTGCTCGTCGGTAACGACACGCTCCACCAGGCCCCGCCTCTCCAGGAGGTGGTACAGCCCCCGTTCGGGGTTCACGTCGTGATAGGAGAGGTCGATCATGGCAAGTCGCGGATCGGATAGCGTCGTCTGGTGCCGCTCCTGGAAGCGGTCGAGCAGACGGCGCTTTATCACCCAGTCGACCTCGCGGTCGAGACCCATCGGGTCGCGTTCGAGCTGAGTGAGCAGATGCTCCCACATCGAGACCGCCTGCTCCATCTCGGGGGGAAATCCGGGGTTGCGGGCGTGGCGGATCGCCCGATCGAGATACTCCCACTGGATGTCGAGGGCGGAGAGCTCCCGTCCGTTGGCGAGACGGACCAGACGCCGACAGGTAGGATCCTGGGATATCTCGCGGAGGGCGCGGATCGGGTTCTCCAGGGTGACGTCGCGGAACACGGCATCGCGCTCGATCATGGTGAGCAGAACCGAGATGGTGCCCAGCTTCACGAACGTGGCGTACTCGCTCATGTTGGAGTCGCCGGCGATCACATGGAGTCGGCGATACTTCTCGGCGTCGGCATGGGGCTCATCCCGGGTATTCACGATGGGCCGGCTCCGGGTCGTCGCCGACGACACACCCTCCCAGATATGCTCCGACCGCTGCGACATCCCGAAGGTGGTCCCCCGCGGGCCCGTGTTGAGACGACCGGCCCCGAGGAAGATCTGACGGGTGACCAGGAAGGGGAGGATGGTCTCGACGATGCGGCTGAAGTTCTTGTTCCGGCTGATCAGGTAGTTCTCGTGGCAACCATAGGAGTTCCCCGCCGAGTCGACGTTGTTCTTGAACAGGAAGATCTCCCCGCGGATGCCCTCGTCGTCGAGACGTTGCTCGGCGTTGCGAACCAGATCGGCCAGGATGCGCTCCCCGGCCCGGTCGTGGGCGATGAGATCGTGGAGTCTGTCACATTCCGGTGTGGCGTACTCGGGGTGGCTACCCACATCGAGATACAACCGCGCCCCGTTCTCGAGGAATACGTTGGACGACCGGCCCCAGGAGACCACCCGTCGGAACAGATAACGGGCAACCTCATCGGGGCTGAGTCGCCGCTGCCCGGCGAGGGTGCAGGTCACCCCGTATTCGGTTTCGATCCCCATTACCCGACGATCCATCACTCGTCAGCCTAGGGGGAGGTGGGAGTCCGGTGTGCGCCCCGGTCGAGTGTGTCGTGGGTCGCCCTGAGTCGGACCGTGTGCACACTCGACCGGCGGGCGGTGGAGTTCCGGGTCGAGTGTGTCGTGGGTCGCCCTGACTCAGACCGTGTGCACACTCGACGGAGGGGCTGGGTCAGAGGTCGAGGCGTCGGAAGGCGCGTCGTCCGTTCTCGGGAGCGAGTACTGCCGCCTCCCAGCCCTCGGACTCCCGGTCCTCGACCGTGTGGAATGCATCGGTGCCGAGTGTGGTGGCCTCGTCGAGGGTCATGCCCTCCGACCATCCGTTTCGCAACGCCACGGTTAGATCGTCGGCCTTGCCACCGATGGCGACGAGATCGGTCTCGGCATAAACGGTGCCGTCGTAGCTCACCTTGAAGAGATCACGTTGGCCGGGCTCGGGTCCGATCTCGGCGAGAAGGATCTCCACCTCGAACGGCTTGGGCTCGTGGCTGAAGATGGTCCCCAGGGTCTGGGAGAAGGCGGAGGCGAGACCTCTGGCATTGACGTCGTTGCGGCTGTACATGTAACCGGTGACGTCGGCCTGACGAATCCCGGCCTTACGCAGGGTCTCGAACTCGTTGAATCGGCCCGCACCGGCGAATGCGATCCGGTCGTACACCTCGGAGATCTTCCGCAGGGTGGTCGATGGGTTCTCGGCGAGGATGAGGACACCTTCGCCATAGGCGAGGGCGACGATGGAGCGTCCCCGGGCGATGCCCTTGCGAGCGTACTCCGCCTTGTCTCTGACGAGTTGTTCAGGTGGTACATAGAACGGGATGGTCATCTGATCGTCTCGAGCGCTTCCTGGGCGATCGGCTCGAGGACGGCGTTGGACACCTCGGTGATCCCATCGGCGTCGATCTTGAAGACGTTGGGGAATATGTCCCGCCGTATATCTGGCACACCGGTGCCCATGTCCTCCTGTGCGGCCGACACCAGGGCCTTCACGGCGAGGGCAACCGCCTCTTCCTCCGTCGGCGGGCCCACATAGGTGGTACGCAGATACGCCTTGGCCAGACGGGAACCCGACCCGGTAGAGCCGAACTCCTGCTCCTCGTAGCGGCCTCCGACGACGTCGAAGGTGTAGAGACGGCCGACCTCCTCGAGATGGTCGTACCCGGCGAAGAGGGGGACCACCACCAGACCCTGCATCGCCATGGGGAGCTGGTTGCGGACCATACGGGACAGGTAGTTGGCCTTTCCCTCGAGGGTAAGGGCACGACCCTCGATCTTCTCGAAATGCTCCAGTTCGGTCTGGAAGAGACGCACCATCTCGAGGGCGAGCCCGGCCGTGCCGGCTATGGCCACCGCCGACCAGTCATCGGCAGGGAACACCTTGCGTATCGAGCGATGGGCGACCAGGTTTCCCTCGGTGGACCGTCGGTCACCGGCGATGACCACACCACCCTCGAAACGGAGGGCGAGCACCGTCGTCCCCTCGGGTACCGACGGGGTGTTGCCGCCGACGGCGAGATCGGTCCCCGGGGTGATACCTAGCTGGGCGAGGAGTTCGGTAAAACCGCCCACCCCCCCGTCCATGGGGAGCGGACCTCTCATTCGCCGCCCTTCTGGACGTAATTCTTGACGAACTCCTCGGCGTTCTCCTCGAGAACCGAGTCGATCTCATCCATCAGGTCGTCGAGATCGTCGACGTCGGTGGTGTCCTCGGTCGTCTCCTGCTTCGACTCCGTTTCCTCTTTCTTGTCACCGCCGCGGCGGGTGGGTCTCTGACGGTCGGTCATTCGTTGCCTCCGAGTGCTTCGATCAACGCAGCCGCATCCTCGGCCCCGTCGAGAAGTCGCTCCGTCTTACTTTTGTTTCCACGTAGGGGATCCATCATAGGAACCCGTTTCAGGTGTCTCTCCCCCGTATCGAGGACCAGTGCGTCCCAATTCGCCGCGGCGACCGAGTCGGGGAAACGTCGCACCGTCTCGCCCCGGAAGTAGGCGCGCGTCCGTTCCGGCGGTTGGAGGGTGGCAGCCTCGATCTGCTCATCGGTGAACAGACGTCGCATCCGCCCCCGGTCGAGCAGCCGGCGATGCAGGCTCCGTTCCGGGTCGACGTCGTGATACTGCAGATCGAGGGTCTTCAACTTGGCGCTTTGGGGATCGAGGCCGTGGCGATCGATCATGGCACGCACCAACGTCCGCTTGGCCACCCAGTCGAGACGGTCGGCCGTTCGATCGGGATCGACCTCGAAATCGGTGAGCACCGACAGCCACTCGTCGAGGACGGGACGCCACTGTCCGGCCTCGTCGAGTCCCTCGGCGTAATCGGAGAGCCACTCGTGATAACGCATCTGGATCTCCACCGCCGTCGCCGAGCCGCGATCCAACAGCTTGACGGGTTCGGCGAGATCGATGTCGTGGGATATGCGCCAGCAGGCCTCCACCGGGTCGGCAAGGTCGAGGGGCTCGGGAATGGCCCCGTCCTCCATGGCGGCCAGGAACAGGGCGGTCACCCCCAGCTTGAGATAGATCTGGACATCGGAGAGGTTGGCATCACCGATGATGACATGGAGCCGCCTGAACCTCCCCGGCTCGCCGTGGGGTTCGTCGCGGGTGTTGACGATGGGTCTCTTCAAGGTGGTTTCGAGACCGACCTCCTCCTCGAAGAAGTCGGCCCGCTGTGTGATCTGATAGTCGATATCGGGACGGCCGTTCTCACTGCCGACCTTCCCCGACCCGGTGAAGATCTGTCGGGTGACGAAGAAGGGAAGGCAGTAGCGGATCACCGTTCCGAAGGGCGTCTGACGGTCGAGGAGGTAGTTCTCATGCGATCCGTAGGAGTTTCCCTTCCCGTCGCTGTTGTTCTTGTAAAGGGCGAGACGATGTCCGATCCGTTCGGTGGCGGCCACCGCCGACCGGTGGGCGACCACCACACCGGCCTGGTCGTGGAGGGTCGCCTCGAGCGGGTCGTAACACTCGGGGGTGGAGTACTCGGGATGGGCGTGATCGACATAGAGCCGGGCGCCGTTGGTGAGGACCGAGTTGACCAGGGCGCGTTGCGGGTCGGAGACCCCGAATCCCTCGTGGCCGTGACTGCGGGCGTCCCGTTCGGGGCTTTCTTCGTCGTGGGACCACTGCACCCGCACCCCGGGAACCGGACACGAGTTGACCACGGCCGCCGAGGCGAGGGCCGGGTTGAAGTCGGGATCGGTCATCGCCGCTATCCCGAACTCGGTCTCGGTGCCGAGGACCTTGTGGATGGCCATCAGAGATATTGCCCGGTGGAAACCTGTTCGATCATGCGGCCATCACTTGCCTGCCCCTCGACCAGGGTGCGGACATATGTGATCCGCTCCCCCTTCTTCCCCGAGATCTTCGCCCAATCGTCGGGGTTGGTCGTATTGGGAAGATCCTCGTGCTCGCGGAACTCCTGGGCGATGGCGGTGGTCAGGTCGTCGATCCTCAACCCGACGCTGCCCGTGGCGATCTGGCGTTTGATGGCGTCCTTCTTCGCCCGTCTCACGATGTTCTCGATCATGGCGCCCGAGGAGAAGTCCTTGAAGAACAACACCTCCCGGTCGCCGTTGGCATAGGTGACCTCGAGGAAGCGGTTTGAGTCCCGCTCGGAGTACATGGTCTCGACGGTGCGGTCGATCGTATCCCGGAGGTAGGCGTCGACATCGCCACCGTGGTCGGCGACCTCATCGGTGTCGAGTGGGATCTCGTCGGTGAGATAGATACCGAAGATCTGACGGGCGGCATCGGGGTCGGGGCGATCGATGCGGATCTTCACATCGAGACGGCCGGGGCGGAGGATCGCCGGGTCGATGAGGTCCTCGCGGTTGGATGCCCCGATCACGACGACGTTCCTCAGGGTCTCAACACCGTCGAGCTCGGAAAGGAGCTGGGGCACGATGGTCGACTCGACATCTGAGCTGATACCGGTGCCCCGGGTCCGGAAAAGGGAGTCCATCTCGTCGAAGAAGACGATCACGGGGACGCCCTCGTCCGACTTCTCCTTCGCCCTCTGGAAGATCTGGCGGATCTGGCGCTCGGTCTCGCCGACCCACTTGTTTAGAAGCTCGGGACCCTTGACGTTGAGGAAGTAGGAGCGGGCATTGGGCCGCCCCTCCCGCTCGGCCACCTTCTGGGCGAGGCTGTTGGCGACCGCCTTGGCGATCAGCGTCTTCCCGCACCCGGGTGGCCCGTAGAGGAGTATCCCCTTGGGTGGATCGAGCTGGTAGTCGTTGAACAGGTCCCGGTACACATAGGGAAGCTCGACGGTGTCGCGGATCTGGCCGATCTGCTCGAAGAGACCACCCACCTGCTCGTAGGTGACGTCGGGAACCTCCTCGAGGACGAGCTCCTCGACCTCGGGACGGGTCAGCCGTTCCAGGACCAGACCACTCCCGGTGTCGACACGCACATGGTCTCCGACCCTGATCGGATCGGGGAAGGACGAGTCGCCGACATGGACGACCGTCTCCTCGTCGGCGTTGGCGAGGACCACGAGCCTGCCGTCGGAGAGGATATCGCGGACCCTCACGACCTCACCGGTCGGCTCGAAGTCGGAGACGTCGATGATGGTCGAAGAATCGCTGAGTAGGACCTGTTGTCCCCTGAGGAGTTGTTTCACCTCGATCGAGGGCTGGGCGTCGACCCTCATCTTGCGGTTGTTGGCGGTGACGTCGACGCTGCCGTCGGGATTGACATCGAGGACGGTGGCGAAGGCTTGCGGTGGTGCCGTCAGCTTGTCGATCTCGGCCCTGAGCACACCAAGTTGCTCACGGGCGTCCTGAAGCACGGTGGACAGTTTCCGATTCTGTTCCTCGGATCGCTCGAGACGTTTGCGCAGGGTCTCCAGATCCCCCGATATCTGCGGCGAGGCTCCGCCGAGTCTGCGGCGCAGGTTCGCAACCTCGTTTTGGAGCGCCTCGATACGGCGGCGGAGGTCTTCGTCGTTTTCAGTCGGCACCGTATTCCTCCGATCGCTCAATGGCGACTATATCCACCATACGATGAAAAGGGTTCTTACCGATTACCATTCGTCCCCGCTACGATGAGAATCAGCCCACGAACCCCAGGGAGGGGCAAGACATGAAGGTTTGGATCGATCAGGATCTTTGCACCGGCGACGGTCTCTGCGAGGAGATCGCCCCCGATGTCTTCGTGTTGCTCGACGATGGTCTCGCCTACGTGCGTGACGGCGAAACCATCTATGCCGCCGAGAAGGGTAATCCAGAGGGCGGTGACGGCGTGGCCACCGTGCCCGGCGGCCAGGAGGACATCACCATCGAGTCCGCCGAGGAATGCCCCGGGGAGTGCATCTTCCTAGAGCCGTAATATGTTGCTCGTTGTCCCCCACGAAGTGGGGGAAGGTTCCTGCGAAGCAGGTAGGGGGCAAAATCTGGGCCGAGTTCTCCGTCATCGACAGAGGCCGCGACCCCCTGCGTCTCGAAGCAGAAAGGGACGTCGGTCTTGCCCCCCTCGATCCGACGGCTCCGCCGTCGGCCCACTCCCCCCTCATTCGAGGGGGAAGAACGGCGCGAGGGTCATCCCGCCGACCTCACCACCTTCCTGGCGAACACCAGGAAACCCGTGTGGCCCACCATGGTGTGGGCGGGGCGGACCGAGCGGCCGTCGACGTTCCAGTCGCGGACGAGGGACTCTCTGACCTCGATCTCCCCGTAGCCGCCCGAGTCCCTCATCTCGGCGACGAGACGCTCCACCTGGGGAACGGTGGGGAGATAGGAGCAGAAAACACCACCGGCGGGCTGGTGTTCGAGAGCCTCGGTGAGGGCGTGCCACGGTTCGGGGAGATCGAGAACGATACGCTCCGGTCTGATCTCGGCGATCACGTCCTCCACCATGCCCACCCGCAGGTCGACATGGTCGGGGACGTTGCCGCGATACCAGCGGCGGATCCAGCGGGCGGCATGACTGGCGTGGTCGTGGCGTGCCTCCACCGAAACCAGCCGACCCGTCGGCCCGACGGCACGGGCCAGGGCCATGGTGAGAGCGCCGGAACCGGTCCCCGCCTCGACGACGGTCATCCCTGGGCCGAGGTCGCCGTAGACGAGGATGGGTCCTATGTCCTTGGGGTAGACGACCTGGGCGCCGCGTTTCATCTTCATGATGAAGTCGGTGAGACGTGGTCTCAACACCAGGAGACGCCCTCCTCCGGTGGAGGTGAGCATCTCCCCCTCCCCCCGACCGATGATCTCCTCGTGGGGGATCTCGCCGCGGTGATAGGTGAAGACCCGGGACGGATCGAGCCGGACCAGGAAATGGCGGCCCTTGTCGTCGACGAGGATCACGGTCTCATCGACACCGATGGGTTCGTGGGATCCGGCGCCGAGCGCCTGCCCGTCACTCAAAGGAGGGTCATGATGGCACCGGCGGCGAGGGAGAGCACGAGGGAGATCACCATCACCCAGATCACAACCTTGACCATTGTTTCTCGTCTCATATGGGGAGCACAGCACTAGCGTCGGTGGGGAGCTTGATTGTGGAGATCTTATGAACTGGAGACAACTCGCCGTCACCCAGGGGCTGCGGGCGATGCGAACCGGAAGCCGGGGGCAACTTCTCCTCGCCGTGATCATGTTCCTACTTGGGCTCCGCAACCGCAACAAGGGGAAGAAGGAACTCCTCTATCGCAAGTCCGTTCCCGTGGGGTCGAGCATCGTCGTCCGGCACAATCCCGGGG
Source organism: Acidimicrobiia bacterium (assembly GCA_009377435.1). GTDB lineage: Bacteria > Actinomycetota > Acidimicrobiia > Spongiisociales > ZC4RG35 > WHTL01. The sequence goes on from WHUC01000002.1 coordinate 51,381, forward strand.
GTGAGCAGCGTCTCGATGTGATCGACCCGCGTCGTCTCGCGGTCATAGACCCCGAGACCGGTGAGTCCACCTAGAGCCGCTCAGACCCGGTAGACCTCGACAACGGCCCGGGACTTGTTGCCCTTCCTCCGTCCGAAGAAGAAGGCCAAGAGGAGGAGCACCACGACACCGGCGCCCACCATCATTGCAGTGTTCTGAGCCGATTCCTTGGTGTCCTCGAGCACCTGCGCGATTTCGCGGGCCTTGGACTCGATGTCCTGTCGTTCAACCATGGCTGTTGATCCTCCACATGATCAGTCCGGCGCCAAGGGCGGCCACGGCGAAGGCGACGACCCGGGAGAGGATGTCAAACCATTCGCTCTCGAGGTCGAATATGACCTGTTGGAACAATCCGTACACGGCGGCCACGACGAACACGGCCCCGAGGGCGAGCAGGACCGCACCTGCGATCGACATCCCCGCGGTCCGTCCCAGCTTCTTGGCCGGTTCGATCGTCTCCTGACGGATGTAGGTCTTCGACATGTCGAGAAGCTCGACGAACATCTCGGGTAGTTCTCGTTGATCAGCCATTCCGATCAAGTCTACCAACTCGGCGCGCCATTCCCCCTGTGTTCCTATCCGTGCGGCGAGACCCCAGCCCCCGACCGATAGCATTGGCGCGGATGCGTGCATTGGGTTGTTCGAGGACACTGCGACTTTTCTCCGTTGCACTCGCCGGCCTTCTTGTGGCCGGCGGCGTCGGCTGCGATTCACGGGCCGATGAGACGGTGCTCGTTCTGGCGGCCGCTTCGCTCACCGATGTCTTCACCGAGATTGGGCCCCTCTTCACGGAGGAGACCGGTATCGCCGTCGAGTTCTCCTTTGCGGGGACCTCGACGCTTCGGGAACAGATCCTCGACGGTGCCCCGGCAGATGTCTTCGCCGCGGCCAGCCCCGAAATAATGGATGAGGTCGTGGGCGCCGATGCCACCAGCGGTGACCCCACCGTCTTCGCCACCAACGAGATGGCCATCGCCATTCCACCCGGCAACCCGGGAGACGTCCAAGGTATAGAAGCCTTCGCAGAGGATGATCTGTTCATCGGGCTGTGCGCCCCGACCGTCCCCTGCGGCTCGTTCGGGCTCGAGGTGTTGCAGAATGCCGGGGTGAACCCGGCACCAGACACCGAGGAACCCGACGTCCGGGCCCTCCTCACCAAGATCGAAGCAGGCGAGCTCGACGCCGGCTTCGTCTACACGTCCGATCTCGCCGCCGCTGGTGACAGCGTCATCGGGATCCCCATTCCTTCCGACATCAACGTGGTCGTCCACTACGAGGTCGCCGCACTCGTCGACGCCGGGTCCGGGGCCGATAGTTTCATCTCCTTTCTCGACAGGGAGGTCGCGGTCTCCGTCCTCGAGTCGTATGGGTTCTCGATCCCGTGAACAGACCCGTACCCCGTCTGATCGTCCTCCTCGGTGTGGTCGGTGCCCTCTTTGTGATCCTCCCCATCATCGGATTGGTGGACCGGGTCCCTTGGAATCGCCTCGGGTCGTTGTTGGCCGATCCCGTGGTGTTGGACGCCCTCGGACTCTCCCTGATCTCATCGCTCGGCGCCACCGCCGTCGTCCTCGTCGTGGGTATACCCCTCGCCTGGTTGCTGGCTCGGGCCTCGTTCCCGGGGCGTGGCCTCCTCCGTGCCGTTGTCACCCTTCCCATGGTCATGCCTCCGGTGGTCGGTGGGGCGGCCTTGCTCTTCGCATTCGGTCGGAGTGGGCTGGTGGGCGCCCCACTCGACACCGCCACCGGGATCGTCCTCCCCTACTCCCTCTGGGCGGTGGTGATGGCCAACTCGTTCATAGCACTCCCCTTCCTCGTCCTCACCATCGAGGCCGGGTTCCGTTCCCTCGACAGTCGCTACGAGGGTGTCGCCGCCACCCTGGGCGCGGGACGCTGGACCGTGATCCGCAGGGTCACCCTTCCACTGATCGGTCCGTCTCTGGCCACGGGGGCGGTGCTGGCGTGGGCGAGGGCCCTCGGCGAGTTCGGCGCCACCGTCACCTTCGCCGGGAACCTGGGGGGAACAACCCAGACCATGCCCCTTGCAGTTTTCGTCGCCCTGGAGAGTGATCGGGACGCCGCGGTGGCGCTGAGTCTCATCCTGGTTGTGATCTCCCTCGCCGTCCTCGTCCTCCTCCGTGACCGCTGGTGGGGTGCCCGATGACCGACGCCCTCCGCGCCGAGGTCGTCATCCGGCGCCATGATGGGTTCAGCCTCGATGTCGCCTTCACCGCCCCATCCGGAGAGACGGTGGCCCTGCTCGGACCCAACGGCGCCGGCAAGTCGACCCTTCTCGGTGCGGTGGCCGGTCTGGTGACCGTTGATCGTGGATTTGTGTCCGTCGGGGATCGGGTGTTGACCGATACCACCAATGGTGTCCTCGTGCCGCCGGAGCGGCGTGAGATGGGCATGGTTTTCCAGGAATCGCTCCTGTTCCCCCATCTCGATGTTCTCGACAATGTCGCCTTTGGTCTCCGCTCCACCGGAAGATCCACCGGTGAGGCCAACGGGCTCGCCCGACGGTGGCTGGAGCGGCTCGGGGTGGGTGGCCTGGCCAGTCGCAGGGTCGATGGTCTCTCCGGTGGTGAGATCCAGAAGGTGGCCCTGGCCCGAGCCCTCGCCACCTCACCGGTGGTTCTTCTCCTCGACGAGCCCGTGTCGGCGCTGGACATGTCGGCCCGACTCGAGACGCGTCGTTTCCTGGGTGATCACCTCGGGCGGTTCCGTGGTCCCCGGATCGTGGTCACCCATGACCCGACGGAGGCGTTCGTCCTCGCCGACCGCGTCCTGATCATCGAGGAGGGACGGGTCCTCCAGGAAGGACCCACCGATGAGCTCTTCACCAGGCCGGCCACGCAGTACGTCGCCGATCTGCTCGGGGACAACAGACTTCGGGGTCGCCGCACCGACCCCACCACGGTGTGGGTAGGCCAGGCCGAGCTCACCGTCGTGGAGGGACAGACCGGAGAAGATGTCCTGGTGACCATCCGACCCGAGGTGATCTCCTTCTTCCCGGCACAACCCGAGGGATCCCCCCGGAACCGCTGGCAGACCATCGTGACCGGGCTGGAACGTCGTCATGGTGTGGTCCGTGTGCATGTCGGCGATCCGCTGCCCCTGGTCGGGGAAATCACACCCTCGGGGGCGTCGGCCTTGGGGATCACCCCCGGTGCCGACATCTGGGTGGCGATCAAGGCCACCGAGATCGACGTCATCCCGGTGTGAGGTGGACCGCCACGATCGCGGCCCCCGGCCAACCCTGGGTTTCCCAGGACGTTGTATCGGTCCTCGACAGACCATCCGCGAATCCGTCGGGGTCGGGGCCTACATTGGCCACCATGTACGACGAGGGAGCCCGCAGGATCGACCTCTGGGAGGTGGGACGCCGAGTCGGGTGCGCCCGATGTGGGGTGAGACGGACCAAGGAGGCATCGCCGGCCCGTCTCGAGCGGTGGAAGCTCCTCGTCGACATGGTCGTACAGTGGCTGCGTTCGGATGGAACCACGGAGGCGGCGAACGATATCGTCTCCGATTTTCTCTCTGTCGCCGATCCGGTGACGCGTGGAATCGTCTCGGACTGGTTTAACGGAGTACGACGGATCGTCCATCCCGAGGATGGCGAGCTCGATGCCGACCCGCTCAAACCCCGCGTCACCGACGCGACCGACTCGCGTTATCTCTCCGCTCCTGTCACCTTTGCCATGGATGGGGAGTCGGGACGGGAGGAGTTCCGTCTGGTGACAGGGCGAAAGGGAACCTCCGAGTTGGGGGCGGCCATCTACTATGCCGATGCCGAGCCCGGGGTCAGCCTGTACGACCTGCGTGTCTCCGATGGCGACCTGGTCGCCATCGAGGCGCCCCCCGATGGCGAAGATCTCATCGCGGCGGCATTCGCCGAGGAGGCCTCCCTCCCCTCCCCCGACGACGCCCCTACTCCGGGTCTTCACTGCTACAGCTGTCCCTCCGCGATGCGCTGCGGCGAGTATCCCAAGATCTCCGACGGCGAGCCCCGCTCCACCACCCGGACCGTGACCCTCTCCCGGTCCAACCTGTCCGAACTGACCCGCTGTGAGCGTCGGGTCGCCTGGCACAAGGTCCATGGCGTGCCCAAGGAGGATGAGAGCGTCGGGTTCGGCTCGGCGGTGGGGAGCGTCGTCCACGAGATCATCGCCGCCCATCTCGCTGGCTCCTCCCCCACCGAGGCCCTCGGCGCCGCCAGGGCGTCGTGCCCTCCGGATCAGTGGTCCGAGGTGGCATACCTGTTCGAACAGCACCGCCGGGTGTGGGACGACCACGTCCCGGTGAAGGTCGCCGCCGTCGAACGTGAGATCGGCTTCGGGGGGATGATGGACGACCCCCACGGTCGTGGTGACGGGGCGGTGGCCGTGATCGGTCGTCCCGATGCCAACGGGTGGGAGGACGACACCACGGCCGCGGTTATCGAGTGCCGCACCGGCAACGTTGTCGAGCCCTACCCCCTGGAGACCGAGTTCTATGCGGTGGCGGCATGGGAGAAGATCCGCTCCATGGGGCGATCTGTCGACAGGGTCGCCGTCCACCACCACCATCTCCGCCCCGAGGAGCCGATCTGCGAGCGGCGTGTGTTCACGACCGAGGATCTCCGGCACGCCCGGACGACGATCGCCGAAGCGGCCCGCATCGCCCTCTCCTGGGATCCCGACGACCCGTCACAGCCCGATTACACGGTGGGAGACTGGTGTGTCACCTGCCCCTTCGAGAACCGCTGCAAGAACCACCGGACGTGACACCGGTCAGGGTTGCTGGGGCGACCCGTCGATGGAGGGCGGGGGGACGTCGGGGAAACCGGCGGGTTCAACCGTGGTGAGTGGGGTGAGGGTGGCAAACCCCTCTTGCAGAAGGGCGGAGTCGGCCCCGGGATCGATTCCACTCTCTGGTGGGCCGACCTCGAACTGGACCGATCGGCCGGGGACGTCGGCGATGGCGACCCGGAAGTAGCCGAACTCGTCGAGATCCGCCCAACGGATGCCCCGCACCTCGTCCAGTTCCACCCCGGGGACGTTGAGGTTGAGTGTCAGCGGTTGGTTATGCTCCTCCATCCATCCGATGCACCTCGCCGCGATCCGGGCCGCAGTGTCAAAATGCCACGGGTCGGTGGCCCCGACGCTGACGGCCAGACCGTTGGCGCCGAATGTCCGGGCCGTGAGGATGGCGCCGACGGTTCCCGAGTGGACCACCGAGTGTCCAGTGTTGATACCGGCGTTGACACCCGACACGATGAGATCCGGAGGTTCCCCGAAGGCACCGAGCATGGCGGACATCACGGCGAGACCGGGCGGGCCTGCCAGAGCATATCCCTCGACACCGGCTACCACGGCGGGTGTCACATCCACCCCTTTGGTCGGGTCGAAGTGACCGATCCCGGTTCCACTCCCACTGCGATCGTCCTCGGGAGCCACCACCAGGACGTCGTACAGCGCGGCGAGCTCCTTGGCCACGGCATGGAGCCCGGGGGCGTTGACGCCGTCGTCGTTTGTCAACAGGATTCGACGTGGCTTTCCGCGGGGCTGTGGTCGGGTGTCGACGTCGATATGTTCGAGCCTCGCATCTGTCACCGACCGACCTCCTCGACGGTGACCAGTTCGGTAAGACGCTCGACGAGTTCGGCCTGGGAGCTGCCCAAACCATGTCTGGTGACATTGGCGGCGCCGGCGGCGCACGCCCACCGGAGGGCGTCGTCGGGGGAGAGCTGGCGGACAACCCCGACGGCAAGGGCCGCCGTCATCGAGTCGCCGGCTCCGGTGTGGTCGACCACCTCGAGTTGGGGCATGGTTGCCCGCATCCGGACACCGCCGAAGGAGGCGACGGCACCCTCGCTGCCGCGGGATACCACCACGGCCCGGGCGCCGGCCCGTCTCAGGTCCTCTATGGCGGCCCAGACATCGTCCTCGTTGGTATCGCCCATGCCCTCACCGAGATCCTCGTCGCTGACCTTGAGGACATCGAGGGGACCCCCCTCGAGGAAGGCCTCCAGTTCCTCGCTGTGGAGATCGCCGACGCTCCGAACCTCGGCGGCCGCAAGGTCGGCCCCGAGACGACGATAGAAATCGGGATCGAGACGGTTGCCCTCCGGTCTTCCGGTGAGAACACACACCCCGGCGCCGATGGCGTGACGGAGGGTCTTGCCGAACAGGTCGTCCATCTCGTGGCGGGACAGGTCGGGTGATCGTGTCATCGCCACCTCGACTCGGTCTCCGCCCCGGCGATCATGGATGTAGGAGGGCGATCCACCGGACACCTGGACGGCCCCGAAATCGAGGCGGGTTGCCGCCACCAGACCTCGGAGCACCTCCCCCGCCTCACCACCAACGGGTGCACACAGGATGGGGCGCTCATCGAACTCACGGACCATACGTGCCACCCAGAACCCCTGACCCCCGGGATGGAAATGGATGTCGGAAAACTCGTCGTCCCCTGACTCCACGGTGACCGTGGCGAACAGGGCCGGTGCGAACACGCAGACCGAGGGGCGGGCGGGTGGCATATTGGTGCCAACGCTAGGGGGCTAGTGTGGAATACCGTTGTACAGATTGGCGACCAGACGCGTCGCTCGCCAGGGCGCACGACGAAGGCGCACCCGGTGAGCGGCTTGAGCACTTGGGTCTCGACGGGGCTCACAATCCTCCCCCCAAAGAGAAACCCCCGCCTGAGCGGGGGTTTCGTGGTGTCGGAGAGAGGACTTGAACCTCCACGGGCCGTAAAGCCCACTAGGCCCTCAACCTAGCGCGTCTGCCAATTCCGCCACTCCGACGCGAGTGGGTGCCAATTCAGGAGAGAAGGATAGCGAGGGTGATGGTGGTGACCCCGAACAGGACACCGACGGCGACGGTGAGCCGGCTCAGGTTTCGCTCGACGACGGTGGAACCGCCGAGGTTCGACGTCGACATCCCGCCACCGAACACATCGGAAAGCCCCCCGCCCTTACCGGAGTGGAGAAGGATCAGGGCGATCAGCCCCAGGGAGAGGAGCAGGTGGATGACGGTGACGATGGCGCGGGCTATTTGGATGAGTCATACCTGATCGGGAACCCCTACATGATACCACGAGGGCCACCACCCACCCAAGGTGGTGCCGGGCTACTCGTCAGACGGACCACTGGCCTGCTCGGCTACGGCCTTGGCGGCGGCAGCGATCGCCTCCTGATCGCCGAGATAACGGCTCGACACCGCCCCCAGATCGGTGTCGAGCCCGTATACGAGGGGGATCCCGGTGGGAATATTGAGCCCCACGATCTCCTCGTCGCTGATGCCGTCGAGATGCTTGACCAGCGCCCGCAATGAGTTGCCGTGGGCGGAGATGACAGGTGTGCGCCCCGCCCTGAGGTCGGGCACGATGAAGTCGTACCAGTAGGGAAGCATCCGATCGACGACATCGGCGAGACACTCGGCCCCGGGGAGCAACTCGGGGGGCAGGTCGGCATAGCGGGGGTCGTTGCTGGGATGACGCTCGTCGTCGGGTTCGAGGGCCGGCGGACGCGTGTCGTAGGACCGGCGCCACTCCAACACCTGCTCGTCGCCGTACTTCTCGGCGGTCTCGGCCTTGTCAAGACCCTGGAGGGCGCCGTAATGGCGCTCGTTGAGACGCCAGTGACGCCGCACCGGGATCCACGACCGCTCCATCGTGGCCAGGGTGATCTCGGCGGTGGCGATAGCCCGGACCTGGACCGACGTATGGCAGACGTCGGGAAGGATTCCCTCCTCCAACATCGCCAGACCGCCCTGGTGGGCCTCCTCGCGGCCCTGGTCGGTGAGGGGGACATCGGTCCACCCCGTGAACAGGTTCTCCAGGTTCCACGTCGACTGGCCGTGGCGGAGCAATACGAGTGTGTGAGTCATGGGGAATTCAAGACCTTCCTAAACCCAGTAGCGGACGACGGCGGCGAAGGTGTCGGGATCGAGCGAGGCCCCACCCACCAGGGCGCCGTCGATGTCCCGTTTCGCCATGAAGTCCTTGATGTTGCCGGCATTCACCGAGCCCCCGTAGAGGATGCGGATCCCGGCCGCGGCCTCCTCACCATGACTTCCGGCCACGGTGGAGCGGACCAGACCGCATCCCACCCCGGCGGTGTCGGCGTCGGCGTGGCGACCGGTCCCGATGGCCCACACCGGCTCGTAGGCGATCGCCGAGGCAGCGACGTCCTCGGGGGTCACCCCCTGGAGGCCACCCGACACCTGGGTGACGAGGACCTCCTCGGTCTGATCGGCCTCACGCTGGTCGAGGGTCTCCCCGACACAGAGGATCGGCTTCATCTCGTGGGCGAGGGTGGCCTTGACCCGCTTGTTGACCGTCTCTTCGGTCTCGCCGAAGTACGCCCTCCGCTCGGAGTGGCCCACGATGACGTGGTTGACATGGAGGGCGGCCAGCATCGGGGGTGATACCTCACCGGTGAAGGCGCCCTCGCTCTCCCAGTAGACGTTCTGGGCGGCGAGGCCGATGGGCATGTTGTCGGCCTCTATCACGGTCTGGATGGAGCGGAGGCTGGTGAACGGTGGACCCACCACCACCTCGACCCGCTCGTGGTCGGTGGCCGCCAGGCGGTAGAAGAGCTTCTGGACCATCTGGATCGCCTCCAAATGGGTGGTGTTCATCTTCCAGTTGCCGACGATCAGGTCTTTTCGGTCACTCATTGGTCCATCTCTCCAGTACCGCCACACCGGGCAGCGTCTCGCCTTCCAACAATTCAAGCCCCGCTCCCCCACCCGTGGAGACATGGGTGACATCGTCCTCGCGGCCGAGCATGCGGATGGCGGCCACCGAGTCGCCCCCGCCGACCACGGTGAAGCAGTCGGTCTCCGCCAGGGCCGTCGCCACCTTGGCGGTTCCGTCTCGGAACGCCTCCCACTCGAACACCCCCATCGGTCCGTTCCAGAAGACACTCTTGGCGTCGTCGAGAACGTCGGCGAACCGTCGCGCCGTCTCCGGGCCGATGTCGAGACCCATCTGGTCGGAGGGGATCAGATCGGCGGACACCACCTCGGGTGTCGCCGTCTCGGCGAACTCGGAGGCGACGACGATATCGGTAGGGAGGATGATCTTTTCCCCGTCGGGGCCCTCGAGGAGCTCCCCCACCTGGTCGATCATGTCCTCTTGGACCAGGCTGGTTCCGACCTCGGTGCCCCGGGACACCATCAGGGTGAAACACATGCCCCCGCCGATCAGCATGGTGTCAACGGTGGGAAGGAGACTACGGATCGCCCCCAGCTTGTCGGAGATCTTGGCACCGCCCAGGACCACGACGTAGGGACGCTCCGGGTCGGAGAGCCTCCCCAACTCGGTGAGCTCGCGGTCGAGGAGCGGGCCGGCGCCGCTGCGGAGACGTTCTGCCACCCCGACGGTGGAGGCATGGGCGCGGTGCACCGAACCAAAGGCGTCCTGCACGAAAAGGTCGGCCAAACCGGCGAGAGCGTCGGCGAGGGCGGGATCATTCTTGGTCTCCCCCTCCTCGAACCGGGTGTTCTCCAGCATGAGGATATCGCCGGGGGACGCTTCCGACACGGCCGACTCGACGTCGGGGCCGACGACCGCACCCAGATGGCGCGCATCGAAGCCGCCCAGCTCGGATAACTTCTCCGCCACCGGTCGCAACGACAGCTCGGGGTCGGGCCCCTTGGGGCGCCCCAGGTGACTGGCGACCACCACGACGGCACCTCCCTCGCGGAGACGTTCGATGGCGGGGAGGGCTGAACGGATCCGGTAGTCGTCGGTGACCTCCGCCCCCTCGAGGGGGACGTTGAGATCGGAGCGGATGAGAACCCGCTTCCCTTCGATGTCGAGGGCGTCGATGGTTAGATATGAGACCATGCGCGGGCCACGTTAGTTGCCGTTCGAGCGAGCGAAAGTTCGCACAGATTTCAGAGGAAGAAGTTGGCGAACATTGTCGCCACGACAGCGATCAGGCCGGCGGCCAGGGTGAGAAAGAGTCGGTCGAGTCTCCTGTTCACCTCATCGATTCGTCCCGTCACCACCACCTCCATGTGGCTGAACCGGTCCTCCAGCCGATCCAGCCGGGCGGTGAGGCTGGACACACGCTCCCCCACCTCGGTGACATCAGCTTTCCTCGCCAGGCTAGATGCCGGTTCGGTGGGGAGATAGGCCATCAACGTGTCCGCACTTTCGGAACCGAGGAGTTCGTTGAGGCGATTATAGAGGTCGTGGCGTTGTGTTTCGGAGACCGCCATGTGGTGACCATGCCAGAGGAGTAGCCGCGGTTCAAGGGTCAGGATCACGGGAATCCCGGTGATTCTGCGCCTCGCTTCGGTTTAACGAAGATGGAAGGAAGGGGCGATCGAACTCTGGATTCCCCGCCCCGCAGATGAAACCCGGGTCGCTCACCTCGAGCCCGCGAGCCGTGAGCTCCGTATGGGCCTCCTCGATGTCGGTAACGACGAGATGGGTTCCCCGCACCGAGCCCACCTCCGCATCGGTGAGCCCCAC
>WHUC01000045.1 GCA_009377435.1 Acidimicrobiia bacterium
CCGAGACGGATCATCCGACTGTTCGGGTCCTCGAGGACGAGGGCGAGACTCCCGCGCATCGCCCCCCGGGCCCGATCCAACTCCTCGGGTGTGATCCCTTCGTCAACGACCTTGGACAGCTCGGCGTCGATGAGATCGAGGGTGAGATCGGTGTTGGTGGGGGTGGTGCCGACATAGACACCCCAGGCGCCGGTGTCGGCGTAGGCGAGACGGAACGAGCTGACCGCATAGGCGAGACCCCGCTCCTCACGGATCTCGTTGAAGAGACGTGATGACATCCCCCCACCCATGACATGGTTGAGGATGTCGAACGCCCAACGTCGTTCGTCGGAGCGGTCGATGCCGATACCCCCATAGACGAGATGGGCCTGTTCGGTGTCGCGGTTGACGATTGAGACCGCCGACGTGGCCTCCGGTGCCGAGTGCTCGTGATCGGTATCGACCGTCTCCCAGCTTCCAAAGCGATCGGCGACGATCTCGACGAACTCGTCGTGATCGAGCGACCCCGCGGCCGCCACCACGGTGGATTCCGTGCCGTAGCGGCGAGACCAGTATCCGTGAATGTCGTCGCGGGTCATCTCCCTGATCGACTCGCGAGTGCCGAGGACGGGTGTCTCCAACGGATGACCTGCAAAGACGGCGGCGGTGAACGCCTCGAATGAGGTGTCGGAGGGGTCGTCGTCGTTCATGTTGATCTCCTCGACGACCACCTGACGCTCGGAGTCGATCTCCTTCTCCCGAAAGGCCGGTCTTTGCAGCATCTCGGCGAGCACGTCCATCGAGGTGGGGATCTCGGTGTCGACGAGACGGGCCCAGTAACAGGTGTGGTCCTTGGTGGTGAAGGCATTCGACTGGGCGCCTATCGAGTCGAATGTCTCGGCGATCTCCCGGGCGGAGAGCTTATCCGATCCCTTGAAGAGGAGGTGCTCGAGGAAGTGCGACGCACCTGCTTCATTCGGGTGTTCGTCACGGGTGCCGGTGTCGACCCAACAGCCGATGGCCACCGAGCGAAGTGAGGGCATCTCCTCGGTGATCACGCGGAGACCGTTGGGAAGGGTGGAGAGCTGATAATGCATCCCATGAGTGTACGGGGGGTCCCTGTGATCCCGATACCGGGTACCCTGTCGCGGATGAAATCGGAGGCTGTTGGAGATGCGTGACACCGACTCGTCCCCGATCTGGAGCGGTCGTAACTGGGTGATCGCCGGGATCGTCGGTGTCCTGTTGGGTGGCCTCGTGGCAGCGATCGTATCGTGGTCCAATCCACTCTCCGAGGTGTTCTCCCCCGGTGAGGGCGAGTACACCGACATCGGCCCGGTCGTGGTCGGGTCGGTGCGAAACCTGTCGGAGTTGACCACCGTCGAGGCCGTCCAGTCGACCACCGTCGAGAAGGGTGACGACCGTGGCTGGCTCGATTGGGCCACCGGGGACCACATCTTCCTGTTCGCCGTGGCCAAGATCGGCGCCGGGGTCGATCTGGGACGTGTCGGACCGGATGACATCACCGTCGACACCGAAACGGGCACCGTGACACTCGTCCTACCCGATCCGGAGATCACATCCGTCGAGGTCGACACCGACCAGACCAGGGTCTACGACCGTGACACCGGGCTCTTCACCTCCGGCGACGATCAACTCGAGTCCACCGCCCGTCTCGCCGCCGAGGAGATCCTCGTCGATAGCGCCCTCGACCAGGGGCTCCTCGACCGCGCCCAAGAATCAACCGAACTCGCCCTGACCGAGTTCCTCATCGGTCTCGGCTACGAACGGGTGATCGTCCGCTTCGGCGGCTGACCGCTTCCCTCCCAATTCATGCGACAATCGGCGGTTGATGACTACCCGACCAACGATGCTCGCCGATCTCCTCACACCCGAGGACCTCGCCGTGGAGGCCGTGGTGGCCCGCTATCAGCGGGTCGCCCCGGCAGTCACCAGGTTTGCCAGGACCCTCTCGGGGAATGACGAATTGGTGGTGCGTCTCGGCGCCGATGCCGCCGCCTCCGACTCCGAGGTGGTCTGCGATCCCCGTGTGTTCCAGGCGGCATACAACCGCAATGCTCCCGTCACACCCGACGAGGTGGCGATCGCCTCGGCCCTCCACGAGGTCGTCCATTTGGTCTCCACCCGTCTCGACGAGGCTCGCACGGTGCCAGCGGACTGGCCGCGTCGTGCCGTCCTGGGCGAGGAGCCGTTCGATTTGGTGACCGTCCTGGAGAAGACGGGTGGTCCGATCGCAGAGCGCCTGTTCTTCGTCTTGGAGGACGCCCGCCAGGAGACCATTGGTCTCCTCAGCTACCCCGGCGCCCGGTCTGTGCTCGCCGACCTCTATCGGGCCGCCCTCCCCGAGGCCTTCTCCCGCTCGGGCGCCCTGGGTCAGTTCACCCTGGCGTGTTTCCTCCTCGCCGGCAGATACGTCGAGCGGGGCGACCTCGAGAAGCGGACATCGACCAAGGCCCTGAGGGCGATCGATGACGGTCTCGAGCTGATCCTCACCTCGAGCAGGACCGACGACCCCTGGGATGTCGCCCGGATCTCCCTCATGCTGGAGCAGATCGCCCGCAAGCACAAGCTCGCCACCGAGGTTCCCGAGCAAGCAACTCCCACCCAACAACAGCTCGCCGAGCAGACCGATGCCGACCGGGCTTCCAAAGGTTTGGACGAGGTCCGGCTCTTCAGCCCGATAGTGGAGGACTCCGAGTCCTATGACGCCACCCGGCGCGCCGCCGAGGCCCGATCGGGTGCCTCCGATCAGAAGGGGGCCTCCCGCGTCGCCGACGATGAGAGCACCGATCAACTCCTCCGACTCGGCGCCGCACCAACGATCCATCTTCCCAACGGGCAGAGGGGGAAGCTGGTGGTCTCGTCCATTCCCATCGCCTTCTCCCGGTACGCCGAGCCGGGTCGACGGGCCATCGCTCGGACTTCGGAGAGCTGGGGTGTGGGGCAGCGTCGGGTATCGGCGGAGCTCTATCCCCTCTTCGCCGCCAACCAACGGCGGGGGCTCCGGTCGGGGTTCGACCAGGGTGACGTGTCCCCCCATGCCGCCCTCTTCATCGGCGCCGGGCTCTATCAGCGTCTCTATGAGCGGAGGAGCAACCGCACCCGTCGAACCTACGCCATCTCGCTGTTGGTCGACGGCTCGGCCTCGATGCTCCAACCCCGGTCCACGCCTCGAGGGAGCAGTCCCTGGGGGATGTCGGCGGCGATGTTGGGGGCGTGGACCATGGCCCGTCTCTGCGACGAGCTCCAGATCGACTTCGAGGTGGCGTTGTTCAATCGGGGCTACGCCCCCAAACCCACAGACACCGAGGGCGGCTATGTGAGGAGCCGGGCCGCGACCACGGCAGGTCTCCGCAGGACCCAGGGGGCAGCGGCGCAACGTCTCAGCTCGACCGTCAATCATTTCCTGGTCAAGCCGTTCGACAGGAGGTGGCGGGAGGGCTCCGACGCTCTGGCCGGGCTCTTCTGGACGGCGGCCGAGCCCAGGGCCGCCACCAGGGAGGCGGCGAGGAACCCGGACGAGGCACCACCGGTATCCATGTTCGAGAAGGCCGCCAACGTCGACGAGTTCAACGTCATCCACGCCGCCGACCGACTCGATCGGACCGGGGCCCAGGTCAAGGTCCTCGTGGTGCTCGCCGACGGCATGACCCGCGGCTCGGTCGCCGCCCTGTCGTCGGCGGTGAGGACGGTCGAGACGCGGGGCACCACCGTCCTCGGGATCGGTATCGGCGACGACACCGTCGAGGCCGCCTATGGTCGCCATGAGATCGTCGATCAGCCGGCCGCCCTCGCCAGGGCGATGGTCGACGGCACGAGGGGCGCCCTGCGACGGAGCCTCGCCGTGTTCGGGATGGACACGTGGTGGTCGAGGAGCGCACGGGTGTGACCACGATGAGAGGCATGAGAAATGAGTAGCGAAATCGTCACCTTCGATGATCCGACCGGTGTCGGACCACCCATCGAGTTGGAGAGGTTGGTCGTACCCGAAGACGTCGACGTCGCCGAGCAGCGACTCATCAAGGTCCCCGAGCCCGACCCACATTACGTGGATCTGGGAATGCTGTACCGCTTCGCCCGGGTGGAGGCGGTGCGGCGGACCAACCCCGAGGGCTATCTACCGGTCCACGTCGCGGTACGTGGGCACATGGGAACGGGCAAGGACCACGACATCGAGCAGTTCGCCGCCCGTCTCGGCCTCCCCTACTACCGGATCCCCCTCACCGGTGAAGTCCGCGACGTCACCCTGATCGGATCGACCCATCTCCACGGGGACGGCAAGGGAGGCACCGAGAGTCGGTGGGAGGACGGCGACATCACCAGGGCCCTCCGTGGTCCGGCGTTGGTTAACCTCTCCGAGCTCAACGCCGCCGGGGCCGAGACCCTGTTCGCCCTCCACGGACTCCTCGACCGATACGGTGCGATCGATCTTCCCACCGGGGAGACGGTGCGGTTGCGGGGGGATGTCAGGGTCTTCGGAACGATGAATCCAACGGATCTACGGGATTACGCAGGCACCCAGACCCTCAACAAGGCGTTCGCCGACCGGTGGATCATCTGGGAGAAGGACTTTCCCGATTCCGAGCAGATCGAGAAAATGCTGTCGGTTCGTTATCCCCATATGCGAGACGCATACGTCGAGGCGATCTCCCGTCTCGCCGTCGAGGTCAACGACTCGTTCAACGAGGCCGACGTCGAGGTCCGGGTGGAGACACCGATCAGCCTCCGCACCATCCTCGATCGCTTACCCATCGGTCTCCGCATCCACGAGAACTCCGAAGACCCATTACGACTCGCGTGGGAGGAGTTCGTCCTCCCCCATGTCGACACCTACGACCGGGATCACTACGAGACGGTGTGGAATGCCGTTGTCCGCAAGGGACCCGGCGAGAAGCCGTTCTAGCCAAACGACTACGGTGACCCCTGATGAGTCCGTACCAGATCGGGGACGAGGATCTCGACCGCAGGGTCGAGGAACTGATCGCCGGCGCCTCCACCAATCCCAACCAGGACCTGATCGCCGAGATGATGACGACGGCGGTCAAACTCCTGCGTGACAACCCCTCCCGGGGTGACCTCAAGCTGATCAACACGGCCCTCAAGGAGATGCGCTACTCGGATCTGGTGTTCGCCCGGCACGACGAGCCCAAGGTGACGATCTACGGATCGGCCCGGATAACGGTCGATGACCCCAACTACCAACTCGCCGAGAAGTTCGCCGCCATCATGGCCGACCGGGGCTGGGGGGTGATCACCGGGGCGGGTCCCGGGATCATGGAGGCCAGCAACAAGGGGGCCGGTCGGGAGAACTCGTACGGGGTCAACATCCGTCTCCCCTTCGAGGCCAGCGCCAACGAGTACGTGACTGCCGACAGAACGGTCAACTTCAAGTATTTCTTCACCCGCAAGCTCGGGTTTGTCAAGGAGTCCGCCGGTTTCGCCGTGTTCCCCGGTGGTTTCGGGACGATGGACGAGATGTTCGAGCTGCTCACCCTGGTGCAGACGGGGAAGAGTGATCTGCATCCGATCGTTCTTCTCGAAGCAGAGGGCACGGAGTACTGGGCGCCCGTCATCGGATTCTGCGAAGACGTCCTTGTCGGCCAGGGCATGATCTCGCCAAACGACATGAGCCTCTTCGGATTGTTCCACGATCCCCGCGAGGCAGCCGAGGAGATACTCGGGTTCTATGCCAACTACCGATCACAGCGATACGTCGACGGTGTCCTCATTCTCAGGCTCGAGCAGGCCCCCAACGACGATCAACTGGCGGGACTAAACGACGAATTCGCCGACATCGTCGTCGAGGGGGGGATCGAGCGGATCGACCCGACGCCGGTCGAGGTGGCCGACGGCGACTCCCTCGACCTCGACCGCATCAGCCTCCTCTTCGACCGACGTCAGTTCGGCCGTCTCCGTATGCTCATCAATCGTATAAGTGGCTACGTCACCACCCCGGAGCGGGTCTTTCTACCGTCACACATGACCGAGGAACAGGCCGAGAGGCCCTGGTAAGAGGTGTTGGAGAGGGCCCGGTCCAGGATCCGGTAAAAAGGTGTCGTCCTCGAGGGATCTTCCCATCCCAGGGTGTTGCCGGTTTCGTTGGTTGGGCACCCCTAGGAGACTGGTGTGGAATGCCGTTGTGCAGATCGGCGGCCAGGCGCGCCGCTGGCAAGGACACAGGACGAAGACGCACCCGGGGTGGTGCTTCGAGGACGAGGACGCAGCGAGCGGTGATGACTGGTCGTCGAGATGTGCGACGTGTGTTTGACACCGGTCTCCTAGTAGACTGGGCAGGTGCGTGACATCCTCTCCGACCTGGTAGCAGAACAGCAGTTCCTCGATCAGTCGCTCCAGCGGATTCCCATAAAGAATTGGGACAAACCGACCCCGGCAACCGGATGGACCGTCCGCGATACCATCAGCCATCTCGCCGACTTCGAGCATCTTGCCGCCGACGTCATCAGCGGTGGGAACGAGATCGACCGGTGGCAACAGACCGAGGATCTCGACGCACTCCGTGAGGAAGCCATCAAGAAGGGGCGAGCCATGCGGCCCCAGGACGTCATCGAGTGGTGGCGTGGCGGTCGGGCCAAGGTGGTCGAACCCCTCTCCCACATGGGTGCAGACGACAGGGTCAGGTGGATCCAGGGCAACATGAGCGCCCGCACCTTCGCCACCTTCCGTCTCCTCGAGACCTGGGCCCATGGTCTCGACATCTATGAGGCCCTCGGTATCGAGGTCGAGGACACCACCCGGATACGTCATATCTGCTGGCTCGGCTGGAAGACCCTCCCCTTCGCCTTCAATCAGCTCGGTGAGGACTACACACCGATCCGCGTCGAGGTGATCGGCCCCGAATACTACAAATGGGTCTTCGGCCCCGAGGACTCCCCCGATCTGATCAAGGGCCAGGCCGGCGACTGGGCACGTGTGGTGGTACGACGGATCGACCCCGCCGACACCCATCTCAAGGTGACCGGAGAAATGGCCGAGAAGGCCATGAAGGTCGCCCAGGCATTTCTCTGAGGCTCATGCCACCACGGCTGGTGGGCAGCGGGACCGGAACGGCCGTCGACCTCGACGAGGCACCCCGTCGAGAAGACGGTTCCCGACGCCTTCCTCGACCTTCGTGTCACAGCCTGATGCCACAATGAAGAACCGGAGGGCGCCGCTGAACTTCTACAGGAAGCGGGACACCAGCATCTCAGGCCAACAGGCGGTTACCCCGTCTTTTTGACACTCCCTGTCCGAGAAACCGGGGAAGATCAATCGGGTCAGGCGAGGAGTTCTTGGGCGTGGTATCGGAGCCAGTGCTGGTCCGCTTCGACGCCGTTGATGTTGACCTTGAGCCAGGGCCGGGCGGCTGGGTGGGTGGGGTTGTGGTCGGCCCAGCGGGCGGTTGCGATGGTCATGTGGTGCCAGGTGGCGACGTCGTCGAGTAGAGCCGGGGTGAGCGGCGCGCCGTAGGCATCGCAGAGAAGCCCGAGGCGCTGGTAGCGGTTGGGTGGGGTGGCCCAGCCGAAGCGTGCCGCGTCTGCATTGTTGTAGAGGGGTATGTGGTGCCCAGGCGGCGAGGGCGAGGTCGAGTGAGGCGGGTCCTGGTCGGGCGAGGTCCGAGTCGATGAGGGCGACGGCTTTGCCGTTTCGGTAGAGGATGTTCCAGGGGCCGATGCTCGACTGCGTGAACTCGACTTCGGCGAACTCGAAGGCGCGGCCTGGAACCAGCTCTCACCGACCCACCGCCAGTCGCTGACCGACTTCGACCAGTTCGTCGCTCCCGGAGGCGAATCCGTCACGGAGCTGAGGGCTCGTGTCCACGCCTTCCTCTCCGACCTCGACACGGGCCGCCACATCATCGTCACCCACGGCGGTGTCATCCGACTCATGTGCCGGGCGCTCGGACGAGACCAGCACATCGGCCCCGGAACCCTGACCAGACTCTTGTCGTAGCGTTCTTGCGGCTCCCGGTACTGGGCAAACCTCTCCGGCTCGCCGCAGCCGAAGAACGCATCCGTCGAACCGAAGGCGTTGAGTTGCAGCCTGCAACCTCTCGCGGCGGCGCCGCTCGTAGCTCCAAACCAGAGCGCCCGACACGGCCACGGCTGGATCGCCCCCTTCGAGGAACCCGAGATCTCCCAAGGCGCCTAAACGGTTCCACCCTGATGGTGGCACCGTGACTGAGCCCCTGGGACTTTGCAGAAGATGCCGGGAGGGGAGCTGGTGTCACTGCCGTGCAGCGACAATGAATTCCAATGTGTCATCGCCCCGGACCTTCAACTACGTCGTGTCGATGGATGAGCAGGTTGCCGCAACGGAGGAGTAGTAGAGCCAAATGGCAGCGTCACTCTCGATGTGGCCCACTTCCCTTTTGGCTCACCCATCACATCCGGGAGACGACCACTCGTCATTGATGGTGTCGCAGGCACGAATGACGATGGCGTGGTCGTCCCGGATGGGCACCTCCGGGCTGACTCACTCCTGGATGGAACGTCAGCGATTACACGGAGCTGGTAGACGTGGTAGTTTGCGTGTCAGCATGCGGGAGTTCACATCAGTGGGCTGAGAGGGTGGCTGAGGGCCGCCGACCGCTCGAACCTGACCGGGTAATGCCGGCGTAGGGAGGATTCATGCGCGCTGCGCGCTTTTACGGCACCGGACGGCCACTCGTCGTCGAGGACGTCGAACGACCACAGACCACCCAGGGGCACGTCCTCGTCGAGGTCAGTGCGGCGGGGGTGTGTGGGACCGAGTTGCACTTCCTCGACGGGCTGCTCAGCCCGGCACGCACGCCGATCACTTTGGGCCATGAGGTCGCCGGTGTGGTCGCCGAGGTCGGCGATGGCGTCACCGAGGTGGCGGTGGGCGACCGTGTCGCCATCCACTACTTCCACGCGTGCGGCCGGTGCCGCTGGTGCCGTGCTGGGGACGACCACCTCTGCGACGCGCCGCTCGGCTTCCTCGCCTTCACCACCGACGGCGGCTTCGCCGAGCAGATCCTGGTCCCCGCCTCCGCGGTCTTGCCGGTACCGGACGCTCTTGACCTAACCGCCGCCGCGCCGTTGTGCTGCAGCGGCACGACCGCGTTGCACGCCGTCAGCGTCGCCGGTGTCACCGACGGCGACACCGCGGTGGTGTACGGCACCGGCGGTGTCGGTCTGGCCCTCGTGCAGGTGCTGCGGCTGGCGGGCGTGCGCGTGGTCGCCGTCGCTCGTAGCGCTGCCCGGTTGGACCTGGCGCGCCAGCTCGGTGCCGAGGTGACCGTCGACCCGTCGAGGGAGGACGTCGCCGCCCGTGTGCGCGAGGCGACCGGCGGCGCCGGTGCCGATGTCGTTTTCGAGCTCGTCGGGACCAGGGAGACCGGGGCGGCGGCTCTTGCCTCCCTCGGCAAGCGTGGCGCCCTGGTCTACGTCGGCTACAGCTTCGACCGCGTCGAGGTCGACCCGCTCGCCCTTGTCGTGCCCGAGCAACGCATCCTGACCTCGGTCGGCAACCGGCGCGCCGAGCTGGTCGAGGCACTCAAGTTGGGCGCCGCCGGACTGTTGCGCACGACGGTGACGACCGCGCCGCTCGAAGACGTCGCGCGCGTGCTCGACGACCTGCGCGCCGGTCGCGTCGTCGGTCGCGCTGTGCTGATCCCGTGAGGTCCGGACGATGAGGACCACGCCGCCGCCGCGGGCGCTGACGATCGCAGGCTCGGACTCCGGCGGCGGGGCCGGCGTCCAGGCGGACCTCAAGACGTTCCTGTGCTGTGGGGTGCACGGCACGTGCGCGCTGACGGCAGTGACGGTGCAGAACTCGCTGGGGGTCAGCGGCTTCTACGAGCTGCCCGCGTCGGCGGTGACCGAGCAGGTCGAGGCGGTCGTCACCGACATCGGCGTGCAGGCGACCAAGACCGGGATGCTCGCCAGCGCCGCGGTCATCGAGGCGGTCGCCGCGGTGGTCACGCGGCTGGACGTCGGTCCGTTCGTCGTGGACCCCGTGTGCGCATCCCAGCACGGCGACCCGCTGCTGCGCCAGGACGCGCTCGAGGCGCTGCGTGAACTCGTGGTGCCGCTGGCGACGCTCGTCACGCCGAACCTGGCCGAGGCCCGTCTGCTCACCGGGCTGGACGTGCGGGGGCGGGAGGGCATGTCGGAGGTGGCGCGGGCACTGCACGCGATGGGTCCGGCCTGGGTCCTGGTCAAGGGCGGGCACGCCGAGGACGACCCGGGACGCGCCCTCGACGTGCTCTTCGATGGGAAGGGCGAGATCGAACTCGTCGCCGACCGACACGCCTCCCCGCACACCCACGGCACGGGCGACACGCTGGCGGCCGCAACCACCGCGGCCGTCGCGCGGGGCCTCGGTGTCGAGGACGCCGTGCGGGCGGGCAAGGCATTCGTCACCGCAGCGATCGTCGACTCCTTCCCCCTGGGCGCCGGCCTCGGCCCCGTCGGCCACTTCTGGAGGGTGCTCGCCCCGGACGACCGGTCGCAGCCGTGAAGGCGACCGGGCGGGACCTGGCGCGCCGGCTGGCGGTCTACGTCGTGACGACGGCCACCAGGGCACCGGTCCCGCGAACTGTCCTCGACGTCGCGGCGGCCGCACTCGCCGGTGACGCCACCGCCGTGCAGCTGCGCGCACCGCAGCTCCCCGACGACGAGCTGCTGCTGGCCGTCGCCATCGAGCTCGCCGAGCGGTGCCGGGCCGCCGGAGCCCTCTTCGTCGTCAACGACCGTCTCAACGTGGCGGTGGCCGCCGGAGCCGACGGCGTGCACCTGGGTCAGGGCGACGATCTCGCCGGTGCTCGAGAGCGTCTGCGACCGGAACAGGTGCTCGGCATCAGCGTGCGGGGGGTCGAGGACGTACGGTCGGCGCTCGACGCGGGCGCCGACTACCTCGGCGCGACCGTCTGGGCGACGGCGACCAAGCCGGACGCGGTGCCCGGCGGGCTCGGCGCTCTGCGCGCCGTCGTCGCCGCGAGCCCGGTGCCGGTCGTGGGCATCGGCGGGATCACCGCAGCCAACGCCGGAGACGTCATCGCAGCCGGAGCCGCGGGCGTTGCCGTCGTGTCCGCGGTCGCCACCGCGCCCGACCCAGTAACCGCGACCCGGGCGCTCGTCCGGGCTGTGACGACCGCCCATGTCCGGGCCACGTCCCTGGATCAGCCACCCCCGCCGGATGCCCGACACGACCACGACCAGGAGAGACCATGACGGAGGAACGGCTCGGAAAGCTCAGCGCCGAGGAGCTGCGCGCGACGGTGCTCAGCAGGTTGGGTGCCCCCGACCCCGAGGTGCTCGCCGGGCCCGCCCCCGGGGTCGACGTCGGCGTGCTGCGCGTCGCCCCCGGCGTGGTGATGGCCGTGACGACCGACCCGGTCTTCGTAATGCCGGAACTCGGATGGGAGCGCGCAGCATGGTTCGCCGTGCACATCCTCGCCTCCGACGCCGCGACGAGCGGTCTGCCGCTCCGGGCGATGACCGTCGACCTCAACCTGCCGCCGGACCTGAGCGACGAGGACCTCCACACCCTCTGGGACACCTACTCCGCCGCCTGCGCCGACCTCGGCATCGCCATCGTGACCGGGCACACCGCCCGCTACGCTGGCTGCGCCTGGCCGATGGTGGGGGGCGCGACCTGCATCGCGCTCGGACCGGAGAACGGCTACATCACCACGAGCATGGCGCGCCCAGGCGACCGCGTGCTCGTCACCAAGGGCGCCGCGATCGAGGCGACCGCCCTGTTCGCGGCGGCGTACGGAGACCGACTCGCGGCCGTCGTCGGTGCGCCGGCTGTCGCCGCCGCGCGGGACCTCCTCGGGTCCATGACGGTCGTCCCGGAGGCCCGCATCGCCGCGGGCTGCGGCGTCCGCGATGACGGCGTCACCGCGATGCACGACGCCACCGAGGGCGGGGTCCTCGGAGGACTCCTCGAGATCGCCGAGGCATCCCGCGTGGGTATGGTGGTCGAGCGGGGGAGCATTCCCGTGCGCCCGGAGGTGCGTGCGGTCTGTGACGCCGCCGGCATGGATCCCTACGCCTCGATCTCGGAAGGCACGCTCTTGCTCACGGCGCGGCCCGCGCACGTGCAGCGCGTCCTCTCGGCGCTCCACAACGCGGGAATCGACGCCGCCGAGGTCGGCGAGGTGCTTCCCGAGTCCTCGGGACGGACCCTCGTCGTGGACGGCCGGTACCGGCCCCTCGCCCACCCGGGCCCCGACCCGTTCTGGGCGGCGTACGCCGCCTGGGCCGACGGTCCATGAGGCACTCCCATCGGCGTCGCCGACGCGAACAGAGCGACGAACTCGGTGATCCGGTCGCGGTGCCGACCCGAGACCGTCGGCGAGACTCTGGTTTACGTGCACCGCGGCGGCGTCGCTGGCGACGTCCACGACCCGCGCCCGTCTCTCGGCCCGCCCGAAGACCTGCAGGAGGCCTGCGCGCCTCGCTGCTTGGGGTGCAGTCCGTGGGCGGGAGCAGGCCGCTGGCCGCGTAGGTGCGCAGCGTTTTCGTCGTCATGCAGGTCGCTGTGGCGAGCTCACCGAACCGCACCTGCCACCTCCGGGCCCGTCCTGCGCTTGACCTTCCCCCGCACTGGAACGTCCAGTCTGGTCTGACAACTGATGACCTTCAGCCGCGCATCGATGCGACCGCTGATCGTCTATGGCACAGCCATCAGTTGCAGCCGAACTTCGACGCCGAACAACTCGCGGAACTGATGGACCTCTCGATCCTGTGGGAAGAAGTCGAAGACGACCCCGTCACCCCACCTTCGGCATGCTCGTACCGGATGATCGGCTGATCATCCTTAATCAAAGCAGGGTCGGTGCGTTGTGCTCCACCTGGAGAGCGGGGGCAGCTCCCCGGCTTCCGGTACATCCCGAGTGAGGACGATTGGTCGGGTGGTCCGGGCGGCGCGACAGGCCAGCCCCTCCACGGCCTTCTAGCGAATCACCCCGAACCGGGACCGCCCCGCGGCAGCGGTCGGGCGAAGCTGAGCTCGTGACCGTCGGGGTCGGTTAGGTGGAAGTACCGCTCGCCCCATAAGCCGTCGCGGGGCGGCGCCTGCGGCGACAGGCCCAGTCGGAGCGCGTGGTCGTAGAGGGCGTCGACGTCGGACACGTAGAGGATCACTCGCCCCCACCACGACAGGGGACGCTCGGCGGGCTGGGCGATCAGGTTGAGGTAGCCATTCCCCACGGCGAAGCTCGAGAACTCGGCTTCGGGGCCGCCGTAGCGCAGCTCGAAGCCCAAAGACGTGTAGAACTCGACCGAGCGGGCCGTGACGCGGGTGGCCAGCGTCACCGCGCTGATCGACTCGATGGCCGACGGTCGATCTCGTCGGCGACCGGTCATCGGGCACCGACCCTACCGGTCCGGTCGAGCCGGTGACGGGGGTGGCTGCGATGAGCTGGCAGATAGCCCATGATTGTCAGTGACCGCGGCGGGATCGTTGGAAGTGGAGCGAGGCGCGGTTCGTCAGCTGGTCGTATCGGCTGAGGGTTACCGGTTGGCCGGGCCGACCGGCTGGGGCGGGGGGTGTGTCGGGCACGCCAACGGAGGTGACCAGCATGGGCGCCGTCGCCGTGTCGAAGTGGCGGGACACGAGATCGTCGATGAAGGTCAGCCCCGTCGCACCCAGGCTCAGGGCGAACGCGGAGAGGGCAAGACGGCCCGAGACGATGCCGGCTTCGAGTTGAGCCGCTCGATAACCGCGAGAGCCGAGGGCGTCGAGGATCGGGTCAAGCGCCGCGTTGTGAAATACGGTGTAGGCCGAGTCGCCGCCGAGGGGCTGGTCAAGGCACAGCCTTTTGCCTATCTCCCGCGGAGAGTCGTCGCCGACGATGAACTCTACCTTGCCATCCTCCCACCGGTAGGCGGCGGGTCGGACACCGTCGACGGCATGGACGTTCACATAGTGCTCGAGCAATGTGCCACGCGGAGCCGCGTCGAGGGGGACCGCTCTGGTGGCCGCGGCCAACGGCCAGGCCAGCGCATCGTGGACGACCGGATCGGGGCGCATGACCCGGGTCGATCCCCGACGCAGGATGACGGCTTCGATGGGATCTTTGGGAGCTGAAGCCGGCGGATCGATGCGGGCTGGCACCTCGAAGCTCACGGCATTGGCCGCCTGGCGCCAGCCGGTGACGTCGGCGGCGGTGAGGGTGCTTTCCGCCTGAGCGTCGACCAGC
>WHUC01000046.1:0-2151 GCA_009377435.1 Acidimicrobiia bacterium
TGGTCTTCGCCGGTGTTGATCAGTTGCCATCGGCTTTCGTGTTTGAGACGGTGATCGTGACGACACAGGGGTGCGAGATTGTCGACAAGAGTGGGGCCATCATCGGTGTACGCCTGGGTGTGGTCGAGATCACAGTCGCTTGCGGGCATGCGACAGCGTTGTTCCCCCCTCCGCAGGAGGGGGAAAGGTTCCTGCCGGGCCGCAGGCCCGGGAGGTAAGGGGGCACAACTGCTTCGGTGGTTGCGACCAGATCAGGTCGCGGAGGTGCCCCCCTCGTCAGCGCCTACCGGCGCTGCCACTCCCCCCACCGCAGGTGAGGGGAGAACGGATGTCGGCGCGGATCTGGTCGATGCTACGAGGGTCGTCTCGATGGCGGGCTTGTTGGGCGAGCCGGTTGAGTCGTCTCATGATGGCCGCCACCCGCTCCGGTTGCAGCGACGATCCCAGCAGGTTGGCGGTGCCATCAGGGTTCGGGTAGGACACGACACGCCGGGCGTCGACGCCGCGGTCGAGACGGTGTTTGGCGTCGTCGGGATCGATTTCGATTGTCAAGCGGCGGAGCCGCGCCCGGAGCTGTCCAATGGTCAGGTTGGCGGCCTTGTCGATGACGGCGTCGACGACCTTGCGGGCCGTCTCCTCGTCGAGGTGGTCGGTGCCGTCGATGAGTACCCGGGCCCGGGCCAGGTCGAGCCGTCCGCCGCCCATCCCCTCTCCAACCTGGGGGAGACGCTCCCTGATCTGATGGGCGAAGTCGAGTTGGGTGTCGGCCGAGCGGCGGGTCAGAGCCAACGCGGCTCGGATCTCATCGGCGGCGAACTCGTCGGGCACCCCCATCCGGTCCGGGGGCGAGGCGACGTCACCAGGCGGGCAATAAGAGATCTCGGACATGACGGCGTAGAGAGCGGCCTGATCGTGGGCAATCTGGCGGGACAGGGCCTGAAGGACCACCACCAGTCGGTGACCGTTGAGCCGGGCTCGGTCGATTCCGGCCAACACCGATGCCAGCTCCGGTCCCGGATCCATCGCCCCCAGGGCATCGAGCTGCCCACCATCCCGATACTGGTCATCCGAGTACCCTTCATCTAGTTGGTGGTCTACTACTTCTAACATACCTAGAACAATACAAACCGCCAGTGACAGTTTTGCTGGAGGTTGCGGTCCGAGCGCGAGCGGATCAGCCCGCGTGTATCGCGGGGTACTACCAGCCCCGGGCGATGCGGTCGTGGTACCAGTGGTAGCTGGCCTTGGGGGTGCGGGTCATGGTGTCGAAATCGACGTGGACGATGCCGAAGCGCTGGCCGTAACCGGCCACCCACTCCAGGTTGTCGAGGAGGGACCACTCGAAGTATCCGGTGACGAGGGCGCCCTGGTCCCTCGCCTCGCCGACGGCGGCGATGTGGGAGTCGAGATAGTCGATCCGCCGTTGGTCGTCGATCTGACCCGACATGTCGGGGCCGTCCGAGAAGCTGGCCCCGTTCTCGGTGATGACGATCGCCCTCGGTGCATAGTCCTCGTTCACCCGGAGGATGAAGCGGGTGAACCACTCCGGGGTGATCGCCCAGCCCATCTCGGTGTATCCGGGGGGCGGGTTGGACCCGGGCTCGACCGGTGTGCTCTCCGCTTCCTGATTCTCCGGTGTCGCCGCCAGCGAGGTGTAGTAGTTGATTCCCACGAAGTCGAGTGGGGTGGCGATGACCTCCATGTCTCCGTCCGCGACGAAGTCGAGGGGCCCGGACTCGAACCGTCCCGCCTCGTGGTACGCCTCGACCATGTCGGCGGGGTATCCCTTTCCGTGGACGGGGTCGAAGAACCACCGGTTCCGATACCCGTCGAAGTGGCGGGCGGCCTCGATGTCGCCGGGGGAGTCGGATGCGGGATAGGCGGGTCGGCAATCGAGGGCGATGCCCACCGTGGCATCGGGAACTTGCTCCCGGATGGACGCGGTGGCCCGACCGTGGGAGAGCAGGATGTGGTGACCGGCGCGCAGCGCCGGCCTCCAATCGGCGATGCCGGGGGCGAAGTAGCCGTCCTTGTGTCCCAGCATCGTCGCCACCCACGGTTCATTGTGGGTGATCCAATGGTCGACCCGGTCACCGAGTCGATCGACGACCGTCTCGGTGTAGCGGACGAACTCGTCGACGGTGGACCGCC
>WHUC01000046.1:2870-13753 GCA_009377435.1 Acidimicrobiia bacterium
CCACCATCCTTGCCGACACGACGGAAACGACCAGCCCGGCCCCGCCGGTCTCGGCTGGGGATGGATCTCAGATCTTCGAGCGGGCCCGCATCGTGGTCGAACGGGCCGAGACGCGTATCGATCAGATCCGTCTTGAGACCGCCGACGGGCAGGCCGTCCCCATTGAGAGCGACTTCTCCGAACTGTCCGGGGAGCATCTCCCCGCCCAACCGGTGTCCGATGGTCGTGGCGGATTCGTGTTCGCGGTAACCGATTACGACGACTCCGGACCCACCCGGGACTCGTATCTGATGCATGTCCCCGCCGGGTCGGATCGGGCCGTCGTCGTCACCGAGCCACAGGGCGTTGGGGAGCTGGCGGTCGTTCAGTCGGAGCAGGGGTGGAAGACCATCTACACCACGATGCTGGACACGGAGGTCAAGACCTGGGACCTCGCCACCCACGACGAGCCGGTGTCCCAACAGGTCGGTGGCGACCCAATCGGTCCCGCCGGTGTCGGCTCGGGTGACGACCTCTACATCGTCTATTGGTTGAGCGGATGCCCCAGTGTGCGGTTGTTCGCCATCGATGGCGCCGAGCTGGAGGTGCCGGGAGCGATCGAAGAACTGGGTTGCGACGGGGTCAGCCGGGAGTACATCAAGGTCACCCCCGATGGGGCACGTCTGGTCCTCCTGGAACTGACCCCTGACGAGGAGATGGTGGTCATCGACGTCGAGACCGGTGAGGAGCGGGCGCGCTGGCCCGTCGACGGTTATGGACATTTGCTCGATGTGACTAACGGCGAGGGATTGGTCAGGGGTGAGGCGGGACTGGCCATCGTTGACCTCGGGACGGGGGGCATACGACCCCACCAGGACGTCCTCGAGATTCCCCGTTCGATCCGGTATGAGGAGATCGTTCTCAACCCCGACCTCATCCTCGACCCGGTGGGAACGGATCCGGAGGGAGAGACGTAAGTACATGAGAATGACCAGAGACGAGCCGACGGCCTCCGCCGCGACCACACTGAGGTCTGCGGACTCCAACAGAGGGAGAGTCTTGAGTCGGAGGGAGCTACGAAAGTTCGAGAGGTTCTACGAGAAGGAACGACCATCCCTGATCAGGGCCATCACCCTGGTCACGGGTGATGTCGAGCATGCCGCAGATGCCGTTGACGAGGCGATGACGAGGGCGTACTCGTCGTGGGCGAAGATCGGTGGATACGACAAACCCGCCGCCTGGGTCTATCGGGTCGCCCATAATCAGGCGATCAGCGCCTGGCGCAAGAGACGCCGCGAGCACACCTCGGACAATCTTCCCGAACCCTCGATCGAGGACCCGGTTCCGCCCGATCCGCAGATGGCCACCGCAGTGGGGGAGCTTCCCGACGAGTACCGCGAGGTGATCGTCCTTCGTTACTACCTCAACTGGACACAACCCGAGATCGCCGCCGTGATCGACGTGCCCTTGGGGACGGTCAAGAGCCGGATAGGGCGGGCCCTGAACCAGTTGAGATCTCGGATCGACATGACCGAGGGGTCGGCATGACGGACCTCGAGACCCGTCTGCGTCGTCATCTCGAGCACGAGGCCCAGCGGATCGAAGTCCCCGAGGGGACCCGGCCCGGTGGGGACCGCACCACCTCGGTGTGGTCGAGTGTCCTTGTCGTCCCCATGGCTGCCACCGTTGCCGTCGTAGTCCTGATCGGGTTCATCGTCCTTCAGGGTCCTCCTCCCTCATCAGTCGTCGACTCGACCGTCTCGACCTCAGGGAGAACGACGATGCCTGACACACCGCCCACCACCGGTCCGGCCACACCCTCTACGGCCGTCGAGTTGGTGGACTCGGTCCCGGGGAGAGGCGCCGTCTTCGCACCGTCCCGTCCCACGCTGATAAGCGCGGTGCTCGACCCGGACCGGCAGGGCTGTGAGGGATTCTCCGCCGCTTCCTGGCAGGTCGTCGATCTCACGGATGGTTCCATGACCCCCGCCGGCGACGGTACGGTGACCGGGACGGCGATTCCGTTCGGTGAGCAGATCGCCATCGTCGACCAGTGCGAGGGGTTCATCCAGTCGGTCAGCCTCGGCTCGTTCTCGGACGAGGGGGCCTTCGAGATCGATGTGAGCGAGATCGAGTTGGGCGATAACCTGACCAATGCGACATTCGCCGCCGATCGGGGGAGAGGGGACCTTCTGTTTGTCACCCCCGGGTCGATCCGGCGACTCGATCCGGCGAGCGGGCAGCTTACCGAGCCCGAGCCCTCGCCCTTCCCGGTCCAGCCCACCACATTGGCAGTCGCTGGGGAGTTGATGGTCGGCGCTACCTTCGAAGATGCACTCGAGGTCGGCATATACGACGCTGTCGGAGACCTTGTGGAAATCCTCCCCGACTGTGCGGTCGTCCAGTCCGGGGCGTCAGGAGATGTTGCGGTAGCGTCCGGGGCGTGCGGGATCTACGTCATCAATCCCGATGGCTCGTCGAGGCGCTTCTCCGATGCCGAGGTGCTCTCGGCCGCACCGCTCCCCGGCAGCGACAGCGTCCTCGCCTTCACACTGGCTCCGGATGGTGCGGCCGGAGGATGGGAGATCTTCACCCCGGATGGTGCCAGGTTCCCGGTGCCCGGGAGCAACCAGTCACCCGAGGTGCTCGTCTCTCCCGACGGGAGCCTTCTCGCCGTGCCCGATGAGAACGGTGACGCCACCACCATCGTGACGGTTGACTCGGTTCTGGGCAGATGATTCCTAGACCTAGACGTCCCAGGTTCCGTGGGACCGGATCAGTGCAGCCAGGTCGCCCTCACCCTTGGCCTCGGTGGCCGCGGTGATCTGATCGCGAACGGTCGACTCGTAGGTGGGGCGGCTCACCCGGCGAAAGATCCCAAGGGGGGTGGGGCCGTAGGGCCCGTGGGAGAGACGGGATATGGCGAACGCCACACTGGGGTCGTCATTTCCGGCATCGTGGACCAGGATACGACCGGGGTCCACCGCTGATGTGTCCACGATCTTCGCCGTGCCCTCCTCGAGGATCACCGCCCGCTCACCCTCGGGCCCGAACTTGACGGGTTCCCCGTCGACGAGGTTGATGCGGTTGTGGTCGCGGGTGTCTTTACCCGTCAGCTCGATGAAGGCCTTGTCGTTGAAGACGTTGCAGTTCTGATAGATCTCGATGAGCGCCGATCCCTGGTGCTCGTAGGCGGCCTCGAGGATCCCGGTGGTGTGCTTGCGGTCCATATCGAGGGTCCGGGCGACGAAGGTCGCCTCGGCGCCGAGGGCGAGACTCACCGGGTTGAAGGGGTGGTCGGGCGAGCCGAACGGCGTCGACTTGGTCTGCTTACCCTGCTCGGAGGTGGGGGAATACTGGCCTTTGGTCAGCCCATAGATCTGGTTGTTGAACAGCAGGATCTTGAAGTTCAGGTTGCGCCGCAGCGAATGGATCAGATGGTTGCCCCCGATGGAGAGGGCGTCACCGTCGCCGGTCACCACCCACACGGAGAGATCGGGCCGGGTGATCGAGATTCCCGACGCCACCGCCGGGGCGCGTCCATGGATGGAGTGCATCCCGTAGGTGTTCATGTAGTAGGGGAAGCGGGCGGCACATCCGATTCCAGAGATGACGACGATCTTCTCCCGGGGGACGCCGAGACCCGCCATGAAGTTCTGAACACTGGCGAGGACGGTGTAGTCGCCGCACCCCGGACACCAGCGGACCTCCTGGTCGGTCTGGAAATCGGCACGTGTGTAATCGGTTGTGGTCATGAGCGGACCCTTGGTTTGCTAGTGGTGGGTGTGGGGTGGGTGGGTTGGAATGTCACCGTCATAACTCAGCGCTCCAACATGGCGATGGCGGTCTCGGTGATCTCCGAGGTTTTGAAGGGGACACCGGCAACCCGGTTAAGGCCCTTGGCGTCCACCAGGAAGTCGGCTCGGATCAGCTTGCGCAACTGACCCGTGTTCAACTCCGGGATGAGGATCCGCTCGTAGGCGCCGAGTACCGCGCCGAGATTGGCGGGGAACGGATTGACATGACGCAGATGGGCGTGGGCGACCTTGCGGCCGTCCTTTCTCAGATCGCGGGTTGCCGCACGGATTGACCCATACGTGGAGCCCCAACCAAGGAGGAGAAGATCGCCGTCACCGTCGGGATCGTCAACCTCGACCGGTGCGATGTCATGGGAGATGTTGACCACCTTCCAGGCCCGGCTGTCGGTCATGAGCTGATGGTTCTCGGGGTCGTAGGAAACATTACCGGTGATCGCCTCCTTCTCGAGGCCCCCGAGGCGGTGCTCCAGACCCGGTGTACCCGGGATCGCCCAAGGTCGGGAGAATGTCTCGATGTCGCGCATGTAGGGCATGAAGCCGTGATCGGAGTTCTCCTTGGTGGCGAATGGCACCGAGATGTCGGGAAGTTCGTCAATATCGGGAAGCATCCACGGTTCCGACCCGTTGGCAATGTGGTTGTCGGAGAGGAGGATCACCGGTGTCATGTACTTGAGGGCGAGGCGCGCCGCCTCGATCGCCACCTCGAATGCGTCGGACGGACTCGCCGCGGCGATCACGGGAAGGGGTGACTCGCCGTGCCGCCCAAAAAGCGCAAACAGCAGATCGGACTGTTCCGGCTTCGTCGGCATACCAGTCGAGGGTCCCGCCCTCTGCACGTTGAGGATCAGCAATGGGAGCTCGGCCTGAAATGCCAGGGAGATGCCCTCCGACTTGAGGGCGATTCCAGGACCGGAAGAACCGGTTACCGCGAGGTTGCCCGCAAATGCCGCCCCAATGGCGGAACCCACGGCGGCTATCTCGTCCTCGGCCTGGAAGGTGGTGACGCCGAAGTTCTTGTGCTTCGATAGTTCATGGAGAACATCGGAGGCCGGGGTGATCGGATAGCTGCCGTAGAACAGCGGCAGCTTCGCCTGTCGGGCCGCGGCCACCAGACCCCACGACAGGGCGGTGTTGCCGGTGACGTTGGTGTAGGTTCCCGAAGGGAGGGTCGCGGGTCGGATCTCGACGGTGGTCTTGGTGGCTTCGGTGGTGATGCCGAAGTTGTATCCCGCCTTGAACGCCATCACATTGGCAGCGGCCACCTCCGGCCGCGTGGCGAACTTCTTCTCGGCCCATTCGATCGTGGGCTCGGTGGGGCGGTTGTACAGCCAGGTGAGGAGACCGATGGCGAGGAAGTTCTTCGAGCGGAGAACATCACGACCGGAGACACCGGAGTCCTTGACCGCCCCCTTGGTGAGCTGCTCCATCGGGACCTCGATGACACGGAAGCCCTTGACGGCATCGCCCTCGAGCGGGTTGTGGTCGTACCCGGCCTTCGCCAGGTTCCGCTCCTCGAAGGCGTCACTGTTGACGATGAGGGTCCCTCCCCGCTTCAGATCGTCGAGATTATTCCGCAATGCGGCCGGGTTCATCGCCACCAGGGTGTCGGGCTCGTCACCGGCGGTGAGGATATCGAAGTCTGCGATCTGGACCTGGAACGAGGAGACACCGGGCAGGGTGCCGGCGGGGGCCCGTATCTCGGCTGGGAAGGAGGGGAGCGTGGCGAGGTCGTTCCCAAATGCCGCCGAGGCGTCGGTGAATCGGGTGCCCGCAACCTGCATCCCGTCGCCGGAGTCGCCGGCGAAACGGATGACCGCCCGGTCTATCTCTGTCTTCTGGTCGGACTCCTGGGTGACCAGATCTTCTGTTGCCACTTCGGCCCTCACCTCTCGGTTGTGCTTCTGTGATAGTTGTGCTTCTGTGATAACTGCACTGCGCGCACCGTTTTGTCCGGTGGCACGCCGAGTGTAGGTCTCACATGGCGCTCAGCGGGAGTTCATCCGGCGGTGGGCGGAAGCCGACTATTCCGGCCTGCTCGAGCCGTTCTCCCATGGCGAGTAGGCACGGCTCGGACCAGTCGTCGCCCACGATCTGGATAGAGGTAGGAGGCGTGCCATCTGATACCTCGAGCGGAAGACTTATCGCCGGAAGATCGATGTGATTGACGATGGCCGAGAAGTACGACAAGACCACCCGGGCGGGCGCGCCGTCGATCTCGTCCTCGCCGATCACCTTGCGCCCGTTCGCCACCGTCGGGGTGATGAGGGCTTCGACACGGGTGAGGGCATCCCGGGTCGCCTCCCTGGTGTCGGCCCGCCACCGTCTCGCCTCGGCATCGGCCTCGGGCGTCACATCCATGGCGGCGGCGATCCGGGGCGCCACCGATCTGCCGTAGACCTCGCCTCTGGTGGTGTAATCGCGGTGGATGGCGGCGACTTCCCTCCCGATTGCGTCGCTGATGCGACCCGGGGGTATCAACTCCGGGATCTCGATGTCCACGATCTCCAGCCCGTTGTCCTCGAGGACGCTGAGGGCGTGGGCGAAATCGGCCGCCACAGCCTCGGTCATGGGGGCGTCATCCACCCATGGGCGGGGGACACCGAGACGTTCGATCGGTCTGGTCTCCTGTTGTGGGCGTCTCCGAGAGTGGGGGTCGTGCGGGTCGTGGACGGCGAGGACCCGATGGGCGAGGGCGAGGTCGGCGGTCGAGGTCGCGAACGGCCCCACCGTGTCACATGACGGCACCAGGGGGAACACCCCACGGGTCGAGATTGCCCCGTGCGTTACCTTTAGTCCGAAGATTCCCGTCATCGCAGCCGGGATCCGCACCGAACCACCCGTGTCGGTCCCGAGGGACAGGGGCACGAGGCCGGACGCCACCGCGGTAGCCGAGCCCCCTGAGGATCCACCTGCCGAGGTGCCGAGGTCCCAGGGGTTTCTCACCGCCCCGAACCACTCGTTCTCGGAGTCGAATCCGAATGCGAACTCGTGGAGGTTCGCCCTTCCGATGATGATGGCGCCGGCTTCCTCGAGCAATTGGACGACGGGCGCCGATTCGTCGGCGACCTTGCGGTAAAATCCGGAACCCGCCGTGGTGACCCGACCCTCATGGTCGATGAGATCCTTGATGGCGACGGGAACGCCACCGAGGGGCCCGGGGTCACCACCGGCAGAGACGATGGAGTCGATCTCGCCGGCACGCGTCATGGCTGCCTCGTCCAGGGAGATGAAGGAGTTGGTCTCGTCCTGCTCGGCGCGTTCCAGGGCAACGGCGACGATCTCGGAGGCCGGTCGCCTCCCGGAGCGGACATCGGCGGCGATCTTGCCCGCCGTCATTCGAAGGTGACGCCTCCGGGGGGAGGCAACTGCATCCAGATGCGACCGGGGGCGACCACCATTTCGTCCCCATCCTCATCGGTCAGGGTGAACCAGTCGTCGACACTCTCTCTACTCCAGATCCCCACCTGGACCTTTCCCTCCGAGAAGACGTAGGCGGGGCCTTCACCAACGGTCTGCGTCGTGGGGAGGGATGACCCCGAGTCGCCACTCTTGGTGTACAGGGACATCTCCATGATGATGACGGTGTCGGCAGCGACCTCCTCCTGGACGGGACCCGCCCCCTCGGTCGTGGCGGTGGAACCGGTGGCCCCACCCGTCTCCTCTGTGGTAGTGGTAGTGGTGGTGTCGGGACCGGTGGTCGTGCTTGAATTCGAGGCTCGCTCCGGCTCGGGCCCGTCGGGGTCGAGCCATTCGTGGGGCACTCCCTTGGTGAACTTGGCGTATTGGGTGCCATCCCACTCCCAGCCGGTGTCGAAGTTGAAGGGCCAGTTCGTGACGATGGTGGTCGCCTCCTTGGCGTCGGCGGGGGTCTTCCCAAACCTCCACAATGGCGCCAAGGGCGCCTCGAGAGGATTTCTGGTGTCGCGTTGGCGGAGTGCGTTGGTGTCGCCGTAGAGATTGTGTGGGGCACGACGTGAGGGGATACGGAACGTGTCGGGACGGACCTCCTGGATCATCGGAACCCCATTGGCCCTGAACTCGGCCTGGACCCACGGTTGGCCACCGGAGGTGGCGAGAGCGGCGCCGAGCGGTCGGAGGAGGGTGGGGTCGGTAGGTCTCGTGGACCGGATGGGTCCGACGTAGTCGGAGTCGGCGGTGTGCCAGAGCGAGATAAAACGGGTGACACCCTCGACCCACACCTCGATCATCATGTCGGCCTGCTCCATGCCCGACTGGGGTCGGGCGTCGGGAAAGTTGTCGATCTTTACGGCGAGGACCCGTCGGTCCGGTACCGCATCAGGAGCAAGCCGCATCCCATTGAGAGGTGACTCCGTGACCGCAGCGACCGTGGTCGAGGCAGTCATGGTGGTGGTGGTGGCCGTGGTGGAGCTGGTGCTGGTCGTTGTGCTGCTCGTCGTGCTCGGGTCGGTGGTCGGTGCTGTGGTGGTTGCCGCCGAATTGGCGGCGGAACTGCACGCCGACAACAGAACCGTGAGCGCGACAATAGGAATGAGTGATCTGCGCATCGAGACATCGTAGGGCTGCTCTCGCCCTATCTAGGTCATTTCCGAATCAGACCGAACCCCGCACCGGAAGGGCGTTGCGGGCGACCTCGGCGTCCTCGACGCAGATCGCCAGTTCGATGCCATCGGCATCGGTCCGGAGCACGTAGATGGCGTCAATGCCTATGTCGGCATCGGCCAACGCCCCGGTGACGCGTCCCAGCTCACCAGGTCGGTGCGCCATGCTGGTGGTGAGCACGGCATGCTCGGTGAAGCCGATGGCCGACTCCCGAAGCACACGCTTGGTGGAGGTGGCGTCGTCAACGATGATCCGCAAGGTCCCCACACCGTCGTGCGAGTAGCCGGTGAGCGCCTCGATGTTCACCCCTGCGGCGCCGAGAAGACGGGTAAGAGCTGCGAGTCGGCCGGGTCGGGCTTCCATGTTGACCACGAACTCTTTCATATATGTCGAGCGTAACCCGCTGCGACCCGTTGTGACGTGTGTTCCGCGTCGGGTTCCTCCTAGAGACCCGCCACCTCGGTTTCGGCCCGACCCCTCTCACGCAGATAGTTGTGCCAAACGAGCCGGGCCGCCACCGCCCTATAGGGGCGCCACCTCTCGCCGATCTCCTCCAGCTCGACCTGGTCGGGGATCTGGGGTGTCCCCAGTAGCTCACCGACCCCGACCTGGAGGGCGCGATCGCCCACCGGCCACGCGTCGGGTCTGAGGAGGCAGGAGAGAAGATAGACGTCGGCGGTCCACCGTCCCACTCCCTTGATCCCGAGCAGTCGCTCCCGGGCCGTGTGGTCGTCGAGGGCGCCGAGCCCGTCGATGTCGACTTCACCGGAAATGATCGCCTCGGCGAGTCCGATGATATAGCCCGTCTTCTGGCGGGTGACACCGACGCCCCGGATCCGGGTTGGTCCGGCGGCGATCGCCCTTGCGGGCTCGATTGCTCCTAGTTCATCCCGCAGTCGGTCGAACACCGCTTTGCCTGACGCCAGCGACACCTGTTGTTCGAGGATGAACAACACGAGTGCAGGGAAACCAGGGGGACGTCTCCACATCGGGGGTAGGCCGTGGGTGTCAACCACGGTGGCGAGAGGGGGGTCTTGGGCGACGAGGTGCTCGACTGCCGAGACAAAAGATGTCGTGTCCAAGGAGGGGCCGGCTCGCCTCATCCGGTTCGGCCAATGACCCGATAACTGCCACGGATTGGAACCGGCCCGTACTTCCGCGAGTCGGCACGGGTGGAATGATGGGCATCGGAGAGCACGAACATCTCGCCCGATCCTACTTCCCAACGGCCGTCGGGTTCGAGAGGCCGGAGATCCTCCTTGAGGTCTCGACTGGGCCGACCGTTCACCGACAGGTCGCCGTTCCTGATCTCCACGTCGTCCCCGGGTGTCGCCATGATTCTCTTCACGAGCCAGAAGTCGTCTCTGTTCGGATGGGGGAAACACACGATTGCTCCCCGTCGAGGCGTTCGCATTCTCAGACCGATGAGACGGTCCCCGGCATGGAGCGCGGGAACCATCGAGTCTTCGTCGACCACGAATCGTCTTAGAGGAAGCACCACGGGGAGTGTATGTTGGGTGTCACCGACCACAAGGAGGAAGAATGTTCCGGAACGCAACAGTCGTCTACGCCCACTGCGATCTCTTCTGCGGTGTCTATGACCCCGCCCAGGCCAAGATCGAGGCCATGTCCGTTCTCAAGGCGGCCGAGAAATATCACGATTCCGATGACGAGGTATTCCGGGCACGCGCCATCTCGATCAAGGAGGAGCGGGCCGAGTTGGTCAAGCATCATCTGATGGTGCTGTGGGCCGACTTCTTCGACGAGAGCCACCGGACGCAGTTCTCGGATCTCGATGACCTCTTCTGGCGGGCCATCCACCAGGCGGGTGCGGCCAAGAAGTCGGTCGACCCCGCCGATGGGGAGAAGCTGGTCGCCCTCATCGACGAGATCGCGGACATCTTCTGGCAGACCGAGAAGGCCAAGACCAGCGGGGTATACCCGCCGGGTTGATTGATGCGAGCTTTTCGGCGAGGCCGTCGGACGACGATCAACCCGAGACCGCCGTGGCGGCGGTGGAGGCGACGGGCGAGAAGACGGCGGTGGGGTGTCCCGCGGTGGCGGCATGGTGGGCGATGGAGAGCCCCATTGGGGTCTTCCCACGCCGAGGCGGGCGGTGAGGATGACCAGCTGGAGCCGGGGCGGAGTCTGCCTAACCGGAAGTCGCGATCGACAAAACCGGTCTCGACACCAGACAGGGTCGGCGCTGTCTCCAACTCTGCAGGAGCCTTCTGAGCGACGGAGCCGCACACAGGTATGCCTTGAAGGGGGTTCCCGCGGTCATCGCATCACGGTTCTGGGGGCGGCACAACCGGGACCACGAGTCGGGCGGCTCGGTCGGGACCGAGGTGTAGGGTGGTGATACCTGAGAAGACCTCGGGCGTGCGATCGCGGGGCTCGTCGTGGAGGAATGGGCCGCTGCCCGTGAATCGGTTCTTGAAGCTGGCGATCTCCTCTCCGCCCGAGTCCCCTCCCTCGTACTCGTAGTCCTTACCCCGAACGGTA
>WHUC01000047.1 GCA_009377435.1 Acidimicrobiia bacterium
GAGGCGCTGACGAGGGGGGGCACAACCGAACGAGGTCGGTCGGGATCTCGGCCTCCGTTGGCCCCCCTACCTGCTTCGCAGGGACCTTCCCCCCACTCCGTGGGGGGACAAGTGATGGTGGTTCTCAAACCAGGCGGTCTTCCAACCCGAGCTCGGTGGCGAAGGAACGGAGATCGGCCAATAGCGGTTCGGGGACCGGTATGCCGA
The DNA here is from genome assembly GCA_009377435.1 of Acidimicrobiia bacterium. Lineage (GTDB taxonomy): Bacteria > Actinomycetota > Acidimicrobiia > Spongiisociales > ZC4RG35 > WHTL01. The sequence goes on from WHUC01000047.1 coordinate 208, forward strand.
TACGTCTCTGTTCGGCCTCCACCTCGACGGCTCGCTCCCCCGGTAACCGAACCGCGGCCCCCGCTTCTCCAGACGACCTCATTTCCCTCAGCTTGCGGTCCATCTCGGCCCGCAACTCCCCGGCGGGAGCGAACAGGTCGGGGCGGAAGACGATGATGGTCTGACCGGTATTGGTCGGCGTGTCGGGTGGTTGGGAGCGACCGACGACATCGCTACCGAAGGCGGCGCCGTTCATCACCCCCGCCATCAAACCGATCATGACGTTGAGACCCGACCCCTTGTAGCCGCCGATCGGCATGAGGAAACCCTCGTCGACCCGGTCGGGATCGGTAATGGGCTCGCCGTCGCGATCCACGACCCAGCCCTCGGGCAGGGGTTCACCCGCGGCGGCCCGCACCCGGATCGTCCCGTGCGATGCGACCGTGGTGGCGATGTCGAGCTGGAAGGGAACCTCGTCACCGGCCGGTATCGCCACCGCCATCGGGTTGGTCCCCAACAGCCGCTCCACACCGCCCCACGGGGGCATGACATTGCCGGCGGCCACTGCCATGTAGATCGCCCCCAGCCCGGCCCGCAGCGCCAGGGCGGGATAGACACCGGCGGCACCGGCGTGGTTCGAGTTGCGGGTCCCCACCCAGGCCAAACCCGACGCCTGTGCCTTGGCGATCGCGGTCTCGGCGGCATGGGTCATCACCACGGGACCAAGGCCGTTGTCACCATCGACGAGGGCGCTCACCGGGGTCTCGTGGAAGAGGCTGATCGTCGGATCGAGATTGACCCCGCCGGCGATGACCCGCTCGGCAAACGGCCGCACCCGCATCAGACCGTGACCGGTGCGTCCCCTCAGGTCGGCCTCGATCAGACGTTGGGCCATCGTGGCGACGTGGTCCCGTTTCGCCCCGACCGCCTCGAACACCGCGGCGATGAATCCCTCGAGCCTACCGACGGGGAATCTCATGACTGGTGGTGGAACTGTCCCACCGTCTCGCCGGTGTCGGGGAAGGTGCGAGTCACCTCGGTCGATCCGTACACCCAGAGAATTCGCATGATCGAGTCCCCGTCGTTCACGAACCGGTGGGGCTCACCGGCGGGAACCTGGGTCGTGTCATAGCGGCGGACCGGCATCTGGCGACCGTTCAACTCAACGAGGGCCTCCCCCTCGATCAGGGTCACCTGCTCGACGCAGTTGTGGGAGTGCAGTCGGATATCCGTCCCCGGGGGAAACGACGTGATCCCCATCACGAAGTCCTGATCATCGAGGGGTTGCGGGGTGAGACGGATCGATTCGATCCCATCACCCCGGACGATCGGTGATTCGTCGGCGAATCGGATCAGATTGCTCCCGGCCATGCTCACCTCTCACTTGACGGGCTCGACCATGCATCCTATATCATCATCAGGGATGGTGGCCGTCTCCCTCCCCCGCTCCCCACTGGCGCTGATACTCGATCGCAACTTCGGCCCCTACTTCGTGGGCAACCTCGCCTCCAATATCGGAACCTGGTTCCAACAGATCACCGCCGCCGTGGTCATGTTCGAGATCACCGGTTCCGCCCTGATGGTGGGGATGGTCGGGGTATCCCAGTTCCTCCCCTCACTCGTCCTCGCCCCATGGACGGGGGCGGCCGCCGATCGGTTCGACCGACGGCGGCTCCTCATGTCCGTCCAGACCGTGGCGGCCGTCACCGCGGCGCTTCTCGCCCTGTTGACCGCGGTGGTCGGTCTCGAGGTCTTCCCGGCGGCTTGGCCGCTCCTGGCCGCCAGCCTCGTCATCGGTCTCGTCAACGCCATGTCGGTCCCCGCCCAACAGGCCCTGGTGCCGGCACTGGTGCCATCGAGGGATCTCGACGGGGCGGTCGCCCTCAACTCGGTCACCTACAACCTGGCGAGGGCGATCGGACCCGCCGTCGGCGCCGCCGTCCTGGTGACGTGGGGTGCCGCCGCCGCCTTCGGGGTCAACGCCCTGTCCTTTCTCGTCCTGGTGACGGCCCTGCTGGTGGTCCGTTCCCGGCCGCTGCCCCCACCCCGCCGCTCCTCGGTCTGGGTCGGTTTCCAACATGTCCGCACCGACCCCACCCTGGCGGTCCTCTTGGTGGGGCTGACCGCCCTCGGCTTCGGGATCGATCCCGTGCTCACCCTGACCCCGGCCCTAGCCCAGCAGTACGCCAACACCACCTTCACCGACCCGGAGGCACTGGTCGGACTCCTCATCTCGGCCTTCGGCGCCGGGGCCATGGTGGCAACACTGGCAATCGGGTGGGCACGGGCGAGATGGGACCACATCCCCATGGCCACCACCGGTCTCGTCCTGTTGTGTCTCGGGACCGCCTCTCTCGGCCTCGCCCCGACGGCATGGATCGCCCTCGGTGGTCTGGTCGTGGCCGGCGCCGGCTACCTCGTCGGGGTCACCTCGCTGACCAGCGCCATGCATCTGCGCACACCCGAACACCTCCGCGGCCGCATCATGGCGCTCTGGGGGGTAGCCTTCCTGGGATCCCGACCGGTGGCGGCCCTCCTCGACGGCGCCATCGCCGACCTCACCTCACCGCAGACCGCCACCCTCGTGGCGGCGGGAGTGGTGGCGATCTGTGGTCTCGTGCTCGCCCGATTCGTCCCGGCGCCACCTCCGATGACATCCTAGGAGGCCGGTGTGAAACACTCCCGACACGACGCCTCCCCCGGGATGACGGCTCGCATCCGTTTCTTCCACCTGCTACAAACGATTGTGCAAACCTCGACCCATCCGCCAGTGGAGGGAAAATGCACCCAGAAGACTCCGTCGGATTCCGTCTCGTCGGCCATTCCGATCTCGACGGACACGGCGACGGGATGCAGGTCATGCCCCATGGCGACGCCCTCTACGTCGCCCACTTCGGACCGAGTGGCAAGGGCACATCGGTCCTCGACATCTCCGACCCGGCCAGCCCGAGCGTGGTCAGACAATGGGAGGCACCACCGGGATCACACACCCACAAGGTCCAGGTGGCAGACGACCTCCTCCTCGTCAACCACGAGCTGTTCCGCAGCGACGGACCGGCGCCGGTGGGGTTGGCGATCTATGACCTGGCCGACCCCTTCGACCCGCAGCGTGTCGGGTTCTTCGACACGGGTGGTCGTGGCGTTCATCGCATCGTGTGGGAGGGCGGGCCCCACGCCTACATCTCGGCGACCCCGCCCGGATACACCGGTCGGATCTGGATGATCATCGACGTGTCGGAACCCACCGCCCCGGTGGAGGTGGGGCGATGGTGGTGGCCCGGCATGTGGGAGGAGGGGGGCGAGACGCCGGACTGGCCCGACGACGAGAGCCGGATGGTCCACCACGCCATGGTCCACGACGACCGGGCCTACCTGGGGTTCTGGGACAGCGGGATGGTGATACTCGACATATCGGACCCCTCCTCACCGAGCACGGTGTCGCGGATCAACTGGGACGAGGGCGGCAACACCCACACCTGTCTGCCCCTGCCCGACCGCGATCTCGTCGTGGTCACCGACGAGGCGATAACCGACGGCTGTGACGGTGACCGACACATGATCCGGGTCGTCGACATCGCCGACGAGACCGAGCCCTACGTCCGCTCGATCTGCCCGGTCCCCGATGATGACTTCTGTGACCGCGGTCTCCGTTTCGGGGCCCACTGCCTCCACGAGAACCGGCCCGGGAGCTATCGCAGTCAGCACCTGGTGTTCGCCACCTATTTCAACGCCGGCCTGAGGGTGTACGACCTGACCGACCCCGACCAACCCACCGAGATCGCCCACTGGATCCCGGAATGCCCCCCGGGGCAGCCGGCGTGCCAGATCAACGATCTCTACGTGGCATCCGACCACACCGTGTATGTGACCGACCGGGTCAACGGCGGCGTCTACATCCTCGAGCCCAGCGATGACCTGACGGGGCGGATGGCCGAGGCCGCCTGGTGACCGAACCCCAGCCAACGGAAAGACCATGACCTACGACGTGCACGCCCACTGCATCCCCACGGAGTTACTCGACCTGCTCCGGGTAGACGGGTCCCGTTTTGGCATCGAGGTGATCGAAGACGACCGGGGTGAGTCGGCGTTGATCGCAGGACGGGTCCGTCTGGCACCGTTCCGGGGGATACTCGGCGATGTCGATGCCCGGCTCGATGCGATGGATGCCACCGGGGTCGATGTCCAACTGATCTCGAGTTGGATCGACCTCACCGCCTATGCCCTCGAGCCCGAAAAGGGCGCCGCCTACTCCCGCCGTTTCAACCGGATAATGGCCGACGAGGCCGCCCGTCACCCCGATCGTTTCCGGGCACTGGGCACCGTCCCCCTCCAGGATCCCCACCGCGCCGCCCAGGAGTTGCGGTTCGCCGTGGAGGATCTGGGGCTGGTGGGTGTCGAGATCGCCACCACCGTCGATGAGACCGACCTCGACCAGGCCCACCTCGAGCCCTTCTGGGAGGCGGCCGAGGCGCTGCGCTGTCTCGTGCTGATCCATCCGTGCAACCCCTTGAGTGGCGTGGATCTGGGGCGCAACTTCCTCGACAACATGGTGGGCCGACCCGCCGAGAGCACCATCGCCATCGGTCATCTCATCTTCAGCGGAGTCCTGGAGCGCCACCCCACACTCGTGGTCTGTGTGGTGCACGGTGGGGGATTCGTCCCCTACCAACTGGGGCGGATGCAGCGTGGTTTCGACGCCGTGCCCCATGTGTCGGCCCAGAACATCTCGACACCACCCAGCGAGCTGGCCCGCCGTCTCTACTACGACACCGTTCTCCACGACCCCCAGGCCCTGGCCTTCCTGGTGGAACGGGTGGGCGCCGACCATGTGGTGATGGGCACCGACTACCCGTTCGAGATGGGCGACCCCGACCCGGTGACCACGGTCCTATCCATACCCGGTCTGTCCGATGAGGACCGACATCTCATCCTCGAGGGGAACGTCACCCGCATCCTCGGCGACATCTCAGTCTGCTGACGGGTCGGCACCCCCGGTGTCGCGGTAACGCCACAGTTGGGGCATATATCGCCCTATGGCGAGCACCCCGAGGATGCAGGCGAGACCACCGGAAACCACGGAGAACCGGAGTGAGGCCAATGACGCCACCACCCCGGCCTCCAGATCACCCAGCCGGGGCCCGCCCGACACTACGGCGATATGGATCGACGCCAGCCTGCCCCGGAGCGCGTCGGGGACGGTGAGTTGGAGGATGGTGTTGCGCAACACCGCCGAGACGGCGTCGGCGCCCCCGGCCACTGCCAACAGGAACAGGGCGAGGGGGAGATAGGAGATGAGCCCGAACACGGTGATCCCCGCGCCCCACAACACGACCGCGGCGATCACGACCCGGCCCCGACGCTGAACGGATCCGATCCATCCCGCGGTGACGGAGGCGACGAGGGCGCCCACGCCGGGGGCGGCATAGAGGAACCCGACCGTAGCCGCGTTACCCCCGAAGATGCCCGTCCCCAGCGCCGGGAAGAGCGCCCGGGGCATACCGAAGATCATGGCGTTGAGATCGATGACGAAACACGATTGGATCAGCCGCTCACCACGGAGATAGCGCAGACCCTCCACGATCGACAAGACGCTCACGGCCCGACCGCCCCCCTCGGGACGCAACCGTCCCACCCCGAGCGTTACCAAGGCGGCGCCCACCAAGGCGACAAGTTCGATCACATAGGTGATCGTGAGACTGAAGCGGGCGATGAGAACACCGGCAACGGCGGGCACGATGGCCGCGGCCACCTGAACCATGGTCTGATTGAGGGCGAAGCCGGCAGGAAGGAGCTCCCGGCGCAACAGCGAGGGAAGGGCCGCCATGCGGGCGGGGAGTTCGACCGCCGACAGGGCGGCGTTGACGCCACTGAGCAGGAACAAGGGCCATACCGCCGGGCCAGGGGAGGCGGCGTTGATGGCGAGACCGGCGGCAGTGGCCGCCAACAACAACTGCGACACCACCAGCAGCTTGCGACGATCGACGGCGTCGGTCACGGCCCCGCCCAGGGGAGACATCAGCAGGAGGGGAACCAATTGGGCTATTCCGAGTGCTCCCACTGCGAGTGTCGAATCGGTGAGGAGGAACACCTGGATGGGAACGGCCACCTCGGCTATCTGCCGACCCAGGAACGCCATCAGGTGCCCCAGGTAGAGTCGCCGAAAGCCGGGGGACTCTCGCAGCGGGGTGACATCGACGACCATGCGCCGGCCCATACCCCTCCACCCCGTCATTGGAGGTCCGATCGGGCCGGGGCCGATCTCATCGTGCCCCCCGACCCGGGCGCACGGCCACGGCGAAAATCGCAACCGCCAGGGCAACAATCCCGGCGTTTACGCCGAAGGCCCATTGGAAGCCCCAGATGTCGGCCACCATTCCCAGAAGGGGCGGACCGGCGAGCAGCCCGAGATCACCGGCGGTACGAAACAGGCCCAGGGAAAAGCCGCGGATCTCGGGCGCCACCGCATCGGCAGCGAATGCCGCCGGCGCCGGTCCCGCCACCGACGTGGCCAGGGCGAGGAGACCGGCACCCATGAGGAATGCGGTGGTATCGCCGGCCAGCCCCAATGCACCCAGGGCCAATGCCGTCATCACCATGCTGGGGACGATGGTTCGTACCCGTCCGTGATGATCGGCGACCCAGGACGCCGCGGGGAGAAGAGCAAGATTCACCAGGGCCATGGCGGTCAGCATCGCCCCGATCTCACCCAGGCTGAGACCGAAGACATCAATCCCCACCAGGGGCATGAGGGTGTTGCGGGTGGTGGCCCGAGTGAGGAAGACGGCGAAGTTTGCCAGGGCCACCGCCAGGAAGGTTCTGGAGCCCAGCACCCGCCGCAACCGCGAACGATCCTTCTCCGGTTGATCTCCATGGTCGCGGGGTGGCCTGGCCGGAAGGGTCTCCTCCAGTCGGAAATAGGAGTAGAGAGAGGCGACCGCGGTGGCCACCGCGATGAAAAAGAACGGTGCCCGCAGCCCCCACCACTGCGCCAGCAGTCCCCCGATCCCGGGACCGAGCGACTGGCCGAAGAGGAGCGCACCTTGATTGAAGCCGATCAATCGGGCCCGGTTGGAGAGAGTCGAGATATCGATGAGATAGACGAGGGCACCGGTCATGTACATGGCCGAACCGGCGCCCGAGACGAACCTCCACACCGTGAGGCTGATTATCCCAGCGGCGAGACCGGCACCAACCATGCTCACGGCGACCACCGCCGGTCCCCCCACCAGGAGGAAGCGTCGACCCCACCGGTCGGAGAGGGACCCGAGGGGCACATTGAGCAACAGACGGGCCAACCCGAAGGCCCCCACCGTGACCCCGACGGCGGCGACACTCACCCCGAACTGTCGGGCGTAGACGGGGAGCACCGGCCCCACCACACCCTGACCGGTCATCACCAGGGCGGTGGCGATCGATACCGCCACCACCCGTTCGTGCGCCCCGAGCCGACGGACGACCCGTCGCCACATCTCGGACCCGATCAAGAGGACCCGATCGGTGGGGATCGATCACCCCGTCGGCGGGTCCAACACCATCGCCAAACCCCACCGTAGGAATGATCGATATGATCGAAAAAGATCCGACACAAACACTCGCGCTCTGATATCGTGCAAGTTACAAACGATTGTGATGATGGGAATAACGATTGTGCATTCACAACCATCCACGTTAGAGCCAGTTGTCGGTCCGCCAATCCGATGGATCGGTAATGACTATCGCTACCAGCAGCACGTCCACGAGATGACCGCCACCGATGACATCTGACCAGGGGAATGGGAGGGTCCGATCCGGTCGGCACGTCATCACCGCGGCGAATCTGACCGTCGGCTACGAACTGCACCGCGAGCGTCAACGGTTGACCGCTCTCCGGGACGTCAGCCTGACGGTGGACCGGGGCGAGTTCGTTGTCCTGGTGGGCCCCTCGGGTTGCGGAAAGACCACGTTCATCAACGCCATATCGGGTCTGGTGTCCCCATGGGAGGGGACCATCGAGGTCAACGGCCGTCCCGTCACGGGCCCGGGACCGGACCGGGCGATGGTGTTCCAGGACTACGCACTCATGCCGTGGCGCACCGTGGAGCAGAACATCCGGCTTCCCTTCGAGCTCCAGGACCTCGACATCTCCGAGGAGGAGAGGGATGAGCGGATCCGTCGCTACATCGACCTCGTCGACCTCGGCGGGTTCGAGAACTCGTTCCCCTACGAACTGTCCGGGGGGATGAAGCAGCGGGTCGGAATCGCCCGGGCCCTGGTGTCCGAACCCGACATCCTCCTCGCCGACGAGCCGTTCGCGGCGGTCGACGCCATGACACGGGAGGCGATGCAGGGGGAGCTGGAGCGTTTCGTGTCCGCCACCGGCCAGACCGTCGTCTTCATCACCCACTCCATCGACGAGGCCATCACCCTGGGCGACCGGGTCGTGGTGATCTCATACCGACCGGGCCAGATCAAGGAGATCGTCGACGTCGATCTCCCCCGGCCCCGTTTCGACTACGACGTCAAGACATTGCCCGCGTACACCGAATTACGGGAACGGGTGTGGGGTCTGGTCAAGGACGAGGCATTCCAGACGGCGAGGGGAGCGACACCATGAGTCTTACCGAACAAACCGACCGGAAGGAGGCGCCCTCCCAGGATCCGAACCGGATCGAGCACGTCGATGCCACCGCCAAGGATCTGTGGCGTCGCTGGGGACCGTGGGTCATCACCACACTCAACCTCAGCACCTTCTTCGTGCTGTGGGAGGTGGTGGCCCGCCTGGAGATCATCAACCGGTTGTTCCTGCCCCGGGCGACGGATATGTTCATCGCCCTCTGGGATGGCCTCGCCAACAGCGCCCCACCGGGAGCGGTCATCTCGGGGAGCATCCGGGACCACCTCCTCTACAGTCTCGGCAACCTCGGGGTCGGCGTCGGGATCGCCATAGTGATCGGGGTGCCGTTTGGGCTGCTCATGGGAGCCAACAAGTACGTCGACAGCATCCTCAGCCCGTACGTGTGGGCCATCTCGTCGATGCCCCGCATCGCCCTGGTCCCCCTCTTCATCCTTTTCTTGGGGTTCTCGCGGACGATGAAGATCACGATCATCGCCCTCTCGGCGGTGTTCCCCATCATGATCAACGCATGGGCGGGTGTGAAGACCACCGACAAGTCACTCCTCGCCGCGGCCAAGGTCTTCGGGGCCAGTCGATGGGAGCTCTACACGAAGGTGGTCTTCCCGTTCACACTCCCCTTCATCATCGCCGGGATCCAACAGGGCATCGGTCGGGGTCTGGTCGGGGTCATCATCGCCGAGATATTCGGGGGCTCCGACGGGCTCGGCTATCTGATCCAGAGAGCCGCCGACACCTTCAACCCCGCCCTGTTGTATGCCGTGCTGTTCCTGCTTGTCGTCGTGTCCCTCAGCATTGTGCAGTACACGCGATGGCTCGAAGGGCGTCTCGCCCCCTGGCGGAAGCTGGAGGGTCTATGAGCGTTCGGTAACACCGTCCGACAAGAAGACAAAAGGGTCTCATCCGGGACCCGGAAGGAGGAAGAAATGACCTCAGGGAATGACAGGGCAACCAAGTTGATAACGGCCGTCGACCGAAGACGGTTCCTCCAGGTGGGAGGCATGGGGCTGGCCGGGGCAATCCTGGCCGCCTGTGGTGGCTCCGGGGGCACGACGACCACGCAGGCGCCGGGCACGACGGGAGCACCGGGCACCACCGCGGCGGGCACGACCATGGCCGCAGCGGACACCACCACGGCTGCGGCGGGTCTACAGTCCAACCTCGACTCGGTGACAATCGGGGAGTGGAACCCGAACTACGCCTCGCAATGGAGCTATCAACTTGCCGACGCCCTCGGGTACATGGCGGACTACGGGATCGAAACCTCCGATTACCAGCTGAGCGACGAGTACATCGCCGGCCTGCTCGGGAGCAGCCTCGACATCGCCCGTGGTGACACCAACGTCCTCATAGGGTCGGCGTTCACCAGTGGTGAGCCCATCACGATGATCGCCCTCTATCGGACCAGTGAGTGGCAGATCATGGGGGTGAGGGAGGGCATCGAGACGCCAGAGGACCTGATTGGTGGCACCATCACCGGTGGTCAGCTCGAGGGCCGCAACACGGTGGTGCTGCGTAACATCCTGCGTTCGCTGGGACTCGACCCCGACGAGGACATGGAGTTCGTGGCCATGACCGGTGCCTCCGACGCCCGGTTGCAGGCGCTACTGGCGGGAACGGTGGATGCCGCCAACGTCTTCCCCCGCCACAGGGCCGGGTTGGAGGAGGCCGGAGGCCACTTCATGTACGAGGAGCTCGAGCCCGCTCCCCAGGAGGGCTTCAGCGCCATGGGGCCATGGCTCGAGGAGAACGGTGAGACAGCGTCGGCGTGGCTCGCCGCCGAGCTCAAGGCGAGGCAGTGGTTGTTGGATCGTGACAACAAGGACGAGGCCTACCAGCTCATGATCGACCGCGGGTTCGAGATCCCCCAGGAGTTCATCGATCAGTACGAGGTGGAACTCGAACAGTTCTCCCCTGACGGCGGATTCGAAGTCTCCGAGATGGATACCTTCGTTGAACTCCTCGTCGAAGTCGGCGATCTGCCCGAAGGCATAGAGTGGCGCGACCATTTCGACCCGACCTATCTGTGGGCGGCACAGGACGAGCTGGGTCTGCCCCGGCGACCCGATAGCCTCTGATCACCCCACCGTCACGGGGGCCCGCGGCGCGGGCCCCCGTGACGCGACCATTGGAGACCGATGGTGGATCAGTTCAACCCCGCCCTGACCGGGCTCACCTGCTTCGCCTGTGAAACCGGGCACGAGGCCGGCGTCGTCCACACCGTGTGTGCAAGCTGTGAGATGCCGCTCCGGGTCGATATCGAACTAGGCATCTCCACCCCGAGCGATGTCATCGATCCAGCCCGCCCGTCGATGTGGCGGTATGGCCCGGTGCTACCGGTGACCCCGGAGGCGGCGGTGACCCTGGTGGAGGGCTGGACACCCGTGATCGATCTCGGCGACGGGGTGTGGGTGAAGGACGAGGCTCGCAATCCCACCGGGTCGTTCAAGGCCAGGGGCATGGCGATGGCGGTCTCGGCGGCAGCCGCACTCGGGGTGACCCGGATGGTGGCGCCCTCGGCGGGGAACGCCGCAGGGGCCCTGTCAGCTTACGGGGCGGCCGCCGAGATCCCCGTGCTGGTTTCGATGCCCGAGGACACCCCCGAAGCGTTCGTGGAGGAGTGCCGCCATTACGGTGCCGAAGTGCGACTGGTCCCGGGCACCATCGCCGATGCCGGGGCCTGGCTCGCCAAGAACCGGTCCCCCGGCGATTTCGACCTGTCGACCCTAAAGGAGCCCTATCGGATCGAGGGGAAGAAGACCATGGCCTACGAGCTCTGGGAGCAGTTCGGCGGCCACCTCCCCGATGTGATCATCTACCCCACCGGTGGCGGCACCGGATTGGTGGGCATGTGGAAGGCCTTCGACGAGATGGAGTCCATGGGATGGATCGGCACCACTCGTCCCCGGATGGTGTCGGTGCAGCCGGCCGGTTGCGCCCCGGTGGTGCGGGGTTTCGAGAGCGGGGCCGAACGCACCGAGCCCTGGGCCAACGCCACCACCTCCGCCTATGGCCTCCGGGTACCCTCACCCATTGGCGGGTTCATCTGTCTGCGCGCCCTGCGGGAGACGAACGGCACCGCGGTGGCCGTCGCCGAGGACCGGATCGTTCCCGCCGCCGCCGAGCTCGCCGCCCTGACCGGTCTCGACATCTGTCCCGAGGGCGGGGCCGCCTGGGCCGGTCTCGCCGACCTCCGGGGACAGGGCTGGGTGTCCGATTCCGACCGGGTGGTGGTCTTCAACACGGGGACCGGTCTCAAGTACCGCTGAGCGATTGTCGACGGCCCGAGGAGGAAGCATGCTCTCAAGAATGGACGGTCTGACCGAGGAGCAGGTCGACTCCCAGCGGCTGTGCCGGGACTTCGTCGACACCGAGGTCATCCCCTGGATGAGGGCCAACCGGGAGCGGGAATGGGGCGCCGCCCCGGACGACCGCTGGCCGAGGGAGTTGTTGTCCCGGGCCGACCAGATCGGGTTGCGTACCCTGGGAATCCCAGAGGAGCACGGCGGGGTCCCCCTCGACACCTTCACCCAGGTGCTCATGGTCGAGGAGTTGGGCCGCGGCGATCCCGGGTTCACCACCACAATCGTCCAGAACTGGAAGATCGCCGCCGAGTTCGCCCGTCACGCCTCCCCGGATCTGGCCGACGAGTGGTTCGGTCGTTTCACCTCCGACCCCGAGTTCCTGTGGGCCAACTGTCTGACCGAGCCCCGGGGCGCCTCTGACCGGGTGCTCCCCTATGACGCCCCCGAGGCGAGCATGCAGACCCGGGCCCGCCGGGATGGTGATGAGTGGGTCATCGACGGCGTCAAGCACTACGTCAGCAACGGCGGCAACGCCTCCGCCTTCATCGTCTACGCCAACACCGACCCCACGGCCGGGATCCGTGACGGGGTGAGCAGCTTCCTCGTCGGACGCGACTCGCCGGGTTTCTCGGTGGGTCGAATCAACGAGAAGCTGGGCCATCGCATGGTCCTCAACGCCGAGCTGGTCATGGAGGGGTGCCGCATCCCCGCCGAACACCTTCTCGTGGAGAACACGGCACTGCGACGAGCCGGGGTCTATCTACTCCAGGGTCGTGTCCTCAATGCGGCGCGGGCGCTCGGGGTGATGCAGGCCGCCTTCGACGACACCGCCGACTACGCCCAGAACCACTTCCACGGTGGAAAGATCATCATCAAGCATCAGGTGGTTGCGGCCCGTCTCGCCGACATGGCGACCACCCTGGAGACGTGTCGGGCCATCACCTATCGGGCCGCCCGGGCCATAGATGCCGGGAACGACGACGCCGCCCAACTCGCCCTCATGGCCAAGCTCCACTGCAGTGAGGCCGTGTTCGACATGGCGCGAGCCGCCATGGAGCTTCACGGAGGCGCCGGGGTGATGGTCGATGCCGGCATCGAGAAGCATCTTCGTGACTCGACGGTCTTCGGCCACACCGAGGGCACGGCCGACATGC
>WHUC01000048.1 GCA_009377435.1 Acidimicrobiia bacterium
TCTCCAGACCACCTATCGGATATAGGTTCTCCGGGGCACGACTGTCCTTGTGGGGATGGGAGGCGAAACGGGGCAGGGTCGCCGCCGTCAGATCGGCGACGTGAACCGCCTCAGGGACAGAGCGATCGGCCCCCAACTCGCATCGCACCAGTCCCTCCGAGCCGCGGTAGGGGCCGAGTCGGAGGTACCAGGAGAAGCGTTGATGCATCCCCCCGAGGAGGAATAGCGGCGTCCTCCGACCCATCGTCAGATCCCTCTTCACCGCGATGAGATCATCGGGCAGATACTCGACATGTTCCCGCTTCACATAACCGACCGCAGGTGACTTGCGAGGGGAGAGTGGACCGTCGACGACGATGAGGTCGGCGTCGGCGAAACCCGTGGCCACCTCGCCCTCGAGCATCCCCATCTGGGCCTGGATGCCCAACCACAACTCCTCCGGACTGACCCCCCGGGTCGTCACAACGCTGTAGGTGCCGTGTCTGGTCTCTATCGGCTCGGCACCGGGCGCCGACGTGAACAGGCCACGTTGGACCTCGGCGGCCACGAGTTCCGCCCGGTCCCTCACCCGGACCGCACCCGCGGCGTAACTCGCCGCCAAACCGAGGGTGTCGCCCCCCGATCCGTCGTCGATCCAGATGTTGGCCTCGACCCTTCGGACGCCATCGAGGAACACCAACTCCCCTGCCGGTTCGATGTCGGGAACGAGCCCCCTCCAGTCCTCAGGAGGCACCTCGACATCAACGGCGACCTCGGTGCTCGAGCGCTCCAGCTCGCCTCCTCCTGACGGACCGTACTCGGCCGCCCACGCCCCGACCCGGTATCTCACCGGCCCTCCCTCTCCACCGTGGCGCCCGACGCTCCGCGTGCCACCACATATCGGACCGGCATCTGATCGGCGAGATCACGGACATGGGTCACCAACCCGACGATCCGCCCCGTGCTCGCCAGCTCGCTGACCACGCTCGCCACCGTTTCAAGGGTCTCGGCGTCGAGGGTCCCGAACCCCTCGTCGAGAAAGATGGCGTCGAGTCGGGCCGCACCCGCGGAGGCCATCTCCCCCAATTGCTCGGCGAGGGACAACGCCAGCGCCAAAGACACCAAGAACGTCTCCCCACCTGACAGGGTCCGCACATCCCTACGGGCATCTAGGTTTCGATGATCGATCACGACAAATGCCCGCTCCCCGACGTCGAGGGAGTAGATGTCCGAAGACAGTTCTCCCAGTAGGCGGTTGGCCCCGTCCACCAGTCGGTAGAGCGCCTCCGCGAGCAACCAACCCTCGAAACGGTTTGCCCGGAGATGGTCCATGAGCGACTTGGTGAGGGATGCGTCCTTCTCGAGGGCGATTATCCGGTTGCGGATTTCATCGGCTTCCACCCGCTCCTTGGTGATTCGCTCAAGGTCGGCCACCGCCTTCTGATGGGCTACCGCCACCGCAACCGCCGGATTCGACACCGGCTCTATCCCCTCCCCTTCGAGGCGGGCCCGAATGGCGCGCCGTTTCTCCTCTGCGTCTGTCGACATCTCCTCAAGCGTGGTGGCCTCCTCCTTGATCGTCTGTTCGAGACCTATCAACTTCTCCGCCGCCCAGTCGACGAGCGTCTGCCAATCGGCAACCGGATCCTCCCCCTCAACAGGCGGCGGACCCAGCCGAGCGAGGCCGTCGCGTACCCGTTGAAAATCGGATGTGACCCTTCTCGACTGCTCGGTGGCCTGACGTCGGTTTTCGACGGCCTCAGCGTGGCGCTTCTTCTCGTCGTCCCTCGTCTGGCGGACCCTCTCCAGAGCAGTCTCGGCCCCCAGAACCGACTCCCGCAGAGCAGTGAGATCCCGCGGTATTTGGGCCACGGCCTCTCTCACCTCGGTCAAGCGCTTTTCGAGTCCTTCCGACTCGATCTGGTAACGAACCAATGTCTTGCGGGACGCGGCCAGCTCATCGCGAGCCGTCGTCAATTGGGCCTTCGCCTTGTCGAGATCTCGACGGGCAGCCGCCACATCGTCGGCGCCGGAGTGGTCGGGTATCTCGTCAAGGGACCTGTGACATACCGGACATGGGTCACCCGGAGCCACATCGACCAGGAGATCGGCGGCGGCATGACTACGTCTGAGTGTCTCGAGCTCCCGCTGCCGGGTCTCCACCACCTGCTGCGCAGCGGCAAGTGCCTCATCCTTTTCCTCGACGCTGTCCGAGGGGTCGGTGAGACCATCCTGTTGGTTCTCGAGCATGGTGAGCATCGTCCGGTCTTTCTCCATCCGCTCCACCTCGCTGATCTTGGGTAGGGCGAACCGTTTCTCCGACGTCTCCTGGAGCGCCGTGTCAGCCCGTTTGACGGCCTCGGCTGCCTCTTTCTCGGCGGTATCGGTCTTGGCGAAGTCCTCGGACAGTGTGTCGAGGCCTTCGGGTCGACGGATCTCGGCTACCAGGTTGCAATCCTGCCGGGTCCCCTCGACGGTGGCTCGGCTCTTCTCGACCTGTTCGCCCAGGTCCTCCAACTCGGCGACCGCTTTCTGGATATCCGTGGCCAGCTCCCCCAGTCGCTTCTCCCGGTCCCGCGCCGCCTCCTCGGCCTCCTTGGTCGAGGTCTCGATGACACCGAGTCGCCTGCTGTGGAGTTCCGTCTCCGTCGTTGCGGCCTGCAATCTCTCCCGGGCGATCTCACGGACCCGCCCCAACACCCCGAGATCGAGCAACGCCTTGAGGAATGCCTGGCGATCCCCGGGCTTGTCATGAAGGAACTGGGCGAACTCTCCCTGGGGCAACACCACCGACCGCGTGAAGTGGGCGAAATCGAGGCCTATCAGTTCGGTGACCTTGGCCGTGACGTCGGCCGCCCCCGAGGCGAGGACATCGCCATCGGCTTGCTCGAGTCTCGCCTCGGCTGTGGTCGCTCCTCCACTCGACGTCTTCTTGACGACCCTGGTTGCGACGAGATGGCGGCCCTCCAGCTCGAAGTCGAAACGGACCCGTGCCTCGTTCATCCCCGAGGAAATGATCGGCTCGACCCGACGCACATCGTCGTAGCGGACGACCGAGCCATAGAGGGCAAAGGTGAGTGCGTCGATCAAGGAGCTCTTCCCCGATCCCGTTGGCCCGGTGAGGGCAAACAACTCGACACCGGAGAAGTCGATTGTCGTCGGTTCCCTGAATGCGGTAAATCCGCGGACCTCGAGTCGCTCAGGTCTCATGGGCCTGGTCCAGCATCTCCCCGAAGAGGGACACAAGGCTCGGATCCTCGATGTCGCCCTCGGCCAGATAGGCCTCGAACAGCTCGCTGTGGGTGAGGCCGGAACGCTCGGTCCGGGGTCTGTCCCGGTCGTCGCGACGCGACGGATCGAGGATCACATCGACCGCACCCGGCACCATGCGTCTCACCTCGTCGGCGAGACCCGCACGCCCCGGTTCGTCGACGACAACCTTGACATAGGCCTCGCCCAGGTCGACGGTGGCAGACTCGATCTGGGCGAGCGTGCCCGAGATCTGAACCAGGGGAACCCCCGACTCGAGCCGATGCGGGGTGACCGTGGCCGGGAGTCCGGGCTCGACCTCGACGACGAGGACCTGTTTCCCGATCCCCGCCTCCCCGAAGTCGAGCTGGAGGGGAGCACCCGAGTACCACACCGGTGCCGCCGATGGGATCTGTTGGGGACGATGGAGATGCCCGAGGGCGACGTAGGAGAGGACCGAGGGGAACACGCCCGCGGAGACCGAATAATCGAAGACGGTGTGAGCGTCACGCTCCCCACCTCCGGTCTCACCACCGTGGACCATGAGATGGGAGACCACGAGATTGACGTCATCGGTGACGGCGTCCTCGCAGAGTCTCTCGACAATGCGCCCAAAGCGACCGGCGTATTTCCCACCGTGCCTGTCGGCGTCCTTGCTCATGAGATCGTCCGCCCTCACGATCGACCGCTGGGAGAGGAAGGGAAGGAGCACGATCCGGGTGTCGGGCACATCGGGGTGTCGTATCACTCCCCCGTCGTCGGGAGAACGCACCTCGCTCGCCATGACCACCCGGCCCAGGTCGAGAAGCGGCGTGACCGCATCGAGTCGTTGTGGGTGGTCGTGGTTCCCCGCCACCGCCACCACCGGCGCCACCTGCGCCAGATCGAGCAGTGCCCGGTAAACGAGGGTCTCCGACTCCGCCGTGGGTGCGGCGGTATCGAACAGGTCCCCGGCGACGACCACGAGATCCACCGATTCGGCGGTGGCAATCCCGATCATCTCGGCAAGAACGGCTCGATGTTCCCCGGCGCGGCTCCGCCCCCTGATGGTGCGACCGACGTGCCAGTCGGCCGTGTGGAGAATCTTCACGACAGTCCCGCGAACGGATCCTCAGGGCCGTCGTCGGGTGGGGCCACCGCCTCCGAGGGTCGGGTCGCCCAGGCCGGGAAGGGGAACTCGGCGACGAGTGGCACCGGAAGCTCGGGTTGGCTCACCAACATCGTGCCCGGTTTGAGGATCGTCGCCCTCTGCCGGTGGGTCCGGGGCAGGAACCCGTACTCCTCGCGACCGGCCTCGGCCGAGTCGAGACGACCGACGACCCTGATCGACGAGTTGGCGATGATGCGACGCTCCACCTCGGATGCGGTCTGCTGGGCACCGATGAGGATGATCCCGAGCGATCTCCCCCGCTCGGCGATATCAAGGAGGATCTCCTTGATCGGACTCGAGCCCTCGCGGGGGGCGTACTTGTTGAGCTCGTCGAGGACGATCATCAACAGGTCGTCGTCCCCATGCCTTCCGGCCCGCTCCTTGGCGTCGAAGACACGTCGGGTGGTCACCCCGACCACAAACCGCTTGGCCCGGTCGTTCAGGTTGTGGAGGTCGACAACGGTGACCTGCTTCTGCAGGGCGATGAGGTGGCGGTCGGGATTGCTCATATCGCCCCTGATGAGTCGCTCGACATGACGAACCGAGGAAGCGAGCCGACGCACGAATGCGTTGACCGTGCCCCGTCCGATGGCGGTGCCGGCCCACACGGGCCCGTCGTCTTCGTCGGTGACCTTGGCAACGATCAGATCGGCGAGCTCGCGAAAAGTCCGCACCTCGGTCCCCTCGATTCGCACCGCCCCGCTGTCGAGACCCGTTGCCCTGTTGAGCTGGGACATCACCGAGTACAGCACCATCGTGTACTGGGCACGGTCGTCCTCGGCGTCGGCGAACAGGTAGGGGAGGAGGTCGTCATGACAGAACTCGGCGAGACTCCAGGCGAAGGCGGTGACATCGGTTCGGGTACGAACATCGGCCTGCAATGTCGCCGAACCGGGGCGGACAGGGGCAAAGAAGTCGACGGAGCGGAATGGTTCGGCGGGTAGCCCCAGTTTGCCGTAGCGGGAACGTTGCTCGTCGTCCAGGGCCGAGTTCTCCCGATCGAGATGAAGAAGATCCTCCCCCTTGACGTTGAAGATCAACGCCTTGGTGTTGACGGCACCGGCGCCCAGCACCTCACCGTTGAACAGGGCGTGCAGCAGGTAGGTGGCGTAGGTCGTCTTGGTGGCCACCCCGGACACCCCGGAGATATTGACGTGGGCGCCCCTCTCCCCGTTGAAGAACTCGTAATTGGCGAAGAGCGGCTCGTCGTCGCGGGTGAGACCGACGGGGAGTCGGCGCTCCATCCGATCGAAGAACAGGGCCCGGTCACGCTCTTCCCCCACGGCACGCCGGACGGGCTGTCCCGGTCGGGGCGGGACGAAGATCTCGGGCTCGAACCGGGTGGCGGTGACCATGGCGGCCTCGCTGACGTCGGCGGGGAGCACCCCCTCCTCGATGAGGAACACATCGGAGTCGAACCGGGCGCCTTCGTGGCGGGCCCTGACCTGACCGACCACCCCGAATATGTCGATCGACTCCCCTGTGGGCAGCTTCCTGCCCAGGGCGACGACATCGTCGAGCTGGATGTACTCGCCCTCGTCGACGGCGACCCAGAACTCGAGGGGTGTGGCATCCTCGGTCCCGAGGACACGTCCAATCGTGTCGCCCACTCGTGCTTCATCCATGACGGCGAGGGTAGCGGTCGAGGGTGACGGACTCGGGATGTCGGGAGAAACGCGAGCATTGTCGACGCACGTCAGCGAGGGCCCATCACACCGAGACGATCCGAAGTTCGAGCTCGCCCCGCTCGACCAACCCGGCCGCATACCAGTGGAAGCCGGGCTGGGTGATCCTGATCTGGCCCCGCTCGGTGTCGACGGCTCCTCGGTCCCGGAGACGACGACGTGTCATGGACAATTCGGTCGAGGTCTTGCCCACCAACTCGGCCACCTTGCCCATCTCCACCCATTGGGCAGGGCGATCGACCAGAACCGAGATCGCGGCAACAACGTGGCGTCCCCACTCGGGAAGCTCGACCCAGCGCCGTCCCAGGGCGCCCCGTTCGAACTGGCGCCGCGACAAGGCGATGGCACGCTCGGCGTCGTCGGGTCCGATCCGTTCGGGATCGGATCGCACATTCCAGGAATCACTGCCCAGTTGTTGGATGAAGTAGGGGTACCCCTCGGAGAATTCGATCAGCATGTCCAGGCCGTCTTGGTCGAAGACGACTCCCGCCCGATCGGCCGGTGTTCGTAACGCCCGATAGGTGGCGGCGGGATCGAGCACACCGATCTCCTCGAAATGCACCCGCTCCGCCGACGTCGCCGCCGACATGAGAAGGTCCGGCGTCTCGAGAAGCCCGGCAAAGGCGGTGATCACCGGCAACTGCTCCGTCTTCGCCTCGCTGATCGCTCGGAAGAGCCCCCGGAGATCCTCGACGCGGGCCCGTTGGGTCTCATCGATCAGCAGGGCCACGCCACGACCTTGGTCGGCGGCGATCCGGCCCAGTTCCTGGTAGAGGTCGACGAGGACTTCGGAGGGTCGGGTTTCCGCCTCCTTTGTTTTGACACGTATCCGGGCGTCCACCCCACCCAGACCCACCACATTGATCCCCGCCCCTGCTGCGAACTCCCCGAACCGATTGAGGAAGGATCCCCGGTCCCAACCCACCGGTAGGACGCGGGGACGGGCCACCCCACCGGCGATCGTCGAGACCAGGGATCCCACCTCGGATTCTGTCTCCACCCGCACGGCAAGCCATTCGGCCTGGCGGGCCGCACGCACCAGCTCACCCAGCAACGCCGTCTTCCCCATCCCACGAAGGCCATAAAGAGCCGTCTCCCGGGCGGTACCCCCCTCACCGACCTGCTCCAGATCGAGATAGAACCGATCGATGATTGGTTCTCGACCGGCGAGCACGGGAGGAACCTCACCCAAACCGGGACGATAGGGGTTCCGGGGCTCGGTGGTGGTCAATGGGTGGTCCTTCAGAGTAGGGTTGGATATGAATATCGAACGGTCAGTATGACCAAGTATACTTTGAGGCGAACGAGTAGACTTCGGTATGGTGCCCCCCAGCCTAGCCTCCGAAGGGGACAGATCCCGGTGCCGGGGAGGCACCATCAGCCTGAACGAGGTTTTTCCCCGGCCCCCCAGTGAATGGTCCGTAATAACCACAGAGAGGGCAGATCTCGTAACCATAAGCCCAACCAGCATCAGCATCGTGGAGATTCCCTGATCCGAACCAGGTCGCCCCGGTGAGTCGGAGATGATGGAGCGCGGCCCATCTGTCGGTCGGTGATGGATGGTTAAGCTGCCCAATCCTCGCATCTCGACGAGAGCTCCTGACCAAGGAATGCTCGCCCTAGCTGTGATCCTCAAACCCTCCGGTACTCAACAATCTCAAGTTCGGGGATGCGCTCAAAGTCCGAGGTATTGTGCGTGACCACCGGAGTGTCGTGGGCGAGAGCGGTTGCCGCGATCCAGAGATCGTTGGCGCCGATGAGGGTGCCCTGCCGCTGCAGAAGGCGGTATAGCTCCCCGTATCTCCAGCAGACATCCGTAGTACAGCCCAGAATGCGGAAGGACGACAGGAACTCCTCCCAAGTTGACCGCTCGTCGAGACTGACACCGGCCGCCATTTCGCCCGCGATGGTGAACGTGATGTTCAGGACCGATTCCGCTTCGCTCTCAAGTAGTGCCGTTGCGGGGCCATGAAGCCCGCGCCGAGCCTCACGCTCCAAGTCCACGAGGTATGTCGTCTCAAGGATCAGCTCGCGTGCCACTTGTCCTCGGGCGGACGGTCATTTGCCTTGAGGCGCTCGACCCGTTCCAATCCTTCCTCACCGAAGAACGGGCCGTGGTCGTCGTACTGGCGTAGAAGCTCTGCGCCGGTGATGCCTTCATGGGGCCATCGGGCGCGCAGCACGACCTGGCTGAAAGACTCGCCGGGAAACCGACGGGCGCGCCTGAGCCTTTCGTAAGCTTCAACACGCAGCGAGATCGTCTTACTTGGCATGCACAGAATATGCACAGATCAGGTGTCGCGTGTCAACCCTCCCGGGTCCGCCGGAGGGCATGACATCAGTTCCTGCGGTCACGTCGCCCCATGGCCTCATCGACGGCGGCGAACCACTCAGAGCGTCGTGCCTCGGCGCCCTGGTCGGTGGGGCGGTACAGGATCCGGGGGTCCTGGCCATCGGGCCAGTATCGCTGGGCAACCACATGGCCCTGGTGGTCGTGGGGATAGAGATATCCCTCGCCATGACCAAGGGCCTCGGCCCCCTGGTAGTGGTCATCGCGAAGATGGGCCGGGATAACGGGCGCCGGGCCATCGAGGACCGCGCCACGGGCGGCGCCGATGGTGGTGGTGACCGAGTTCGATTTCGGGGCGGTGGCCAGATAGATGGCGGCATGGGTGAGGGCGAACTGTGCCTCGGGCAGACCGACGTATGCCAAGGCCTGCGACGCCGCCGTTGCCACCACGAGGGCATTGGAGTCGGCGAGACCGACATCTTCGGAGGCGAAGATGATCATCCGCCGGGTGATGAACTCCGGGTCCTCCCCGGCTTCGAGCATGAGATGGAGCCAGTAGACGGAGGCGTCGGGGTCGGAACCGCGCAGACTCTTGATGAAGGCGGACACGACGTCGTAATGCTGGTCTCCGGTCTTGTCGTAGCGGACGATGCGTCGTTGCAGGGCCTCCTCGATATCCGGTGTGCCAATCGTGTCGGAATCCCGTCCGGTGGCAAGCGTGGCGGCCATCTCGAGGATGTTGAGGACGAGTCGGGCATCACCACCCGTCCGCTCCGCCAGCGCCCTCCGGGCCTCCTCGTCGATGGCGAGACCGGTCTCGGCGATTCCCCGTTCCTTGTCGGAGAGGGCCCGATCGACGAGCGTCTCCAGGTCTTCGGGACCGAGCGACTCGAGTCGGAACAGCGTCGAGCGAGAGATCAGGGGGCTGTTCACCTCGTGAAAGGGGTTCTCGGTAGTGGCCCCGATGAGGATGATGATGCCATCCTCGACCCCGGGGAGGAGGGCATCCTGTTGATTCTTGGTGAACCGATGGATCTCATCGAGGAAGAGGACCGTCCGTCGTTCGTCGGTCTCGAGGCGATGACGGGCCCGGGCCAGGACCTCCCGTACATCCTTGACACCGGCCGAGGTCGCCGACAGGGTCTCGAACACGGCATCGGCGTGGTTGGAGATGACCCGGGCCAACGTCGTCTTACCTGTACCCGGTGGTCCCCACAGGATCATCGACACGGGACGTCCCGATTCGACCACCCGGCGAAACGCGGCGCCGGGTTGGAGCAGGGCGGGTTGACCCACCACCTCGGCGAGGGTGCGGGGTCGCATCCTGGTGGCGAGGGGCGCCACCCGGCCCAGGGTCTCCTCGGCGCGGGCCGCAAAGAGATCGTCACTCATTGGGAAGACGGTACCGGTTGTAGGCGACATTCACGACCGGCGCGGCGATTCGCACTCGTTGCTGGGAGCAGCCATTCTTCCGGTATGCAACTCCGGTCCTGGGCGGTATGACATCGACAAGATCCTCAACGAGGATCGTCTCCCCTTCCGCGGCCTCCCGGGCCGACGTCGTCATGCGCCGCCTCCTCTTGCTTCCCGCCGTCACCGAGGGTGATCCCATCGCCGCCCAGAGTCTCTTCGGCCGCTCGATCATCATTTCGGGGATCCGCTGCCTCATCACCTACATCCTCATCCCCCTCGCAGGACCCGTGCTCGGTCTCACCGGGACCGTGGGCCCTCTACTCGGACTCACCATCGGGACGATCAGCATCATCGCCATCGTCGCCTCGATCCGACGGTTCTTCGCCGCCCACCACCGCTGGCGCTGGCACTACACCGCCCTCGGTGTGGGCATAATCGCCCTCCTCCTCGTCCAAACCGTCATCGACGTGGGCACGCTACTCGGTTGAGCGCGGCGGCATCTGCGTGGTCTGAGTAGTCTCCGAAATGGACGAACTCTCAATCCGCGAGTCGCCTGAGGCTACATTGCCTGTCGGAAGGTGAGCAAGCGTGGTCTCGGGCAAGGTAGGTGGTGGAGGGTGGTCAAACTCTTCCCAAGAGGACGCTTCCTCCGCTCTCAGGGCAGCAGCTGGATCGGCTGGGCCCGGCTGATCCCGCAGCGACACCTCGTTCTCGAACTCGGCGAGGGTTACAGCCTCGAATCGGAACTCATTGTCGGCGTCAGTCAATGTCAACATCTCGTCGTCGATAGCCATCTTCCCATTGACCTTGACCGAGAACACGTCGATCGCCCCTTGATCCATCCCAGGGGGTGGCCAGCATTCGCTGGTGTCGAAGTTGGGGAATGGGTACGGATCCACGACGGTGCCAGCCGTCTGAGTGACATAGGTATCCAGCGCACAAGCGCTTAGCGACAGAGTGATCTCGTCGCCGTATAGGACTAGGCCCCCATAATCGGGTGTTCTGGTCGCGTCACCGATGCCACCATACGCGACCAGCCGCCACGGGTGCGCGGTAACCCGATCCCACAACTCGGCATCGAAATCGCCGACCTGATCTGATTCGTCGGGAGTTTCGGCGCTCGGTTGAAACGCGGCAACAACCCATTGGTCTGAGCCCTGTACACACCCACGGCTTTCACGATGGGGGACAAACATGGCGTTGGGTGTGTGCGCCCAGTATGCCGATAACAACCAGAACCGAGAGTCCTCGAAGCGCCAAGTCCCACCTTTCTCTCCATCAGGCCACACGTAACTGAGTTGATCTCCGTCGTATTCGTAGTAGTCCGCCCAGATGACGGGGTATCCCTCCCAGGTGGGGCAGTCATCCGGTGCCGTGGTAGTGGTGCCGCGGATGGTGGTTGTATCGAGTTCTGTGGGTGGCGACGAGGAGGAGGCCTGAGATTCGGATAGGGGCTCAGCACCGCAGGAGGCAACCAACAGGCCAGCGAGAAGAAGTCCTGTTAGCCTCGCCGCCATGCCGACGTCACGACACTCTCTCGATTTGTTCTCGTAGCTGGCATTACGGTTCCTCTCTTCGGTGTGGTTATGACGTCGGCCGGTGCGGTTGGGTTCCAAGAGGCACCCGATCACGGGAAGAACCAAACGACTCCTCGACTGACCAGCCCGTTCTCGCGCTCAGATCCCGGGTTATAGCTCCCGATCTGCGCGCGAGAACGGGCTCTCTGCCCCCCTACTCCCCCGTCTCGGTGTCCTCGGCGCGAGCGGCTATCACCTCGGGGCGGAGACGGATACCCAGCTCGACTAGCTGGACGTCGTCGACCTCGGAGGGGGCGTCGGTCATCGGGTCGGCACCGGTCTGGGTCTTGGGGAATGGGATGACATCGCGCATCGAGTCCTCGCCGCACAGGACCATGGCGAGACGGTCGATCCCGAAGGCGAAGCCACCATGGGGGGGCGTGCCGTAGTCGAGGGCTTCGAGGAACCACCCGAAGCGGTGTTCCGCCGTCTCGGTGTCGATGCCGAGCACCTCGAAGATCTGACGTTGCACTGCGGGATCGTGGATCCTGATCGACCCCGAGCCCAGCTCGACACCATTGAGCACGACGTCGTAGGCCTCCGAGAGCGCCGTGTCGGGATCGTTGACCATGTCGTCGATCGAGACCGGGGAGGTGAAAGGATGGTGGCTAAAGGTGCGGGTGCCATCGTCCCCCTCCTCGAACATGGGGAAGTCTGTGACCCACAGAAAGGCGAGGTCCTCGTGGCCGTCGGGACGACCCATATCGAGACGCAACCCGCCGAGCACGGTCGAAACGGTCTTCCAACGATCGGCGGCTATGAGGATGACATCCCCGGGTTTCGCCCCGAGTCGTTCGATCAGACCCTTCTGCTCGTCGTCGGAGAGGAATTTGGCGACCGGTGACCGCAATGAGCCATCCTCGGAGACCTGCATCCACACCAGACCCCTGGCACCGAGGTCCTTGGCCCGCTCGACCAGACCGTCGGCCCGGGCCCGGGACAGCTCACGGGAACCAGTATTGACTCCCCGGATGGTCCCACCGAACGAGAGCGCCCCCGAGAACACACCGAACTCGGTCTCGGAGAAGAGGTCGTCGAGCACGACGATCTCCATACCGAATCGGATGTCGGGCTTTTCCGAGCCGAACCGATCCATCGCCTCCTGCCAGCTCATGCGGGGAAAGGGCTCCGCCATCTCGTTACCACGGATCTCGGTGGCGGCCGCCTTTAGAACCGTCTCCACCGTGTCGAGCACCTCGGCCTGGGTCCAGAAGGCGCCCTCGAGATCGAGTTGGGTGAACTCGAGCTGCCGGTCGGACCGGAAGTCCTCGTCGCGGTAACAGCGGGCGATCTGGAAGTAACGTTCCACTCCCCCGATCATGAGGAGCTGCTTGAACAGCTGGGGCGATTGCGGCAGTGCGTAGAAGTCCCCCTGCTTCAGACGTGACGGCACCAACATGTCGCGGGCACCCTCGGGCGTCGACCGGATCAGGGTGGGTGTCTCCACCTCGAGGAACCCCATCTCGTCCAGGGTCCGCCGGATCGCCGAGGTAACCCGCGACCTTGCCCGCAGATTATCGGCCATACGAGGGCGACGGAGATCGAGATAGCGGTATTTGAGACGGATCCGCTCGTCGATCTCGGTGCGATCGTCCAACATGAAGGGCAGTGTCTTGGAGGGGCTCAACACCACGACCTCATCGGCGTGGATCTCGATCTCACCCGTGGCGAGCTCCTCGTTGACGGTGCCCTCGGGACGCTCCCGCACCGCTCCTGTGATCGAGACGCAGTACTCCATACGGAGATCCTCCACCACCGGGATCGAGGCCGGATCGGCAACCACC
>WHUC01000049.1 GCA_009377435.1 Acidimicrobiia bacterium
AACATCGGACCCGAGACCGCGCTCGGTCTCGAACGGGGCATCAACGCCCAGTGGACCGAGGGCGGACTGCTCTACGCACCCCCCTACCGCTGATCGACTGATCTGTGGGGACCCCCGCCGGGGGTCCCCACACGTCCTCCAGGAGGTGATATGAGCGTCGACGTCGGCGTGGCGTCCCGACCCCCGCCGTGGCGGGACGTCCGGGTGCTGCGTGGTCTGGCTCAGATCGTGGTCGTCGGTGCCGTGGCCGCCGTCCTCTACGTGTTGTGGTTCAACCTCACCAACAACCTGACCCGACAGGGTATCTCCACCAGCTTCGACTTCCTCGACAACCCCGGTGGGGTCAACGTCGCCGCCAACCCCATCTCACGCAATGCCCCTGCCACCCGTTTCATCGGCGTGGGCATCAAGAACACCTTCGCGCTCGCCGTTGCCGGGATCCCCATCCTCACCGTCATCGGGGTGCTCGTGGGTGTAGCCCGTCTCTCCACCAACTGGCTGGTCAACCGCTTCGCCGCCCTCTATGTGGAGACCCTCCGCAACATCCCCCCGCTGCTGGTCATCTTCATCGCCTTCTTCGCCGTGGTGCTGCCGCTCCCACCGGCGCGCGACCCGGTCACGCCATTCAACGCATTCGTCATCTCCAACCTGAGGATCAGTATTCCCTGGTTGGAGAGCTCGGCGCCCTCATACTTCTGGATCGTTCTCGGCGCCGTCGTCATCGCCCTGGCGATATGGGTGTGGCGCACCAAGGTGAATGAGCGCACAGGTGAGCCCCACCACCGCGTCCTGTGGGCGCTCGGCTTCGTGGTGCTGGTGGCCGCGGTCGCTTATTTCGCCCTGGGTAGTCCGGTCACGGTCTCCCTTCCCGTTGCCGACGGATCGTCCGTCACCGGTGGCTTGTCGGGGTTGGGCGGGTTCTTCGCGGTGATGATCGCGCTCTCGCTATACACGGCGAGTCATGTCGCCGAGATTGTCCGTGGCTCAATCCAGGCGGTCCCCAAGGGTCAGACGGAGGCGGCCAACGCCCTGGCACTCACCGGTTTGCAACGTCTGCGCCATGTCATCCTGCCCCAGGCGATGCGATCGGCCCTGCCCCCCATCATCAACCAGTATCTCAACTATGTGAAGAACACCTCCCTCGCCATCGCCGTCGGCTTCACAGAGATCACGCTGATAGTGTTCCAGCTCATCGGAAACGGGAACCCCTCACCCCAGCTCGTCCTTATCCTCATGGGCGTCTATCTTCTCTTCTCGCTGACCATCTCGCTGTTGGTCAACCTGTTGAACCGCAGACTCCAGATGGTGACGAGATGACCTCGGTCGGGAGCGCCCTCCCCGGTTCCTTCACGGGTCCGTTGGCATGGGCCCGCAAGAACCTTTTCTCCACCTGGTACAACACCTTGTTCACGGTCGTCTTCGCCGTCATCGGGCTCGTCGCCGTGCTCGCCGTGATCTTATGGTTCACCGGTGCGGACTTCGAGATCCTGAGACGGAACCTGGCGTTGTTCATGGTGGGCCCCTATCCCCGCGCCCAGTTGTGGCGGGTGGTGGTCGCCGTGCTCGCGATGGCAGGAGGCGTCGGGGTCGGCGCCGGAATCGTGGGTTCTCGTGCCCGCCAGAAGGCGCGGTCGGCCGGTCTCGTCGTGCCCGCCGCCCCCGTTCTCGCCACCGTTCGCCGGGTATGGCCTCTGCTCCTGGCGGTGGGGATCGTCCTCGCCCTCACCACCACGATCACCCCCACCCTGGTGGTGGTTGGCACCGGCATCCTCTTCGGGGTCGGCTACGCCGCCGGTCGGTTCCTTCCCGTGTCCATCGGGGTTTGGCGGTGGCTCGCCGTGGCCGCGGTGGTGGCGGTGGGGTACCTGTATCTGTCCGTGGTCCCGTGGAATCAATGGGGTGGTCTTCTCACCAACCTCTTCGTCACCGTCCTCGGTATTGCCATGGCGTTCCCGTTCGGCTTGATTCTCGCCCTGGGTCGTCGCTCCTCGTTCCCCGCCTTCCGTATGCTTTCTGTGGGGTACATCGAGCTGATCCGTGGGGTCCCTCTGATCACACTCCTGCTCCTCGGCATTTTCGTCATCGGGTTCTTTCTCCCCGAGGGACTCCGACCGGAGCCTCTCACCCGGGTCCTCATCGCGATTGTCGCCTTCGAGTCGGCCTATATCGCCGAGGTCGTCCGTGGTGGGCTCCAATCCGTGCCCCGGGGCCAGAGCGAGGGTGGCCAGGCAGTGGGGTTGTCACCCTGGCGGGTCACCGAGAAGATCGTGCTCCCCCAGGCATTGCGTAACTCGATCCCGGCCATGGTGGGACAGTTCATCTCGTTGTTCAAGGACACCACGCTCCTCACCATCGTGGGGATTCCGGAGTTGCTTTCTGCCTCCGGGGCGGCCAACACCCAACCCGATTTCCTCGGTCAGGAGCTGTACCGGGTCACCCTTCCCTTTGTCGCCGCCCTCTTCTGGGCGGGGTCTTACATGATGTCGCGAGAGTCACGTCGCCTTGAGAGGAAATTGGGAGTAGGAGAGAGATGACTGAGCAACAACCCGGCGTCTTCGCCGACGCCACCCAGGCCAAGGGCGAAGCGATGATCGTGGTCGAGGAAGTCGACAAGTTCTTCGACGACTTCCAGGCCCTCAAGGGGATCAATATGAGGGTGGGCAATCAGGAGGTGGTGGTGGTCATCGGGCCTTCCGGGTCGGGCAAGTCGACCCTGATCCGCTGCATCAATCGTCTCGAGAAGCACAATGGCGGTCGGATATTGGTGGACGGTGTCGAGCTCTCCGATGATGTCCGCAACATCCAGGAGATCCGCAAGGAGACGGGGATGGTGTTCCAGCAGTTCAACCTGTTCCCCCATATAACCGTGCTCGACAACATCACCATGGCGCCCCGACTCGTCCGGCGCCTTCCCAAGGCCGAGGCCGAGGAACGGGCCATGGAGTTGCTGGAGCGCGTCGGGATCCCCCAGCAGGCCCGCAAGTACCCCGGTCAACTCTCCGGTGGCCAACAGCAGCGGGTCGCCATCGCCCGGGCTCTCGCCATGAGGCCCAAGGTGATGCTGTTTGACGAGGTGACGTCGGCCCTCGATCCCGAGATGATCAAGGAAGTCCTCGACGTGATGATTGAACTCGCCGAGGGCGGCATGACCATGATCGTGGTCACCCACGAGATGGGGTTCGCCCGTGCCGTGGCCGACCGGGTGCTCTTCATGGCCGACGGCGAGGTGGTCGAGGTGGGGACACCCGAGCATTTCTTCACGGACCCCCAGGAGGAGCGCACCAAGCTCTTCCTCTCCCAGATCCTCTGATGCTCCGATGATGCTGGGGGACTCCGTCCCCCTGTACGGTCGAGTGTGTTGTGGGTCGTCCTGGTTAGGTCCGGTTGCACACTCGTCGTTGCTTCGCTGCGCGATAATCGGAGGATGTCCCATCAGGTCCATGACCACGATGGTGGGAGAGTTGGCAGGCAGGGGATCGCCCTCGTCCTGGTCCTGATAGCCGCTCTTCTGCTGATCGTCGCCGCCCAGCTCATCACCGACAACCTCGGGGACGGCGGCCCGGCGGCGGCCCCTATGCCACCCGTCACCACGGTGGCGGCCGTCGGTTCCACGGGTCCGCCCGAGACGGAGGCACCGCGACAGACGAGACCGGCGACCACGGCGGGGACGACGACGACGATCGTGCGCCCACCCGATGTGGTCCCGGCGGCGACGGTGAAGAAGCCATGGGGCACCGTCAAGGGTCTCACCATGTTCCGGGGCAATCCCACCCGCAACTGGTACGGCACCGGTCCGATACCTACCGAGGAGCCGTCGGTGGCCTGGCGGTTCCCGACGACCGGTGGCATGTGCGGGGATTCCACCGTGGGCGGCGAGACCACCACCTGGTGTGGGTCGGGGTGGACCGGACAACCCGTGGTGTGGGAACGACCCGACGGGATCACCGAGGTCATCTTCGGCGCCTACGACAAGGCGATCCACTTCCTCGATGCCGCCACCGGCGAGCCCACCAGGGAGGCCTTTCTCACCGGAGACATCATCAAGGGCTCCGTCACCCTCGACCCCGACGGTTATCCCCTCCTGTACAGCGGGTCACGCGACGGGGAGTTCCATGTCATCGCCCTCGATCGGGATGTTCCCGAGGAGTTGTGGGCCCTCCCCTCGACCGTCGTCGACGGGATCTGGAATGACGACTGGGACGGCAACGCCGTGATCATCGACGACATCCTCTACGAGGGTGGTGAGAACGGATGGTTCTTCGCCGTCGAGCTCAACCGCGGAACCGGCGATGACGGGCTGGTGTCCGTTGATCCTGAGATACTCGCCACCATGCCCGGCTACACCCAGGAGATGGTGGCGGAGCTGGGGAACAACCAGTCGATCGAGAACTCGGTCGCCGTGTTCGGCCGGACCGTGTACTTCGCCAACTCGGGTGGCCGGGTCGTCGGTGTCGATGTCTCCGCCGTCCGCTCCGGGGAGATCGAGGTCATCTTCGACTACTGGGTCGGCGATGACGTCGACGCCACGATCGTGGTCGACGCCGCCGGGATGCTGTACGTGTCGGTCGAGGAGGAGAGGAAGAACGAGCGATCCGCCGAGGTCGGGCAGTTGGTCAAGCTGGATCCCTCCAAGCCCGACGACCCTCGGGTCTGGGGGGTTCGGGTTCCCGGGGAGGGTGATGATGGGGGTCTGTGGGCGACTCCGGCACTGGGTGAGGGCGTCCTCTATGCCGCCACCCACCCCGGAGACCTCATCGCGGTGGACACCGGGACGGGCGAGGAGCTGTGGTCCGACGACATCGGCTGGCATGCCTGGTCGTCTCCCGTCGTCGTCGACAAGACCCTGGTGGTGGCCACCTGCACCGGCGCCCTGCGCGCCTATGACGTCACCGACCCCCGCCAACCGGAGCCGCTATGGACCGCACAGATCTCGGAGTCGTGCATCGAGTCCACCCCGGCGGTGTGGAAGGGGCGGATGTATGTCGGCTCCCGTGATGGTGGTTTCTACGCCATTGCCCGCTGAGTCGACGTCAACCATGGTTCTTCTCCTAGGTCAAGGCAGCGAATGCAGATGCAAGTCCCCGATCGAAGGTGAGCAGTCCCGTGGCGCGGTGACCGACGCATGTGGCGAGGTGGGCGAGGTCTCTGGCGGAGAGGTTGGGATGCTCGGCGTGGAGCTGCCGTGCCATGGAGACGTCGTCGCCGGTGAGGGGCCACACCTCGGCCAGCTCCGTAGCCAGTTGTAAGGCCGCGTCCAACGTCTCTACCCGTTCGACGGGGAGATAGACGTGAAGAAGTTCTTGGAGGACCTCTGCTGAGGTGGCCAATGCCGTTCGCTCGCTGATGGACTTCTCCAGGGCAGTTCTCGCCTCGCCCCGCAGTGGGTGGCGGCGCCCCACGGCGTACATCCACACATTGGTGTCAACGAATCTCACGGGGCCGGATCGGGGAGTCCCGCAACCCGCGACCGGCGGATTACCTGTAGATGCTGGTCCCAATCCGGTTCTGCGCCCATCTCCCTCTCATCACACTCGGCGAAAAAGGCCTGGAGGTCGTCAACCGAGTTGATATGTATCGCTGAAGCGACAGCCAGTCGCGACCGAGCGGCCTCACGCAGCCACTCCGACAATGAGCGACCCTCTCGGACGGCTTGCGCTCGGAACGCGGCGCGCTCCTCGGGAGAGACCACGACTTGTATCCGAAGTGAGGTCATACACATGAGTATACAGCACACACAACGTTTGTGTGTAACCTGGTCACGGACCTCCCAGTTCCGACCAGCGGTCACCTTGGGCCAGATCGACCACGGTGAGGGCCATGGCGGTGGCGCCGTCGATGATGGCCCGGTTCCCGGTCTCGGTGATGGTGTGGGCGGCGAACTCGGGCTGGTGATTGACCGCCTCCCCGGGGTCGATGGAGAGCATGGGGTGGATGCTGGGGACGACACGGGAGACGTTGCCCATGTCGGTCGATGCCTTGAGCACGCCGGGGTAGTCGGCCGCCCGCGGCATGGGTCGACCGAGCTGCTCGGAGTTGGCCCGAAAGAGTTCGGCCAATAGGGGGTCGTTGTGCATCTCGTCGTAGCGGTTGCCCCGCTGGTGGGTCTCGACGGTGCATCCGGTGGCGATGGCCGCAGCCTCCCAGCACGCCCTCACCCGGGTCTCCAGGTCGTCGAGTCCTTCCCGGGTTGCGGAGCGGATGTACCAGGTGCTCTCGGTGCGGTCGGGGATGATGTTGGCGGCGTCGCCACCGTGGGTGATGATCCCGTGGATTCTGTCGGTGGCGTGTATGGCCTGTCGGAGGGTGGAGATGTTGACATATGCCTGGACGAAGGCGTCGAGTGCATTCACTCCCAACTCGGGATAGGCCGAGGCGTGGGCCGGCTTCCCTTGATAGGTGACGTCGATATGGGCGACGGCGATCATTGCGGGGTCGACCAGGTCGGCCGGTGCGGGATGGATCATCATGGCGCACGCCGCATCCGAGAAGGCGCCGGCGTCGATGAGATCCGCCTTTCCACCGTGTAACTCCTCGGCCGGCGTCCCCAGCACGGTGACCCTGATACCGAGTTCCTCGGCCAGTCCGGCCAATGCCGTCCCCGCCCCCAGGGCGGCGGCGGCGATGATGTTGTGCCCACAGGCGTGACCCACCCCGGGGAGGGCGTCCATCTCGGCGCAGATGACCACCTCCGGCCCGGTGGCGCCCACCCTGGCGACGAAGGCGGTGTCGAGACCGTAGGAGGGGTGGGTGACCTCGAAGCCCTTCGACCGCAGGAAGTCGACGAGCCGTTGTGACGTCTCCACCTCCTCGAGAGCCGTCTCGGGGTTCTCATACATCCACCGACTGAGCTCGAACAACTCGTCGGAGATGTCGGCAACGATTTTCGAGACTCGCTCTCTGGCCACTCAGACCCCGTTCTGGCGCGCAATTCCCGCGCCATGCCGCCGGAATTGCGCGCCAAAACGGGAGATGCTCACGCCTCCTTCTTTTCCTGCCACATCTCGCCGATGGCGGCGACCGCGCCGAGGACGCCGCTGGTGTCGAGGGGGAGGAATATCTTGGTGGCCTGGCCGTCGGCGACACCCTGGAGGGCCTCGAGATAGCGGATGGCGATGAGGTCGTCGGTGGGGTCGCCCTCGTGGATGGCGGCGAACACCTGCTCGATGGCACGGGCCTCACCCTCGGCAACGGTGGTCTTCTGGAACTTCTCGGCCTCGGCGACCTGGCGGATCGCCTCGGCCCTTCCCGCCGCCTCGAGGACCTGGGACTCCTTGATCCCCTCGGCCCGGAGGATGGCAGCCCGCTTGGCCCCCTCGGCGTCGAGGACCTGGGCACGACGGTCCCGCTCCGCCTTCATCTGCCGATGCATGGCCTCGGTGACATCGGCCGGGGGTTCGATCCGTTGGATCTCGACCCGGACCACGCGGACCCCCCACTTGTCGGTGGCCTCGTCGAGGATCTCCTTGAGCTTGG
Organism: Acidimicrobiia bacterium; assembly: GCA_009377435.1. GTDB lineage: Bacteria > Actinomycetota > Acidimicrobiia > Spongiisociales > ZC4RG35 > WHTL01. The sequence continues at coordinate 7,474 of WHUC01000049.1, forward strand.
CGTTGATGATCTCACGGGAGGTGAGGGCGTCGTCGAGATTGAGGTCGCCAACCACGTTTCTCAGGTTGGTCTGGGCAAGCTTGGTGATGGCGACGATGAAATTGCCCACGTTGTACTGGAGTTTCACCGGATCGGTCGCCTCGTAATAGATGACGGCATCGACGGTGACGGCAACGTTGTCCTTGGTGATGACCTCCTGAGGGGGAACATCGATCACCTGCTCGCGCATATCCACCTTGATGATCCGCTTCACGAACGGCATGATCCATCGCAGACCCGAGTCGACGGTTTTCTGGTATCTCCCCAGGAACTCGATCAGTCCCTTCTCGAAGGGGCGCACCACCCGAAACCCGGTGGCGGCGACGAGTATCAATCCGATCGCCAGGATGGCGAACAGTACGACCAGTGGGTCCATGTTCAGTTTCCTCTCTCTTGTGTCGGTACAACGACCATTCGCGTCCCCCGGACATCGGTGACGGTGACCACCGTCCCTGCCGCAATCGGGGTGTCGGTGGAGCTGCCGGCCCTCCACTCTTCCTGATCTATCCGCACCATGCCGGTGCCCCGGATGGGATCGATGTCGACGGTGACTATCCCGGTGGACCCCACCCAGCGATTGGCGCCGATTCGGGGTTGCTCGCCCTCGTCCTGGCGGTCGATGAATCGCCGCAGGTACACCAGCGAGACCAGAGAGACCCCGAAGAAGACCAGCCATTGGGCGAGGACGTTCGCCCCCACCCATGCCAGGATCGCCGAGGCCGCCGCCCCGACGGCGAACGGCAGGAGGAAGAAGCCGGCGGTGAACATCTCACCGATCCCCATTACCACCGCAAGACCGGTCCACAACCAGCGCCAGATCTCGTCTTCCATTCCTGCTCCTCGCAAAAAGGCCGCGTCTGGCCCGAAGCGTACATGCCGAGTATCCCGTCGCGCGTCAAGCGAGCCGTGGCCGCGCCGAGGGCCACCCGACATAGAGTGACGTCCATGGATCAGAGGGGTCGGGCCTGGCGGGGGCGACGCCGCCGCATGTTGGGGTTGGCCATCCCGGCGACACTGACGCTGCTCGCCGAGCCGATCCTCGGGGTCGTTGACACCGCCATCGCCGGACGGATCGGCACCGCCGAACTTGGCGCCCTCGGTCTCGCGGTATCGATCCTCGCCGTGGTGACCTGGGTGTTCAACTTCCTGGTGTTCGGGACCACGACCACCGTCGCCCGCAGCTTCGGATCAGGTGACCTCGTCGGTGCCGGTCGTCGGATCGCCCACGCCGGCATCGTCGCCGTGGCTCTGGGCCTGGGGTTGGGGTTGATCGTTGGCGTCGGTGCCCCCCTCCTGGTCCGGGGGGTGGGTGCTGTGGACGCCCTCGTCGACCCGGCCGTGACCTATCTGCAGGTGCGGGCCGTTGGTATCCCGTTCATGTTGCTCGGATTTGTCGGTCATGGTGCCTTCCGCGGGGCGGGGGACACCAGCCGTCCGCTCGTCGTGGTTATCGTCGCCAACCTGGTGAATCTGGGGCTCAATATCTTCCTGGTATTCGGTCTGGGTTGGGGATTGGCCGGGGTCGCCGCGGCGACGGTGGTAGCAGAGATCATCGTGGCGTTGTGGTTGGCGCTCCTGGTTTCCGGTCGTCTCGGGCTGACCCTGCGCGGTCACGGCTTGCCGAATCGGGACCAGATCACCGACCTCCTCGCGGTGTCGCGCGATCTCTTCCTCCGCACCGCCGGTCTGGTCGGCGGCATTACCGCGATCGCCGCAGCGGCTGCCCGGACCGACCCCATCACCGCGGCCGCCCACCAGGTCATCTGGCAGGTCTATCTGCTAATCAGCTTCCTTCTCGATGGTCTCGCCGTGGCCTCCCAGACCATGATCGGCAACGCCATCGGGTCCGACGACCTCTCGGAGGTGAGGGCCACGGCGAACGACGGTCTCCGCTGGTCGGTCGGTGCCGGGATGGTCATCGGTGTCGTCCTCCTGGCCAGTCGAGTCCCGATCGTGTCCGTCTTCACCCCCGATCCGGGCGTCATGGTCGAGGTGGCCCAGGCGTGGTGGCTGCCCGCCGTGGCGATGATCCTCCACGCCCTCGTCTTCGTCATGGACGGGATCCTCATGGGCGCCTCCGATTATGCGTTCATCAGGAGATGGACCCTGGCGGGTGGGGTAATCGGTGGTCTCATGGCCCAGATCGGAGTCGGACTGGGTGGTGGTCTGCTCTGGCTGTGGATCTCCTACGAGGTGGTGATGCTCCTCCGCGGCATACCACTGCTGATAAGGGTTCGGGGTGATCGATGGTTGCCCGACCCGGTGTGATCACAACGGGTGGCGGCCATGAACCGAAGCGCCCATGCCATCCGTATAGGCGGGGGAGCGACTCCAAGGAAGGAGCGAGGCATGAGACGTTTCACCACACTGTTCACCGTTATGGCGCTGCTGACCCTCGTCGCCACATCGGCATCGGCCGGGGGCGGGAACTTCAGGACCCACCTGTCGGGTGACAACGAGGTCCCCGCGGTCGAGACCGGAGGCCAGGGTGAGGCGACATTCAGCGTGTCCGGCGACGGATCATCGATCGACTACAAGCTGATCGTGGCCAACATCGACGACGTCGTCCAGGCCCACATCCACATCGCACCAGCGGGTGTGAACGGACCCGTCACCGTTTTCCTGTTCGGGCCCGAGCCCGAGGGCGTCACCGTGAATGGCGAGCTCGCCACCGGCACCTTTACCGCCGACGACCTGATCGGCCCTCTTGCCGGTCAGCCCCTGTCCGATCTCGTCGAGGCGATGGAGACCGGGAATGCCTATGTGAACGTGCACACCCTCGTCAACCCGGGCGGCGAGATTCGGGGTCAGATAGAAGGCTAGCGACAGGACACCAGCCTCCTAGGACCAGGGTGGCCCGCTGAGGTACTTCCAACCGGCGTCGGGGAGGAGCGACGCCGCGGTGCCCCCGTGTTCGGCGAGGTAACCGACCGCGGCCCCGATGACGGCACCCGACGACGTTCCCACGAACATGCCCTCGGTGTCCATGACCTCTCCCACCATTTGATCGGCGGTGGTCTTCGACACCTCGTGCCGATGGGTCGCCAGGGAGAGATCGGCGATGGGCGGTTGGAACGGGTCGTCGCGTGATCGCATACCCCCGATCGGGTCGGAGAGGATCTCCTCGACGGAGTGGATCACAATGTCGGGCCACTGGTCACGGAGACCGCGGCTGTTACCGGTAAGGGTGCCTCCCGTGCCATAGGCGGCGAAGAAATGCCCCGGGGGCTCATCCAGGGGCCAATCTCTGACAATCTCTCGGGAGGTCCCGAACAAGTGGGAGTAGACATTCCAGCGGTTCCCGTACTGGTAGACCATGTGACCCTCGCCCTCGGCCGCGAGCTCCTTGGCGCGGGTGATGGCACCGTTGGGACCGCCCTCCACCTCGATCAGCTCGGCGCCGTAGGCCCGGAGGATATGCTTCCTCTCCTCGGTGGAGTCGAGGGGGAGAACGATCGCCATGGGGTGCCCGTAGATGCGGGCGAGACGAGCGAGACCGATGCCGGTGTTGCCCGAGCTCGCCTCGATCATGGGTCCGCCCGGTCGTAGCTTCCCGTCCTCGACGGCGTTGTGGTACATGTACCAGGCGGGGCGGTCCTTGACCGATCCCGTCGGGTTGTACCACTCAAGCTTGGCGAAGAGACGTGTGCCCGCGGGAGCGCTATTGCTCAGCTCTACCAAGGGTGTGTTTCCGGGTCTCATGGTGGGGACGCCAGTCTCCTAGCCGTCCATCGGCGGGCAAAATTCGGGATGCCGCGAATCGGGGAGTTTCGGTTATTGTGTGGCGGTGCGGTCCCTCTGACCCACCCGGCTGTTCGTCGCACGGGCGCGACGGGACGACCGATCTGTTCCGTCCGTATCCCTGTTCATAGTTCCATCGGTGCGTCATCGCGCGCCGATGTCGAGAGGAAATCTCTGATGACGACCTTCGCCGACCTCGGCGTACCCGAGAAGATGCTGTCCACACTGAGACAGGGTGGCATCGTAGAACCCTTCCCCATCCAAAGAATGACCATCCCCGACGGCCTCAAAGGTCGTGACATCCTCGGTCGCGCTCCCACCGGTTCGGGTAAGACACTTGCCTTCGGAATCCCGGTGGTGACCCGTGCCGGATCGGCACGGCCCAACCATCCCCGTGCCCTCATCCTCGCCCCGACCCGGGAACTCGCCTCCCAGATCGAAGAGGAGCTCAAGCCGCTTGCCCGGGTGATGAATCGGTGGATTCTCGCCATCTATGGCGGTGTCGGATACGGCGGGCAGCGTTCCCGACTCGCCAAGGGTGTGGACGTGCTGGTCGCCTGTCCGGGACGTCTCGAGGACCTGATCGACCAGGGCACCGTGTCCCTCTCCGACGTCTCCACGGTCGTTGTCGATGAGGCCGACCGGATGGCCGACATGGGGTTTATGCCGGCGGTCCGTCGGATCCTCGATGGTGTCCGTGGCGATGCCCAGACCATTCTCTTCTCGGCGACCCTGGATGGGGACGTTTCGGAGATCATCCGGCGATATCAGAAGAACCCGGTTCGTCACCAGGTGGAGGACCAGCAGGTCGACCCCGGCAAGCTCGCCCACCATTTCTGGAAGGTGGAGCATCCCGAACGGATCGGCGTAACTGCCGACGTGGTGGGACGTACCGGCTCGACACTCGTGTTCGTCCGGACGCGTCACGGCGCCGACCGGGTTGCCAAACAACTGGCACGTCACGGGGTTTCCACCGCTCCAATCCACGGACGACGCAGCCAGAGCCAGCGCGAGACCGCCCTGGAGCGATTCCGCGACGGTCGGATCCGTGCCCTCGTCGCCACCGATGTCGCCGCTCGTGGCATCCACGTCGATGACGTCGCCTGTGTGATTCACTTCGATCCGCCGGAGAACCACAAGACCTATCTGCACCGGTCGGGACGAACGGCTCGCGCCGGTGCCACCGGCGTCGTGTTGTCCCTCGTCCAAGGCAATCAGGCCAGAGATGCCAAACGGATCCAGCGTGAGCTGGGTCTTCCCGTAGGGATCCACCGGGCCAACCCCACCGAGTTCGGAGACCGGGTGGTGTTCGAGACGCCGGAGCCTACGCAGAGGAGGGATGGCAACCCCAGGGGGCGCAGCCCCGGCTCAGGGAATCGCCGTAACGGCAATGGTGGGCGTCCCCGTCATGGGAACAACGGCCGACCCGCAAAGTCCGGTCGGGGTAAGAACCAGCACCGCAAAGGCAACAGCCGGCGGCGCCGCAACCGACAGCGCGGCGGCCCCCGCTCCTAAACACCATCCGCGGTTAGAGACGGTCGGCGACCGGGACGGTTCTGTGAGGATTTTCCGCGTTGTGGGCG
>WHUC01000050.1 GCA_009377435.1 Acidimicrobiia bacterium
CGTCAGGTTGGACGATCACCATTCCAAGGTTCCCTCCTGCGTAGGGAAGTTCGACGGCGACGAAGTCACGAGCCTCTTTTATCGGCAGGTACTGGTCGTGACCCATCATCTCCACGGGTATGACCTTCCCGCCTATCGTGTGGAAATCGCCGGGCTTCTCGTGACGGTGGAACTCGACCGCCCAGGCTGCCTTCAGATACATGGCATTCGCCAGCACCACCACAGTCTGAGGCCGGGCACTCGACACGAGCTTCTTGATGAAACCCTCGGTCTCCTCTCTCACCCACTCATTGATCATCTTGACCGCCTCCTCCGGGGCGTCCTTGAAGTCGACAACACCGACGGGGGCTCCGTACGAAGCCATGGCGACATCAAGAAACTCGGGCCGTAGTTCGAGTCCCTCCTGTGTGAATATCTTGTTCGCCGTGGTGAGAGTCAGCCCCTCACCGCTACGACCCTCAAGGATGAGATCGTGGGCATTAACCGCCGGATGCAACTGACCCCGGTCGACATTCGCCACTCCGAGAAGATCGGCGAACTGATCTGTGGTCTCCCCCGCTGTTCCCGCCATCGTCATCAGGAGGCTCGTTGCGAGGCTGTGATTTCCGATGACCACGTTTTGGGTCGGCTTCTTGACCGCGGCCTTGAAGACATCGACTGCGAACTCGTTCGAGCCCCGGACCACGGCGTCGAGAGCCATCCCATTCGAGGCCGGTGACGTATCTCGTTCGCGCACGCTCGCAATCTGATCGCCGGTCGGCTCCGCCGGCGCCGAATCGTTGACCCGGGCGGTCGAGTCATTTCCGCCCAGCTCTCCTCCACCGGTCCCACCACCACACGCCGTTGCAAGAAGAACGACGACCGCAAGCGGCCACGAATGCTTCATGTGCCTAGGACGACGGACAACGGGGTTGGGTTCCCGATGGTGGACACAGTTTCGCCTGAAGTCGAACTCAGTGTGCTTCGGTCCACATCTGGGCGTACCAAACCCAGCATCGGGTGCTGCTCACATCAGCTTCCGATACAGCGCGTCAATTGCCCGGGCCCGATGACTGAGCTGGTTCTTCTCCTCGTCGGACATCTCAGCCAGGGTCTGACCTTCCACCTCAAAGACCGGGTCGTAACCAAAGCCGCCGCCCCCGCGACGTGAGGTAGCAATTGTGCCGACGAGCACCCCTTCGGCTGTCTCCTCCCAACCCGTGGGGTGTGCCAGCGCGGCGACGGTAGTGAACGAGGCTCGTCGGCTGGTGACGCCCGCCATCCGGGAGAGCAGGAGCTCGACATTGTCGTCATAGGTGGCGTCTTCTCCGGCAAAACGAGCGGTCTTCACGCCGGGAAGACCACTGAGGGCGTCAACCTCGAGACCGGTATCGTCGGCAAGAGCGGGATGACCCGTCGTCTCCATCACGGCCCGAGCCTTGAGGAGGGCATTCCCCTCCAAGGTGTCGGCAGTCTCCTCGATATCCTCCCAGTCGAGACCCTCCACCACCTCGTCGGCCAATTGATATCGATCCACCAGTTCAGCGACCTCGACCAGTTTGTCTGGGTTCTTCGTACCGAGAACCAAACTCTCCAGGGGAAGTCGGCTCATTCCTCGGCAGAGGTGGCGCGCTGTTGCATCTCCACCAGGTCGGCGATACCCAACGCGGCCAGATCGAGCATGTCGTCGAGTTCTTCGCGAGAGAAGGGAGCGCCCTCGGCGGTTCCCTGCACCTCGATGAGTAGGCCGCGACCCGACATGACCACGTTCATGTCGACCTCGGCGGCAACATCGGACTCATATTCAAGATCAAGGAGGATCTCACCGTCGACAATCCCAACGGAAACGGCGGCTACCCGATCGATCAGGGCATTGGTGGCTCCGAGGGACGCCAGGGCGTCGTGCAGGGCTATCCAGGCTCCCGTGATGGCGGCGGTACGTGTGCCACCATCGGCCTGCAGAACGTCGCAATCCACTCGTACCATGCGTTCTCCCAGGCCCTTCAGATCGACCACGGCCCGGAGGGCACGCCCGATGAGCCGGGAGATCTCCTTGGCGCGACCCCCTTCGATGTGACCGCGATGGATCCGCTCTGGCGACGAGCCGGGAAGCATGGCGTATTCGGCCGTCACCCAACCCTTGCCGCTTCCCCGCATCCAGCGGGGCACGTCATCCTCGACCGCGGCGGTGCACAGGACACGGGTCCCGCCCATCGAGATGAGCACCGACCCGGGTGTGGTGTCGGTCCACCCCGTCTCCACCCGGACCGGTCGCAATTCGTCGGCGGCACGCTCACGGGTCATGGATGGTCGCTTCCTCTCTCACGGGTAACTCAGACAAGGAAACTACCGCCTGGCTCGGCGACCGCAAGCTCGCCGTCGAACATGGCCGCCGCCTCGGCGACGCTGATCGCAGGGTCGAGATGATCGGGGAGATGGGTCATCACCAAGCGGGCTACCCCCCGTCGGCGCGCGATCTCGCCGGCCTCCTTGGCGGTGAGATGATATGGGTAGGCGTGGGTCCCCGGTTCGCCCTGATAGGTGGCCTCGCAGAGAAACAGGTCGGCGTCGGTGGCGACCCGATCCCAGTCGCCGGGTCCGGTGTCACCGGTGTAGACGAGGGTGCGGCCGTCGGACACGAAACGGGTGGCCACATCGGGGACAGAGTGGTGAGCAAGCACGAAGGACAGATCGATCGGGCCCACGGTGACCGCATCGCCGTCCCCTACCTCGTTGAAGTCGAAGACCGACCGGAAGGGATGGTCGTCATCGGGATCGACGAACCCCTTGAGGGCGTCGAAAACCCCGGCGGCGGCATACACCGGTACTCTCGTCCGGAGACGGTCGGAGTAGCCGAAGGCGTGAAAGGCGGCGAGAAGATCGGCGCAGTGGTCGGTGTGACGGTGGGATACGACGATGGCGTCGACGGCCCAGGGGTCGATGGGCATCGAGATGAACGTCCCCGGACCACAATCGACCCAGACGGTGGTGTCGTCCTCGTCGACGAGATAACCCGATGCGGGTGTCCCGGACGCGGGATAGCTACCGGCCGATCCGATGATGCGGAGTCTCACGGGGCCAACCGCTCCTTGACCCACTCGCCATCCCCCACCCGGTAGCGAACCCGATCGTGGAAACGATTGGGTCGACCCTGCCAGAACTCGACGGCCTCCCAACCGATGCGGTAACCACCCCACGTCTCGGGGCGGGGGACGCCACCATCGGGGTACGCCTTCTCCAAATCGGCGAACGCCCTGTCGAGGGTCTCCCGATCGGCGACCACCGAGCTCTGTGGCGATGCGGCGGCGGCGAGGCGGGCGCCAGGGGGTCGTGACCCGAAGTATGCATCGGCGATCGAACCCTGTACCTCGGTGACCGGGCCCTCAATTCGCACCTGACGATGGAGGTCAAGCCAGACAAAGGTCGCGGCCGCCCACGGATTCTCGGCGAGATCGCTCGCCTTGCGCGAAGAGCGATTGGTGTAGAAAACGATCCCGTCGCGATCGATCTGTTTTGCGAGGAGCGCACGGGCCGAGGGGCGTCCCGCCTCGTCCGCAGTGGCCAGCACGAAGGCATTGGCCTGGTTCACACCAGCGGCATTGGCCGCATCAAACCATGTCAGGAACTCCGTGACCGGGTCGGGCGCCATGTCCGACTGGTTGAGACCCTGGGCCTCGTATTCGATCCGCAACGAGGAGATCCTGGACTGATCCACGACGTCAGCCTAGGAGTCTCCTAGGAGACTGGTGTGTCCCGGGTACCCTTCCCGACATGGCCAAGGTTCGCGACCCGGGGGCGGGTCTGTTCAGATTGCTGGGTCGGGCATTGCGTCACAGGTGTCCTCGTTGCGGGGCATCGGGGGTGTTCGCCAGTTGGTTCACCCTGCGCGACGACTGCCCGTCGTGTGGTCTCCGCTTCGAGCGGGAGGAGGGTTACTGGATCGGGGCGATGATCATCAACACCGCCATCACCTTCGCCCTCTTCCTGGTCTTGTTCATCGGGGGCATACTCCTCACCTGGCCCGATCCCGAATGGGGTTGGATCCTCGGGGTGACCGTAGGCACCAATCTCCTTCTCCCCATCCTGTTCTACCCGCTGTCGAAGACCCTGTGGTCGGCCATGGAGATGAGATGGCACCCCCTCGAGGAGGATGAGATCATCGCCGCCATGGAGCGGATCGAGGGCTGACCGTCGGCTCAGGTGCCCAGCCAAAGACGCATCAGGTCACGGAGACGATCGATCCCCACATTCTTGGTGACGCTGGTCCAAACCACGTCGTCGACCTCTAGAAGGCACTTCTTGGCGAGCTCCCTCCGTCGTCTCGCCACCCGCGACGATCTCACCTTGTCGATCTTGGTGGCGACGACCGTGTGCGGCACCAGGTTGTCCCGGAGCCAATCCAACATGTCGAGATCAAGCGACGTCGGACCCACCTCACCATCGACCAGGACCATGGCCATCACCAAATTCGCCCTGTGGAGGAGATAGACCTCGATCATCTCCATCCACTGGAGCCTGGATCGTGCCGACGCCCTCGCATAGCCATAACCGGGACAGTCGACGACACTTCCCCCGCCCTCTGCGTCGACCTTGAAAAGATTGAGTAACTGGGTCCTACCGGGCCTCTTGGAGGTGCGGGCGAGATCCTTGCGTCTGGTCATGGCGTTGATCAGGGAGGACTTGCCCACGTTGGAGCGACCAATGACGGTGACCTCGGCAGGGGTGGGAGGGAGCTCCGACACGTCCTCCACCGATTTGACGAATCTAAGGAGAATCGGGTCTGACATGGGAGCTGTCACGATACCCGGTGGGCGTGGTGCCATAACATGACGACCGAAATAGTGATTATAATCCCTATCATGGCAGAGACTCCCGGATGGCAAGACGTTCTCATGGCGGCGGCACGTCTCCAAGAGCTGGTGCCCGATGCCGTGCTGGTCGGGGGGAGTGCCGCCGTCTATCACGCCGGTCACCGCATCTCCCTCGATGACGATCACGTTGTCGCCGACCTCCGTGACCGCTTCGACGAGGTGCTGGCCGCCCTCGAGGACACCGACGGGTGGGTAACCGCCCGGGTGCGACGTCCGGTGCTGATCCTGGGTCGACTCGATGGTGTCGACACCGGGATCCGCAACCTCATCCGTCGTCGGCCCCTGGAGGTGGAGGAGCTGACGATCGCCGACCGGGTGGTGCGGGTGCCAACCCTCGCCGAGATCACCCGGATAAAGGGGTGGCTGTGTCTCATACGCAACACAACCCGTGACCATCTGGACGTTGTTGCCCTGTCGGATCGGCTCGGGGTCGACAGCACGGTGGACGTCGTGCTCTCCCTCGACGACTACTACCAGGATCAGATGGGACCGGGGGGGATGCGCGTCGCCACCCAACTCGCCAAACAACTCGCCGATCCCCGGCCAGACGATCTCGACGACGTTGACCTGTCGACCTATCGCAATCTCGATCGACGCTGGCAGGATTGGGGCGCCGTCACCGATGCCGCAAGACGTATCGCGGTGGCGGTGCTGGACAGGATCGCCACCGAGAGGCCGACATGATCCACCGTCATCTCGACCTCGCATCCGACGGTCCCGTCGATGAGCTTCCGGCGGTCGCCATCGCCGACATCCTCGACCGGGGCGATCTCGACGAATGGCGGCCCATCGCTGCCGTTGTCGCCGCATTCCCCCACGGCGAGATGGCCGACACCGTGGAACGGCTCCTCAACGCCTACCCGATGTATGGGACATCGCCTTTGTGGAGGGCCTGGATCGACCGGTGTCGGGCCCGGGTCGAGGGTCCTCTCCGGCCCGGTGCTGATCCCCTCACCCGCGGCGAAATACGTCGCCGCCGCGGGATGACCCAGATCGAGGTGGCGGCTGGCATGGGAATCACCCAGTCCGACGTCTCCAAGTTGGAACGCCGACCCGACCTTCGGGTGTCGACGCTCCGTTCATTCGCCCAATCTATGGGGGGTCGGCTCCGTTTGCTGATCCGATTCCCCGACGGGGACGTCGAGCTCAGATAGTTCTGGGGGTGTTGGCGGGCTGTGGCCTTATCTCGAACCCGAGCTGGGAGGCATTGTCGCGTATCCGGCGGTCAAGACTCACGACGGCCAGGTTGGCCACGGCGCCCCTGGCGACGATGGCTGTTCCCAGGTGCAGCGCGTCCAGAGTGCGCACGGGTTCCATTGGGAAGGGGCGTCGGGCCCTCTCGAGGACGTCTGCGCCCAGGGCAAGCAGCGACCAATGGACCACCGCACTACGGAGCCGCGCCCTTCGATCGGCCGCGGTCGCCTCGGGCATGCCCTCGGTGGCAACGGCTCGGAGGAGGCAACGCTCGCACTCGATCACGGTGAGCTCTGAGGCGATGACGGCGTCGGCGCCAGCGAGAATGTCTCGCACTCTGCCGCCGCCCTCCTCACCGAGCAACCAACTCAATACGGCGCTCGACTCGGCGTATGCAATCACCGATCAGAGCGTTCGGCGTCGAGGAGACGAGATGCCGCGCCGGGTGAGAGCACCGAGTCGAGCTGGGGATATAGCGACGGATCGTTGGGCAGGCCGATGCGGGCCCTGCCTTGTTGTGCGAGGTGCTCGAGGCTCCCCTCTGGCGCCCTCATACGTTGGTATGACGGTTGGTGAAGCTCGGCGATCACCTCGCCCCGGTCCGTCACAAGGATCTCCTCGCCACCCTTCACCAGACGGAGATACTCACTCAGCCGGTTCTTGAGTTCGCGTACTCCGACGGCCCTCATGGATTCTACTGTAGCAGCTTGTAGCTACCTGTAGCCACCGGTTGGGGTGTGGATCGGTCCCCGTCGTCCTGCCCGTCGACGGGTCGGAACGACACGCCCGTCACATCCTCTTGGCCACCTCTTCGAGCATCACCTCGGTGGCACCACCACCGATCGACTGGATGCGGGCATCCCGGTAAAGACGTTCCACCTCGGTCTCGGCGATGTAACCCATCCCCCCGTGGAACTGGACACAGTCGTAGAGCACCTCGTTGACGGTCTCGCCCACCAGGGCCTTCACCTCCGACACCTCGCGCACGCAGTCAACGCCGCGGTCCTCCATCCACGCCGCCCGATAGGTCAGCTCACGGGCGGCGTCGATCTTGGTCTGCGCCCATGCCATCCGGTGGCGGACGGCCTGTTTGTCCCAGAGGACGCCACCGAACGCCGTCCTCGACCTGAGATGATCGATCGTGATCTCGACCGCCCTCTGGGCCTCACCGAGTGACTGTCCGGCGAGAACGAGACGCTCGTTCTGGAAGTTCTGCATGATGTAGTAGAAACCCTGACTCTCCTCGCCGATGAGGGCGTCGGGCGGCACCCGACAACCCTCGAAGACGAGCTCGGCGGTGTCGGACGACTTCCAACCCATCTTGTGGAGGGAGCGACCCACCGTGAACCCGGACGCCCCCTTATCCACCGCGAACATAGAGATCCCGCGGGAAGCCTTCGCCTCGGGATCTGTTCGGGCGGCCACAACAACCATGTCGCCGTGGACACCGTTGGTGATGAACATCTTGGCCCCGTTGATGACCCAGCCCCTACCGTCACGTTTTGCCGTCGTCCTCATGGCGGCAACGTCGGACCCCGCATCGGGTTCGGTCACGGCGAGGGCACCGATGGTCTCCCCGGCCACCATCGCCGGCAGATACCTCTCCTTCATGTCGTCGGAGGCGAAGCGGAGTATGTAGGGAACGGCGAGGTCGGTGTGGGCGAGGACGGTGATGGTGAACCCACCGAAGGTCGACCGTCCCAGTTCCTCGGCGAGGACCACCGAGGCGATCGCCCCCAGGCCGATCCCCTCATATTCCTTGGGCGCCCTCAACCCGAAGAACCCGAGCGAGCCCATCTGGCGGAGCACCTCTCGGGGGACCATGCCCTCGGTCTCCCAGGGCTCGGCGTTGGGAACGATCTCCCGTTCGACGTAGTGGCGGATCTGGGAGCGGATCGCCTCGAGATCCTCGTCGATATACACCGATGTCATCTGGCCTCCTGGGCCGTAGGAGACTGGTGTGAAACGCATGTCACGCATCTCGACGCCCAGCCATCGCCGCTCGCGGCGTCCTCGTCCTCGAAGCACCGCACCGGGTGCGTCTTCGTCCTGCGTCCTGGCGAGCGACGCGTCTGGCCGCCGATCTGCACAACAGCATTCCACACCAGCCTCCTAGGAGGCGATCCCACACCGCAGCGGTACCGGATCATCACGAGCCTGCGGCGCCGGACATCAGGGCATCGTTCGCCTTGCTGTTGACCCGGATGCCCTGCTCGGTGGCGAACGCCTGGGAAGCCCGCGCCACTGCCGTCGCCTCGATCCCGTGCTCCATTCCCAACCCGTCGAGCAACCACAGGACATCCTCGGTGGCGACGTTTCCCGCCGCACCCGGGGCGAAGGGGCACCCGCCGAGACCACCGGCCGATGAGTCGAGCCGACGGATACCGGTCTGCAATGAGAGGTGGGTGTTGGCGACACCCTGCCCGTAGGTGTCGTGGAAGTGGACACCGATGCGATCGGGCGGCGCCACGGCCAGCACCTTCTCCAAGACAACCTCTACATCGGCGGGGGTTCCCTTGCCCAGCGTCTCGCCAAGGTAGACCCAACCCACATCCCACTCGAGGAGCCGCTCGGCCAACGCCGCCACCCGGTCGGGATCGGTGGGGCCCTCGTAGGGGCAATGGGTGATGGTCGAGATGTAGGCGCGGACATCGACGTCATCGGGTGTGTCGTCGAGAATCGCCCTGATCCGTTCCATCGCCTCCTCCACCGTGGCGTTGATGTTTCGGAGGTTGAACGTGTCCGAGGCGGCTGTGAGGACGCCGAGGGTGTCGACCCCGGCCTCGAGGGCAGCATCGAGGCCACGACGATTGGGGACGAGACCGCCCAACTCGACCCCGTCGCGGACATCGGCCAGACCGGCGATGACCTCGGCGCCGTCCGCCATGTTGGGAACAGCCTTGGGGTTGACAAAGCTGACGGCGTCGAAGCTCCTGATCCCCGCCGAGATTAGCTGGCGGATCAGATGGATCTTGGCCTCGGTGGGGACGATGGCACCCAGGGACTGCAGGCCGTCCCGGGAGCTCGACTCGGTCACGATTACCGCATCGGGTCTCACGGGGGGAAGGCTAACGGTTCTCATCGTGAGACGATCCGACGAGGTGGAGAACAACTAATGGCCTACGATCATCGTGATGATCGACATCGTTGCCCGCATGGTCTCCCGAGGTGGCGTCGTCGTGCTCTCCGGTGCTGGGATCAGCACCGACTCCGGCATCCCCGATTACCGCGGACCGGACTCACCACCACGAAACCCGATCACCTATTCACAGTTTGTCGGCAGCGCCACCATCCGACGGCGCTACTGGGCCCGCAGTCATGCCGGATGGGAGGGGATCGCGTCGGCGAAACCGAATGTCTCCCACCGGGTGGTGGCCCGGCTCGAGCGTGACGGGTACATCGGCGGCATCATCACACAGAATGTCGATCGCCTCCACCAGCGGGCGGGAAGCCTCCGTGTCATCGACCTCCACGGGCGTCTCGACCGGGTGGTCTGTCTGGGATGCGAAAAACGCCTCGATCGACGCCGGCTCCAGGCAGAAATCGACCGATTGAACCCGACCATCAGACCCACCGTTGCCATCGCCCCCGATGGTGATGCCGAGATAGCCGACATAGACGACTTCAAGGTGCCCGGCTGCGGCGATTGCCACGGCGATCTCAAGCCCGACGTCGTCTTCTTCGGGGAGAACGTCCCCCGGCCCCGAGTGGATTCGGCATTCGCCCTCGTCGACGAGGCGAGTTCATTGCTGGTTCTGGGATCCTCGCTGGCGATCCGCTCGGCGATCCGGTTCGTCGATCGGGCCCGGGAGAGGAACACCCCGATCATGATCATCAACCGGGGACCCACCCGCGCCGACGATGACTGCGAGATCCGCCTGGACCGCGGCCTCGCCGACGCCTTGCCCCTGGTCGCCGAACGGGTGTAGGTGACGAGGTCGATGCCGGGCCTCCTAATCTGCGCCCATGACCACTCCTACCGACACCGACATCCACGTCGATGGGGCCGGCGTGGTCGAGTTCACTAGGGCGCTGGTCAGAATCCCCACAATCTTCGACCCGAGCCGCGGTCTGAGCGAGGAGCCGGCGGCACACCTGGTCGCCGAAAGGATGAGGGCATTCGGTTGGGCGCCCATCGTCGAGGAGGTCCAGCCGGGCCGACCCAATGTGATCGCCGTCATCGAGGGGGGCCTTCCCGGGCCCCGGCTGCTGTTCGAGGGCCACACCGACGTGGTCACCGAGGGGTCACGGGACGAGTGGACTGTGGACCCCTTCGGTGCCGAAATCATCGACGGCCGTCTGTACGGGCGGGGTTCGGCCGACATGAAGTCGGGTGTCGCCGCCATGATCTACGCGGCTCGGGCGGTCGAGTTGTCCGGGCCCTTCCCCGGTTCGATCATCGTGGCCGCCCTGGTGGATGAGGAATCGGGAATGATTGGGGTAAAGGACTTCCTCGCCCGGGGCCACGGTGAAGGTGTTGACGCCGCCATCGTCTGTGAGCCCGAGGAGAATGAGATCTGCTGCGTCGCCAAGGGTGCCATCAGGATAGGGATCACAGCGAGCGGTCGGATGGCACACGGAGCAATGCCCCAGATGGGGGTTAACCCGAATCGAGCCCTCGCCGCAATGGTCGACGCCCTCGATCACCTTGAGAAGACGGTGCAGAAAACCCACGGCGCGGACCATAATCTCGGACACACCTATCTCACCCCCACCGTGATCGAGGCCGGGACTCGCCAACAACACAATGTCATCCCGGGCCGGGCCTGGCTGGGTGTCGACATCCGCACCACGCCCACGGTCGACCATGACGAGCTCGTCGCCGAGATCGAAGCCCTGGCATCGGAGATCGGGAGACTCCACGAGACGGGCATGGACGTCGAGCTGATCGAGGAACGACCGGCGGTGGTGCTGGACGAGGCACATCCGATAGCAGCAGCCCTCCACGACGCCCATCTCGCCGTAGAGGGAACGGCACCGGTGTTCGGTGGTGTCCCCGGCACCACCGACGGGACGATCCTCCTCCGCGACGGAGGCATACCAAACGTCGTTTACGGACCGGGACCGAAGTGGATCGCCCACCAACCCGACGAGTATGTCGAGGTGTCCGACATCATCAACAAGACCAAGGTGTACGCCAAGGCAGCACTGACATTCTTGTCGAGTCACTCCACCGCCGAAAGCAGAACACCGTGACGACACCTCTGATCGGTGAGATTCCTCCCGGTCTCCCCATCGCCGGGGAGTGGCACACCACGACCGAAACGACACCGGTCCATTTCCCATATGACCGCACTGTCATCACAGAGGCGCCCGTCGGTTCGCCCGAGGACGCTCGGGCCGCCCTCGATGCCGCCGAGGATGCCAGGGCCCTGATCGCCGGGATCGCCACCCACGGGAGAAGACGGGTCCTTAACGCCGTCGCCGCCGAACTGGCGCGACGGCAGACCGAACTCGCCGATCTGCTCGTCCTCGAGACGGGCAAGCCCCATCGCGACTGTGTGACCGAGGTAAGCCGGACCATCATCACCTTCGAGACCGCCGCCGAGGAGTGCGCCCGGATCGTCGGTGAGACGGTTCCCCTCGATCTGCTCCCATCCGGGGAGGGCATGTTCGGGTTCTGGGTGAGAGAGCCCATCGGTGTCGTCGTGGGGATAACCGGCTTCAACTACCCACTGCTGCTCGCCGCCCACAAGGTGGCACCTGCCATGGGGGCGGGCTGTCCGATCATCGTGAAACCGGCGCCCAACACCCCGCTGGCCACCCTGTTCCTCGCCCATCTGATCCAGGGGTGCGGATACCCGCCGGTTGGCGTGCAGGTGGTCACCGGCGACGTCGCCGTTGGCGAGACCCTCACCACCGACGACCGGGTAGGGGCCGTCTCCTTCACCGGGTCGGCGGCCGTAGGACACACCATCGCCAAGAACGTCGGGACGACGCGGGTCACCCTCGAACTCGGGTCGAACGCGGCGCTCATCGTCACCGACACCGCCGACTTGGCCCGGGCCGCCGACGCCGTGGCGCGGGGCGGTTACTACGCCTCGGGACAGGCCTGCATATCGGTGCAACGGGTCATTGTCGACGAGACCGTCGCCACCAACTTCACCGAACTCCTTACCGACAGGGTGGAGAAGCTGGTAGTCGGAGACCCCCGCCACGAGACCACCCACGTCGCCCCCCTCATCAACCCCGACGCCACCAAACGGGTCCGGGCCTGGGTCGACGAGGCCGTCGGCGTCGGCGCCGAGATCGTGACCGGGGGCGACACCAAGGGGGACACCATCCGCCCCACCGTTGTAAACAATGTCGGCGACGGTCTCCCCCTATGGGACGAGGAGGTGTTCGGGCCGGTGATCGCGGTCCGGATCGTGAATGGTCTCGATGAGGCCATCGACGTTGTCAACCGGTCCCGATTCGGGCTTCATGCCAGCATCTTCACCACCGACATCGCCACCGCGGTTACCGCGGCCCGTCGCATCGAGGCCGGGGGGATTCTCATCAACGAGGTTCCCGGGTTCCGCGCCGACAACATGCCCTATGGCGGGGTCAAGCAGTCCGGGATAGGCCGAGAAGGCCCCCGTTTCGCCATGGAGGACTTCACCGTCACCAAGATGATCATGGTGAGGCCGTGATATTG
>WHUC01000051.1 GCA_009377435.1 Acidimicrobiia bacterium
CGGGCGATCCCGGCCTTCTTTAGAACGGACGCCGGCACCCCCGAGTCACGCCATGCCGGATAGGAAATGCCCTTCCTCTCCGAGTAACCGGCGGCGTGCTCGGCAAAACCCCTCTCGAGATCCTCTATATCGGCCTGCTTGTCCAGATCATCGAGCTTCCGCTCGAGATCGAGCCGTTCCTGACGAAATTCCACCTGACGAAGAGGGTCGATCTCTTCATCGAGCTTCCCGTTCACGTCGGCGATCCTTTGTTGGACGCTCTCGGCCGTGACGGGACGACCGGGCCGACGGGACCCTAGGGCCGCCAGATAGCTCTTTATTGCCTTGGCTTCACGACGCCCACGTGCCAGCGCCGCCTTGTGTTCTTCGGACATAGCCATTGGGAACATCCTCCTGGAGTATGCAACAACTTTCCGAACCCAGAACGAAGCTTAGCGACCAAATATCGCTAATGCCAGCGGGATCGAGGTTCATAATTGCGCATCTCCATGGCATACGTCCCAAGCCAAACACCCCCACCAAGGTGGGGGTGTCTCCGTGGGCCCTAGTGGGATCGAACCACTGACCTCTTCCGTGTCATAGAAGCGCTCTACCACTGAGCTAAGGGCCCTTGGAGGCGACGCCCGGAATCGAACCGGGGTAATGGGTTTTGCAGACCCACGCCTAAGCCACTCGGCCACGTCGCCAAACCTAGACCGCCCCACGAACGTCCGTGTGGGGCGGCCGGGGAGCGATTTGCCTGGAGCGGAAGACGGGATTCGAACCCGCGACCTCAACCTTGGCAAGGTTGCGCTCTAGCCAACTGAGCTACTTCCGCACGAGGGCGCATTCTAACCGGCCTCCATCCTGCTGCCAACGACGACGGGCCGCCCGCCAGACCATTACTTCACCCCGGGGTGGAGGTCATCACCCGGGCACAGCCTCCTAGCGACCGGTCGATCCGAAGCCACCACCGCCACGCACCGTCTCGTCGAGGCGGTCGACCCGAACGAGGTCGAACTGGGGCACGGATGACACCACCAGTTGCGCCACCCGATCCCCGGCCCCGAATTGGACATCCTCGCTTCCGTGATTGACCAGGAGGACCTTGACCTCGCCCCGATACCCCGAGTCGATGAGACCGGGGGAATTGACCACGGTTATGCCGTGACGGGCCGCCAGACCACTCCGTGGCATCACCAGACCGCAGTAACCCTCGGGGATGGCCACGGCGATCCCTGTGCTCACCGCCATGCAGGTCCCGGCCTCGAGGGTGAAATCCTCGATGCATCGCAGATCCAACCCGGCATCACCGGGATGCAACCGCTCGGGGGGGAATCCCCGGTTATCGAGCAGCGTATAGGTAAGCTCGGTCATGTAAATGACCGTGGGCTAGGGCGGAGACAACCTGCGGGAGACATGATGACCCAGCCTACCGTGACGGTGGGATCGCGCCGGGGACGCCATACTCCAGGACGCTTCGACCCGGCTGCCTCGTTGCGCGTCGCCCTGGATGCCAAGAAGGCCGGCGCCTCCCAATCCACCCCACCAACCGGTGCCATGACCGCACTCGGATTCGGGGATCGGCCCGGCGAGTGGTCGGAGCCACCGGCCAAACCGGGTCCCGGCTCACGCCCGACTCGTCGGGCGGTGATGCTTCCGAACACCCTCCATGAGGCGATCGGCGCCGCCACCTCCGGGAATGCCCTGCCCAGGAAGAAGCTCCGGATGCCCTCCTCGAGGGTTGGCGCCGACCTCACATCCCAGCTCTGGGCCACCTCCGACGTGAGCGAGATGGTGACGGCAATGGCACCGGTCCGCAGCGCCCGGATGGAGTTTATCGCACGCTGGGTGAGCCCGACCGTGACGACGCTGCTCGTCGTCGGCTTCGGTCTCGCCCTTCGGATCGCCGCTGGATAGGACCTACCACGAGGCCAGCCTCCTAGTCCTCGAGTGATGCTTCCAGCGCGGCCATCTCCCGCTCGAAGTCGGCCGCACCCTGGAACTCCTTGTACACACTGGCGAACCGCAGATAGGCGACCTCGTCCAGTGTGCGCAGCGCCTCGAGCACCCAGTGGCCGATCCGCTCCGCAGGCACCGGCCCGGTGTGGTCGCGGGCCTGCTCCTCGATCTCGGCGATGAGGGCCGACACCGCGCCGGCGGGCACGGGTCGATCGGCGAGGGCGGCACCCACTCCCCGGGCCACCTTGGAGACGTCGAAAGGTTCGGTGTCACCGTCTCTCTTCCTCACCAGGAGCGGCGCCTCCACCCGTTCGTACGTGGTGAAGCGAGCCTCACAGGTGGCGCAGACACGCCGCCGTCTGACGGACCCCCCGGAATCGGCCCGACGGCTGTCGATCACCCTGGTGTCATCCTGTCCGCAGTTGGGGCAACGCATACGCCCAGGATAATCCCTTTGGCGGGGTCCTGTCCCCGGTCGGGGTGGCAGGGACGTACCCACACCGTCAGGAGGTCGTCGGCACCCGCAGAATCTGACCCGGTCTGAGGTCCGCCCCATCGAGATCGTTCAGCTCCATGAGCTGGCTCACCGTTTCCCGGACATCACCGCCCGGTGTCGTGATCGGCTCGGCGATCTGCCACAGATTGTCCCCGGGCTCGACCCGGTACTCCACAGTCGGCACCGGGGGTGACTCGGCGTCGGCGCCGGTGTAACCCATGAAGAGAAGGAGGACCGCACTCGCGACAGCGACGAGAACGAGCAGCCGGATGACGGCCATGAGCTGTCGCGAGGGCGGTGGATTGATTGCCTGTGTGGTGAGCG
This sequence comes from Acidimicrobiia bacterium, assembly GCA_009377435.1. GTDB lineage: Bacteria > Actinomycetota > Acidimicrobiia > Spongiisociales > ZC4RG35 > WHTL01. The sequence goes on from WHUC01000051.1 coordinate 2,762, forward strand.
ACATGCGGTCTTCCTCCTCTGGTATCGACCCGGTTGCGAGTCGAATCCCTGTAACGCTACGAACGGGCTGTGACAGATTCCGACGACCCTCCGCCCGGGGGGGAACCCGCCCCCAGACCTGACCGCCCGACGCCACCGACACCGAGGGCGAGTCGATGCCAACGGATCCACCCGCGCCGGGCGCGATCCGCTCGCTCGTCGTCCTGGTGTTCGGCGTCAGCTCCATGGCGTCCTTTCGATCTGGGTATCCGGTCGTCGGTCATGTGTTTCGCCCGCGGGACCGATTGACAAATCCAACCGATCCGAACGTCTGTTCGCTAGTATGGCACGAACAGGTGTTCGCTGTCAACAGCGAACCGAACAAATGTTTGGAGACGACGGTCGCGACGGGTAGCGTTGTCGATAGCTGGGAACGTACGTTCGACCGAGCTGTCCCCCACCGGGCAGCAGACGGCTACTAAGGAGAACGGAATGGGTCACGACGACCTCACACAACGGCAGCAACAGGTCCTCGATTTCATCAGGGAGACCGTCACCGACCGGGGTTACCCGCCCTCGGTGCGCGAGATCGGGGGAGCCCTCGGTCTCTCCTCCCCCTCCACGGTGCACAGTCATCTTTCGGCATTGGTCGATGCCAGGGCGATAAGACGCGATCCCACCAAACCCCGCGCCATCGAGGTGCTCTCGGGGGACACCGCATACGACGTCACCGCCGGCCCCGCCCGCGACATCCCCTTGGTGGGTCGGATCGCCGCCGGATCACCCATCCTGGCCGCCGAGCATGTCGACGACGTCCTTCGTCTACCCGAGGCCCTTATCGGTGACGGGCCCGTGTTCCTCCTCGAGGTTCGGGGTGACTCCATGATCGACGCCGGCATTCTCGATGGTGACCTCGTGGCCGTCCACCGTCAGGATCATGCCCGTGACGGTGAGATCGTGGCCGCCCTGGTCGATGGCGAGGAGGCGACCGTGAAGCGACTCCGCCGCCCCGATGGGAAGGTCATACTCGAGGCGGCCAACCCGGCGTTCGCACCCATGGAGTTCACCGGGGGCGTCGAGGTCATCGGGAAGGTGGTCTCGGTCCTCCGCAAGCTTTAGAAGGGTCTGGGAGTACCGGCCTCCCAGACACCCTCGAACACATACTCCGCCGGACCGGTCAGATAGGCGATGCCGTCCGCCAGCCGGACCCCGGCGGTCCCCCCCGGAACCACCACGTCGACCTCGTCGGCGAGCTGGCGGTGACGCATCGAGGCCACGGCCGCCGCCGCCATACCCGTCCCACAGGCCATGGTCTCACCAACCCCCCGCTCCCATACCCGCATGGAGATCCGGTCGGACGACTCGACCGCGACGAACTCGACATTGGCCCCGTTCGGGAACTGACGCTGCAGACGGGAGCCCTCACCAACCACGTCGACACCGGCGGGGTCATCCACCCAGGTGACGGCGTGGGGATTGCCCACATCGACGAGAACCCACTCCCGATCCTCGAAGGAGACCACACCACCCACGACCACGGGACCGAGCTCGACCGTCACCCCGTCGGTGCCGATATCGGCGGAGAGCTCACCGATCGGTGTGTTGACCTTGAACGAGTCGGACGTGACGAGACCCCGATCACGGGCATACCTGGCGACGCATCGCGATCCGTTGCCACACATCTCCGCCACCCCCCCGTCGGCGTTCCAATACTCCATGGTCGGCCCCTCCGTCACCCTGAGGACACCGTCGGCGCCCACGCCGAGCCTCCGGTTGCACAGGGCGCGGACCAGCTCGGGTGTCATCGGAACGTCGGCGACGACGACGAAGTCGTTGCCCAACCCCTGCATCTTGGTGAATTCCACACCTGTCTCCTCACTAGTGCCCGACCGCCAACGACGCCCCTGCCTCGCCCTGAACATCACCAACATTACCGGTCCGGGCACTAGTGCCCCAGTTCTCGGAGGGCACGGTCCTGACGCACCGCGGGATCATCATCCCACTTCAGCCAGGAAATGCGGGGGTCCCTCCGGAAATAGGTGCGTTGTCGTTTGACCAGCCGGTTCGTCGCCGACTCCACGGCGGCGAAACCGTCATCCTGGGAAATGTCGCCCTCCACCACCGGGAGCAACTGGCGATACCCGACGGCACCACGGGCGGTGGGACCGAGCACGGGGGCGAGACGGGACACCTCTTCGAGAAGACCCATCTCCCTCATCATGGCGGTGCGACGCCGGATGCGGTCCCCGTTCCGGCGCCCGGGGTCGAGACCAATGGCCCGGAAGGGGATCTCGGAGACGTAGTCACGGATGGCCCGGGCTTCCGGTGTCGCCGCGCGCTCGGTGGGAGTGCCGCTGCCCAATCGGAGGATCTCGACGGCCCTGATCACCCGGCGCCGGTTCGCCAGATCGACATGGTTCCCGGCCTCGCTATCGGCCTCGAGCAGCTCGGAGACCAGGACCTCGTCGGCCAACGACGCCACGTCTTCCCTGACTTGGCTGTCGGAGGGAGCAAACGACATCGGGTCGACAAGTGCCCGGAAGTGGAGCCCCGAGCCCCCGACTATCACGAGGGGGCGATCGCTCCTCTCGATGATCGGACGTCCCATCGCCCGGAACCGGGCTACATCGAAAGTTTCTGCCGGGTCGACGACATCCACCATGTGGTGCCATACACGATCCCGCTCCTCCCGGGTTGCTTTGGCCGTGCCGATGTCCATGCCCCGATACACCTGCATCGAGTCGACCGAGACGATCTCGGCGCCCAGTCTCTCGGCAAGAACGATACCCAGTCTCGTCTTTCCCGAAGCCGTGGGACCGACCACGGCTATCAGCGTGGTCAGCAGCGGCTCCCGATGAGGTGGTGCATCGCCGCCGAGACCAGCTCGACCTCGAGGAAGATCCCCGGTGGGATCCGCCCGGGGACGTGGACGACACGTCCGTCGCGGGTGCGGGTGGTCGCCATCTCGGGATCCTTCTTGGACGGACCCTCGGAGAGCACCTCGACGATGCGGCCGACCTGCTCCTCGTTGCGCTCCCTGCTTATCCGGTTCTGCAACTCGATCAACCGCATATACCGGTTCTTAATCACATCGGGAGGAACGAAGTCGTCGGTCATCTCGGCGGCCGCTGTTCCGGGTCGGTCGGAGAAGATGAAGGTGAAAGCCTGGTCGAAGCGTGCGGTCGCGACGACGTCCATGGTCGCGTCGAAGTCGTCCTCGGTCTCGCCGGGGAAGCCGACGATGATGTCGGTGGAGACGGCGAGGTCGGGGATGACACGTCGCGCCATCTCGAGACGCTCGGTGTACTTCCGGTGGTTGTAGCCGCGATGCATGGCGGCCAGTACCCGATCGGACCCCGACTGGAGCGGGAAATGGAGCTGCTCGCAGACGGCGTCGGTCTCGGCCATGGCAAGGGCGACGTCCTCGCGGAAGTCATTTGGATGTGGGCTGGTGAACCGGACCCGTCGGATCCCGGGCACGCCACCGACCCGTCGGAGCAGGTCGCCGAAGATGGGGCGTCGCCGTCCATCTATGGCGAGGTCCCGCCCGTAGGTGTCGACATTCTGACCCAACAGCGTCACCTCGACGACGCCATCGCGGACCAGGGACTCGACCTCCCCCACGATCTCACCGGGACGTCGTGAGACCTCGACGCCCCGCACGGCGGGGACGATGCAGAAGGTGCATGTGTTGTTGCACCCCACCTGGATGGTGATCCATGCAGAATGGCCCATCTCACGGCGGACGGGGAGCGACGACGGCATCGCCTGGAGCTCGTCGACCACCTCGGTGATGGGACCCCAGTCCTCGGCGTGGTCCATGAGGTCGAGCACCCGGTCGAGATTGTGTGTCCCCATCACGACGTCCACCCACGGAGCTCTCTCCCGCACGTGCTCACGATCCTTCTGGGCGGCGCAACCACCGACCACCAGCATCAGGTCGGGGCGTTGGTCCTTCCACTGCTTGAGCTGACCGAGATTCCCGTACAGCCGGTTGTCGGCATTCTCCCGAATGGTGCAGGTGTTGATGAAGACCACGTCGGCGTCATCGAGGTCTGCGGTGGGGGCCATGCCGTCCGATTCGAGGAGTCCGGCGATCCTCTCCGAGTCGTGCTCGTTCATCTGGCATCCGAACGTGCGCACCAGGTAGCGACGACCACCCCGGGTGGGGGTCCTCGTGGTTCTGACTGTGGGGGTGGGTAGGAGCACTGTCTCGCTCATGCGCGGCGCTACTGGAAGACGGATGTGGGATGTCGATTGTAGGGAATGACCCCTAGTGGTGTGTCCCCGAAATAGCTACGCGGTCTCGCCGGGCCTAGACGCCGCTTGCTGCGTCCTCGTCCTAGCCGCACCGCACCGGGTGCGCCGTCGTCCTGTGTCCTTGCCATCGACGCCGATGCCTCGGCGACACCGCGGCATCAATTCAAGGACACACCACTAGCGAGCGTAGTCGGTGGCCCTGAACTCGCGGATGACCGTGACCTCGATCTGACCCGGGTACTGCAGGTCGTCCTCCAGCTTCCGAGCGATCCGTCGTGCCAGATCGTTGGCCTCGAGATCGCCGATCTCACCGGGGTCGACGACGACACGGACCTCACGTCCCGCCTGCATGGCGAACACCCTCTCCACACCCTTGAAGTCGAGGGCAATGGTCTCCAACCGCTCGAGACGCTGCACATATGACTCCAAGACCTCGCGGCGGGCGCCGGGCCGCGCCGCCGAAACGGCGTCGGCGGCCTGGACTATGACGGCGAGCACCGTCCTCGGCTCGACCTCGTTGTGATGGGCCTCGATACCGTGGACGACCGCCGGATCCTCGTCGAAGCGTCGTGCGATCTCCGCCCCGATGAGGGCGTGGGAACCGTCGACCTCATGGGTGACGGCCTTCCCGATGTCGTGGAGGAGGGCCGCCCGCCTCACCGGCACCGGGTCGACCCCGAGCTCTGAGGCGAGCATGGAGGCGACGTGGGCCGACTCGACCAGATGCTTGAGGACGTTCTGGCCGTAGGAGGTCCGGTACTTGAGTCGGCCGAGCAAGGTGACCAACTCGGGGTTCATCCTCGAGAGGCCTACCTCGACAAGAGCCCACTCCCCGGCGTCGCGCACTCCCTGTTCCACCTCGTCCTGGGCCTTGGCGTAAGCCTCCTCGATGGATGCGGGGTGGATCCGCCCGTCGGCGACGAGGCGCTCCAGGGTCAGACGGGCCACCTCACGTCTCACCGGATCGAAGGAGGAGACGGAGACGGCTTCGGGCGTGTCGTCGACGATCAGATTGACACCGGTCACGGCCTCGAGGTGCCGGATGTTGCGACCCTCTCGACCGATGATCCGACCCTTCATGTCGTCGTTGGCGAGACCCACCACGGATACCGTCGTCTCGGTCACAACCTCCGAGGCGAGACGTTGCACGGCGGTGGCGAGGATCCGTCTGGCCCGCCGGTCGGCCTCCTCCCGGGCCCTCACCTCGAGGTCGCGTACCAACACCATCGCATCGCGTCTTGCCTCGTCCTCGACGTGGGAGAGCAACTCGTCCTTGGCGGTCTTGGCATCGAGACCGGCGAGCGCCTCCAGATTTCCCCGCGCCTCCTCACGCATCCGTTCGGTCTCCGATCGACTCTCGTCGAGGCTCTCCTCCTTGGCGATGAGCATCTGCTCCCTCTGGGCGAGGTTCGCCGCCCGCTGATCGAGGGTCTCCTCCCTCTGGGCGAGTCGGGCCTCCAGACTCGACGCCTCCAGTAGACGGTGCTCAAGCGCTGCCTCCTCCCGTTCCCGATAGGCCTCGGCACGGGCCCTCCCCTGCTCCTCGGCACTGGTGAGGAGTCGCTGGGCCTCGAGTCGCGCCGTGGCCAAGATGTCCTCGGCCGTCTCCGGTGTCTTCTCCGAACCGGAACGCAACTGGGCGAGACGGGCAGCGAGATACCCCACGAGACCGGCGCCGGCAACCACTGCAATCAGTACGGCCACGCCTGGGATGTCCATGTCGTCCTTCCAGCCACAACCGGGTGTCGATCGACTCCCGACGCGTTCAACTCATCCAGATGCCTCTCGTGTCTCCGGTGGTGGCGAGTGTCATGTTGGTGGTCTGAGTTTCTCTCAATGGTTTGATGAACGCTGTGACGCCATCATACTCATCTGCTTGGCCTTCACCGGCATGAACCGACACGAGATTTTCAGCACTCGACCGCCGTCGAGTATGCACCGGTTCAAGCTCGACTTGAGGTTCTAATTCGCGCTCAGTGCTCGGAGGTCTCGGTGTCCTCGATGTCGTTACTGGCGGCGTCACCGGCACCCTCTTCGGGGGCGTCACCGAGACCCACCGCCTCATAGACCTTGGCCTGGAGTTGCATGGCGACCTCGGGGTTCTCCCTGAGGAACCGTTTGGAGTTCTCGCGACCCTGACCCAGTTGGTCGTCGTCGAAGGTGTACCAGGCTCCGCTCTTGCGGACCACACCCTCGTCGACGGCCACGTCGATGAGACTACCCTCCCGGGAGATCCCTTCCCCGAACATGATGTCGAACTCGGCGAGACGGAAGGGCGGGGCCATCTTGTTCTTGGCGACCTTGACCCGGACCCGGTTACCGATGTTGTCGGCGCCGTCCTTGATCGATTCGATGCGGCGGATGTCAAGCCTCACGCTCGAGTAGAACTTCAAGGCTCGTCCACCGGGGGTCGTCTCGGGTGAGTTGTGAACCATCACCCCATCCACCAGATAGCTGTGATGACCTTCGACCTCGATGTCGAATCGCTGCATGCTACGGGTGGGCGGCTTCACCTCGATTCCGACGATGGGGACGGCGGTCAACACCTCACGAGGCTCGGCCGGCGCCACCAATACCGACAGTTGGCCACGATGGTGCCGCAACAGCTTGTACTCCATGCATGGGGGGACATAGGGGGCAATGAGCCGGTGAAGAGCTTCCGTTCCATCCCGGTCAAAGACAATGACGTGCTTGCCCCCTCGGATGCGAAGGGCGCATGAGAGTCCGAACTGGTCGGTGAGAAGCTGGACAAGTCGACCACGTGTACCTGCCTCCAGCGCCTCTATACAAATATCCGAGCGGCCGGCCGATCCATCGAGTCGGCGTTCCTGAAACGAACCGTCGTCCATGTACCAGACCGCCAGGGCAAATGGAGTCAGAGCCTTCAGGTAGTCATGACTCAACACCTTCTTGCCACCTATGTACACCGCTCGTCGAAGCTCATCGAGTTCAGCGAGAGGAGTGGTCTCGACCATGAGACCACCTTTTGAATGTGGAGAAATGGAGAGAGGCACCCCTTCCAGCAGGCTTGCCTTCCACCGGGCGTATGCGTTTTGACGAACACCATGGCCAAAACGGAAACGCGACTTGATGCCGGCTCCGTTGGCGTTCTCTCGTTTCGGCGAGATCGACCCATCACCCATCAACGATCCCAGGACAAGCTGGTGCTGTTGGTCACTCAGGTAATGAGTCAGCGGCATCAACACTCGGTCACCGGGTATCAACTCGCCAGCGTGACGCCATCCGCCGGGTGCCGAGATGAGATGATTCTCGGTGGCAGCGAATTGCGCTCGTCCATTGCCTTCCGGCTTGTAGACCGTGAACTGGAGGAAACGTTCGGCGCTGCCATTCTTGAACCAGCTCACCACCTTCTTGGGCTCGACCCTTCCGGTCACCGGGTCGACGGCCATGACCTCGACCGGCAGTCTCTGATTGACGATCTTTCCGATCTTCTCTTGTGTCCCATCGGCCAGGGTGACCCTTGTCGAATACTGGAAGCACCCGAACATCACACCTATCTTCTCCCGGAGCTGGTTGATGAACACCGCGGTGGTCCGGGACTTGTTGAGGGTTCCCGCCAGCTTGCGGAGCGCCTGGGACATGAGCCGTGCCTGGAGACCGACATGGGAGTCACCCATCTCGCCCTCGATCTCGGCCCGGGGCACCAGTGCGGCCACCGAGTCGATGGCGACGACATCGAGGGCCCCGGAGCGGATCAGCATGTCGGCGATCTCGAGGGCCTGCTCTCCGGTGTCGGGTTGGGAGATGAGGAGTTCGTCGACGTCGACACCGATGGCCCGGGCATAGATCGGGTCGAGGGCGTGCTCGGCATCGATGAAGGCGGCGATACCACCATTGCGTTGGGCCTCGGCCACGATGTGGAGCGCCAGCGATGTCTTGCCTGAACTCTCCGGTCCGTAAATCTCGACGATGCGGCCCCGGGGAACACCCCCGACCCCGAGGGCGAGATCGAGGGAGAGGGCGCCGGTCGATATGACCTCCGTCTTGCGGATGGCCCCCTCACCCATCTTCATGATGGCGCCCTTACCGAACTGACGCTCGATCTGGGATACGGCCATCTCCACCTGTTTGTCACGATCCATGTTTCCAAACCTTCCTGTCATCGCCCGTCTCGGTATCCGTCGGCTTTCTCGTACGCTATCGGGTGGCACCGACAGATTTCGTCGACACCCGGTCCAGAGTAGACGAACAGACGTTCGGTGCCAAGGATCATTTCATGATCACCTGGCCTCGCCCTCCATCTCCACACCCAGTGTCTCGGGGAGGATCATGGTGAGCCCCATGGCGATGACCACGCCAACGGCGAGGACGAGGAGGGTCGTGTTGAGACCGTGTTCGTCGATCACCAGGGACCCGACCAGCAGACCGATCGCCGATCCTACCGTTCCCACATAGGTGGTTACGGTGTTGGCGAGTCCACGAACCCTCCCCCGGAACAACTCGGCGCGGTGGGCCCCGGCGGCAGGGACGGCCATGAACGATCCGAGTGCCGATACGAAAACGGCCAGCGACAAGAGGGGCACCGTCGCCACCCGGAAGAGGGCGAGCCCCCCGACGATGGTGAGAGCGAAGGCGAGGATCGTGGTGGGTCTCCTCCCCCAGCGGTCGGCCAGCCGACCCCCGATGAAGAACCCCGCCCCACCCAACGTGCCCCCCGAAAGCGAGATCAGTGCGGCCGTTCCACCACTGAATCCGAGATCCCCGATGAGACGCTCCGTCGTGAAGGCGAGGGCGACCGCGGTGAACGCCGCCCACGGGATCCCGATGACACTCACCAGTATCAGTCGGCGCCGGGGCTCGCCATGGACGAGGGCCGGTGCCAGGTCGTGACCGAGACGGTGCGGCGGGACCTCGGGCAACACCCGCCACAGGACCGGAATCAGCAGCAGCCCGAGAGCGGGCAGGGCATGGATCGTCCTCCAACCGCCGGGGACGATCTCGACGAGAGGCAATCCCAGAACCGACATCCCGGCGCCGAGACTCCCGGCGGCCCCGAGAAAGCTGATCCCGTAGGCGCGGATCCGCGGTGAGATCGATTCCGCCATGAGGATGGCGGCGAGGGTGCCGCTGGCGACACCGCCGATCCGGGCGAAGGACTGGGCGATCGCATATCCGCCACCCGACTCGACGAACGCGCTGGCGAACCCGGCGACGAGGAGAATCGACATCGCCACCAGCAGAGGACGCCGGCGACCCCTCCGATCGGCGTAGACACCAAAGAGGATGGCGGCGATCGAGGAGAGACGGGCCACCGCCAGGACCAGGCTCATCTCCCCCTCGGTCAAGCCGAGATCACCCCTGGAGAAGGGAAGCAGTGCCGACGCCTGACCCTGACTCCACCCCATGAGCACCCCGGTCAGCCACAATCCGAAGACCACCCACCAATCGGCGCGGGTGATGGGGGCAACAGGAAGGAAGGGCGAGAGGATGCGTCTCACCAGCGTCGGCGGGATGTCGCGGCTGGGTCGCTCGGTGTCCGAACCCGGGGGCACAACAGAACGTTAACCCGGAGACGGCCGATCCCCCATCTCCCGTGGGTCCGATGGGATCTTTAG
>WHUC01000052.1:0-5808 GCA_009377435.1 Acidimicrobiia bacterium
ATGCACGACGAACTACGTTCCCGCGTCTCCGCCCTGTTTCCTCGGCTCCGATCCACCCTCGTGGAGCTGGTCACCATCCCCTCGGTGTCGCTGACCGGGTATCCACCCCAAGAAGTCCGCCGATCGGGGGAACGGGTGGCCGAGCTTCTCTCCGAGGCCGGTGTGGGCGGAACGCGACTGCTCGAGATAGAGGGTGCCCACCCTGCCGTGTATGGGGAGATCCCCGGGCCCGAGGGTGCTCCCACCGTCCTGCTCTACGCCCATCACGACGTCCAGCCCCCAGGTCCCGCCGAGGAATGGGAGATCGGCCCCTTCTCCCCGGTCGAGAAGGACGGCCGCCTCCTCGGCCGGGGGGCGTCGGACGACAAGGCCGGGATCATCATGCATCTGGGGTCGATCCTCGCCCATGAGGGAAGGCCACCGGTTGGCATCAAGTTGCTCGTCGAAGGTGAGGAGGAGATCGGCTCCGACCACCTCGTCGAATTTCTCGACGAGTACAGCGACCTCCTCACCGCCGATGTGGTGGTGATCGCCGACTCGGGCAACTGGAAGGTGGGCGTGCCCGGTCTGACGACCTCGCTGCGTGGTCTCGTGGCGTGTCTCGTCGAGGTCCGGACCGCACACGCCGCCCAGCACTCGGGGATGTTCGGGGGCGTCGTCCCCGATGCCGTCACCGTATTCTCTCGACTCGTCGCCACCCTCCACGACGACCACGGCGAGGTGGCCATCAAGGGCCTGGTCTCCGACGACGGACCCGGCCCGGATCTGACCGAGGAGGAGATCAGGGAGATGGCGGGAACCGTGGACGACGTGGAGTTGATGGGTTCGGGGTCGCTCACATCACGGCTGTGGACCAAACCGGCGGTGGCCGTCCTTGCCATGGACGTCCCCCCTCTCACGGAGGCGATCAACCAGATAATCCCCGTGGTCCGGGCCAAACTGAGCATGCGCATTGCCCCCGGACAGAGCCCTGGCGAGGCGATGGCGGCGCTCACCAACCATCTCGAGGCAAACGCCCCCTGGGGGGCCGAGGTGACCGTGACCCCGATCGAGACCGTTGACGCCTTCTCCCTCAGCACCGATGGGCCCGCCTTCGACGCCTGGCGATCGGCCCTCAGCGAGGCGTTCGGGACCGACGTCGTCGAGATGGGTGTCGGTGGGTCGATCCCCTTCGTCAGCGCTTTCGCCGAGCGTCTCCCCGATGCCGCCATACTCCTGACCGGTGCCGCCGACCCGACGTCGTCGGTGCACGCCCCCAACGAGAGTCAGGATCTCGCCGACCTGCAGAGTGCCGTTCTGGCCGAGGCCATCGCCCTCCAGTTGTTGGCCGACGGGTAACACCGACCCCCACCTGTACCCAGGGTGGAGGTCATCACCGGGGCATCACCTCCGCCCACAGAACAGCCCACCCCCTACCGGGCCCCGGCGAAACCGTTCTGACGCCAGGCCTCGAACAGGGCCACGGCAGCGCTGTTGGACAGATTCATCGACCGCACTTCCGCCACCATGGGGATGCGCACGGTTCCAGTGACCCAAGCGGACCGCTTCACCCCGTCGTCGAGACCGACGGACTCGCTCCCGAACATGAGGGCGTCACCCGGACGAAATTCCACCTCGGTGTAGAGGGCTTCCCCGTCGACGGTGAACGCCCAGACCCGCGGGGGCTGGACGTCGTGTTGCCAGGTCTCCACATCGGGATGGACCGACACAACGGCCCGATCCCGGTAGTCCATGCCCGCCCGTCTCAAACGAGCATCATCGATTTCGAACCCGAGCGGCTCGATCAGATCGAGTTGGGCACCGACGACGGCCACGGTGCGCATGGCGTTGCCCGTGTTGGGTGGGATCTCGGGCCGAACGAACACAAGACGGAACATCAGGGCATTAGAACAGACGCAGCTCGGTCGACTCGGCCTCCTGCAGACCCTCGTAGTCGACGATCACCGCCTCGATACCACGGGACTCGGCCATCACCGAGGCCTGCGGCGGAAGACTCTGGGCCGCGAGGATCCCCCGCACCGGGCGCAGCCGGGGGTCGCGATCGAGTCGCTCCAGATAACGGGAGAGCTGCTCGACACTGGCGATCTCACCGCGCCGTTTGACCTCTACCGCCACGGTGCGACCCTCGGAGTCGGCGCAGAGTAGATCCACCGGCCCGATGTCGGTCGGGTACTCCCTCCGGATCAGCGAAAGACCCTCCTCGAGGATCCACGGCTTCTCGGCGAGGAGGGCCTGGAGATGGGCCTCGACCCCGTCCTTGAGCAGCCCCGGGTCGTCTCCGAGAAAGTGGTCGGTGTCGCCGAGCACCTCATGGAGGGTGATCACCAACCGCTCCCCCTGGGTGTTGGACACCTCCCAGCGATCCTCCTCCGTGACCAACATGTTGGGGGCATTCATCCAGTTGAGCGGTTTATAGGCCCCACCGTCGGCGTGGATGGCGACACACCCGTCGGCTTTGACCATGATGAGACGGGTCGCCTCGGGGAGATGGGCGGTGAGCCGACCCTCGTAGTCGACCGAGCAACGGGCGATAACCAAACGCATCGGAGGAAGGGTACCGATCCCGCGATGGGTGCGATGGTCACAACCGACGTGCCACCAGGGCCGCCGCTATCGAGAGGACGGCGCACACAATCCACCCGGGCTGATAGAAACCAAAAGTGTCGACGAGTCGTCCCAGAGCCGGTGCTCCGGTGGCCAGTCCTACGAAGAAACCCGTCATCATCACCCCCGATGCCCTTCCCAACTGGTCCGTCGAGTTGTCCTCCATGGCCACGAGATTGAGAATCACATTGAAGGGCATCAGCCCGAGCCCGATGAAAACCGCGGCGGGATACACCACCCATACCAGCCCTTGGGCGGCGACCGCGAGCAAGCCGAACCCGGTGGCCGAGAGCACCGCCATGACCATCAGGGATGTCCGGTGCCCGAGGATCCTCTCGGAGATGGTCCCCACCCCGAGACGGCCACCGATCCCGACCACACCAACGATCGTCAACAAGGCAGCGGCGGAGACCGGGGAGAAATCGAGGGCTTCGATACCGAACAGGGTGAGGAAGGCGACGGTGGCCCCCGCCGGGAAACCAAGCAGACCCCCATAGGCGGTTATGGTGCCGGTTCGGGGACCCAGCGCTTGTTTGGCAGGCCGCGCCGGTCGGCGGGCATGTTCCGCGCCGATCGTTGGAATGAGGACGAGAACAGAGAGGGCGAATACCGCCGTGCCCACCACGGTGCCGCGCCATCCCACCGCGACAACAGCCGCGGGTAGGGCGGTTCCCCCGACGGCATTCCCCACCTGGACTCCCGCCTGTTTGATGCCGGTAAGCACACCGCGGCCTCCCGGAGGTGCCTCCGTCGAGATCAAATGGTTGGTCGCCGGGTTGGCCATGGCCTGTCCGACGCCAGCGAGCACACACCCGACGAGCACCAGCCAGAAGGCGGGAGCCAACCCGATGAAGCCCAATCCGACACCCACGGTCACGAACACAACCACTACCGCGAGCCGTCCACCGAGGCCATCGGCCCACCGCCCCATGGGCGGGGAAACGAAGGCGGCACACACATACACGACGGAGGCCGCCAGACCCATCACCGTACGACTCACTCCGAACTCGTCCATCAGGTGGGTGCTGAGGACACCGAGAACCACGGGGGTGATGGTTGACACCACCATGACAAGGGTGAGGAGCCCAGACAGGAGCGGACGGCGCATTCGGTCAGTATGGCCGAGTGTCCCGAGTCGCAAATCATGCACAGAATCTCGCCGGCCCTCGACACCCCTGGCTGTGTCCCTCCGCCTCGACGCACAACGGCATTATTCAACGCCGTCCTTGGCAGTCCCCTACTACCCGTTGGGAGGCATGGTCGATCGAACCGCGCCAACGGTTGCGCTTGTCAGGAGTCGGTGACGCGCCGCGGGGCCGTGGGTTGGTGGAGGATGAACCACAGTGCGTAGGCCCACACCAGGCCCATGACCACCCCGACCCAGGTCGGGGCGCCGTTGGCGAGGATGATCCACGTCGAGATGAAGATCGACACCGACATCGCCGTCGCCGACACCGTCTTCATCCTGATCGTGAGGCCGCGACCACTGCGATAGTCGGTGATGATCGAGCCGAACACCCTGTGGCTGGTAAGCCAGGAGTCGAAGCGGGGAGAGGACCGAGCAAAGAAATAACCGGCGATGAGTACGTTGATCGTGGTGGGAAGACCGGGTACAAAGGTTCCAACGATGGCCAGCCCGGCGAACAGGAGACCCAGTGCGCTATAGACGACACGCTTGACGGGGCTGACCGCAATCGGTTCGCCCTCCGGCTCGGTCGTCATTCCGCCATCCATACCGGGATCCTCCCGGGACGGATAAGTGACATCCAGTCGGAATCCCCGGAGCGTCCCACCACTGTCTCCGCCTTGGTCGCTGTGTTACCGTCGTTCGGTTTACCAGACCTGGCCATCGACCAATAAGCTCTCCCATCCATGACTCTTGACCCCCGTCGCGATACCTGGGTTACCTCCAACCGGTTCGTCCCCCGTGCCTTCGTCCGGCCCATTCTTCGGTTCAGCGAGATCGAGGCCTCGTCGGGGATCGTCCTCCTGGCCGCCGCGGTTGTCGCTCTGACCTGGGCCAACTCACCTTGGGCGGAAACCTACTTCGCCATCCTGGAAACGCCGTTCACCCTCGAGCTCGGGCCGTTTCATCTCGAGGAGACCCTCCTCCATCTCATCAACGACGGTCTCATGGTGATCTTCTTCTTCGTGGTGGGGATGGAGATCAAAAGGGAGTTCATGCTTGGGGATCTCGCCGACCCCAAGGCGGCAGCCCTACCCGTCATCGCCGCCCTTGGCGGGATGATCCTTCCCGCCCTCATCTATTACCTACTGAATGTGGGAACCGACGCTTCACATGGATGGGGCATACCGATGGCGACCGACATCGCCTTCGCCATCGGGGTCGTGGCACTGCTCGGCTCCCGGGTTCCCACCCCGGCCAAGCTGTTTCTCCTCGCACTGGCGATCACCGACGATATCGGGGCCATCCTGGTCATCGCCATCTTCTACAGCAGCGACATCTCGATGGGTTGGCTGGCGGTCGCCGCCGCTGGGCTCCTCGCGGTCTGGCTCGCGCAGAAAGTGAAGATCCGACCGGTGCCGTACTACGTCGGTCTCGCCCTCATCATCTGGTACGCCACCCTCGAGTCGGGGGTTCATGCCACCATCGCCGGTGTCGCCCTGGGATTCCTCACCCCACACCGGTCGTTGTACTCTCCCCGGGAACTCGACACCCGGAGTCGTCGCATCCTCGACACGTTCCCCGTCGAGGGCGACGTCGGTCACGAACACTCCAATCACGAGGCGATGATGCTCGCCGAGATCGCCTACGAGTCGGTGGCACCCCTGAACCGTCTCGAGCACCAGCTCCAACCATGGAGCGCCTTCGTCGTCGTCCCCCTGTTCGCCCTGGCCAACGCGGGTGTGAGTTTTGAGGGGATTGATTTCGGCGCTGCCCTGACTCATCCGGTCACCCTGGGCGTCGCCCTCGGTCTCGTCGCCGGAAAGACCATCGGGGTGACCCTCTTCTCGTGGATTGCCGTCCGTTCGGGCGTGGGCAGCCTGCCCGCGGGAACCACATGGAGACATGTCATCGGGCTGGGAGCCATGGCCGGCATCGGGTTCACGGTGGCGATATTCGTCGCCGGGCTCGCCTTTGATGATCCGGGAACCGCTGACCTTGCCAAGGTTGGTATCTTCGTCGCCTCCGCCGTGTCCGGGATACTCGGCGCCGTCCTTCTTCTGCGCGTCAAACCGGAG
>WHUC01000052.1:6514-12396 GCA_009377435.1 Acidimicrobiia bacterium
GCGGTCGCGTATGCCACGCTCGGCCCGCCTTCCCGGTAGGCCTCGGGCATCAGGGTGTCGGCCAGCGACGCCAGCACGGCGCCGCCGGCGAACCCCAGTGGCCAGGCCAGGGTCTGCGTCTTCAAGCCATCGAGCGCCGAATAGCCGACCACTACCGCGGCGGCGAGCAGCAGCGCGGTCGCGCCCCAGATCAGCACGATCCGACCTGGCGACAGACCCGCTTCACGCATTTTCTGAGCGCCGACGATCGCTTCGGGAAGGTTGGATGCGAAGATTGCCACGAGCAGCGTCATGCTCGCGGTCTCGATCAGGGACACACCCATGGCGAGGTTCTCGGGTACACCGTCGAGCGTCACGCCGGCAAGCAGGGCGAAACCAATCGTGGCACCCGATGCGTGCCGCCGCTCTGTATGTCGGTCGAGCCAGGTGTCGACCACCGTGAAGACGGTAGCGCCGGCGAGCAATGCGGCCCCGGCGCGCCACGCTCCACCCTGCCTGAAGGCGTCCTCGAACAGTTCGAACGCGACGGCGGCGATCAGTGCCCCGGATGCGAATGCGAGCAGCACGGCGGTAACGCGCCCCGAGGGCGGCCACCACGTGCCGATCACACAGCCGATCAGCAGCGCGCTGGAGGCGATCACAGCGAACAGCAGTGCCTGGCCCATCAGCGCACCCACGCCCGAGGCGGGGCCGGTTCACTCGTCGTCCTGCTCCTCCGATTCCGTGGACACCGGGATGCCCCCGGTGTCGACTCCTTCCTTGCTGTCGGCGCGCAGGGAAACGACGATCGAGATGGTGAGAAGACCGAAGATCACCACCAGGGAGAAGGGGATGGGGATGTGGTACACCTCGGCGAGCAACATCTTGACCCCGACGAACGCCAGGATCGCCGCCAACCCGTAGTCGAGGTAGCGAAACCGGTCCTTGAGCCCGGCCAGAGCGAAGTAGAGGGCGCGCAGACCGAGGATGGCGAACGCATTGGACGAGAACACGATGAACGGCTCCCGACTCACCGCCAGGATCGCCGGGACCGAATCGACGGCGAACACGACATCGGTGGCCTCCACCATGATCAGGACCGCGAACAACGGTGTGGCCAGAAGTCGACCGTCTACACGGGCGAACAGATGCTGTCCGTGGTAGGAGGGTGTCGAGGGCACGATCCTTCTCACCACCTTGAGAATCGGGTTGTCCTCTGGATGGATCTCCTCGTCACTCCCGGTGACCATCCGCCAGGCGGTGAAGAGGAGGAAGGCCCCGAAGACGTAGAGCAGCCAGTCAAACCGCTCCAACAGGGCAACGCCGGCGAAGATGAAGATTGCCCGGAGGACGAGGGCGCCGAAGACCCCCCAGAACAGAACCCGGAACTGGTACTTGGCCGGGACCGAGAAGTAGCCGAGGATGACCGCCCACACGAACACGTTGTCGATCGACAGTGACTTCTCGATGAGATATCCGGCGTAGTACTCACCGGCCGCCTGACCCCCCTGCCACCACAGGATGATGAGCCCGAAGCTGAGACCGATGGTGATCCAAACCGCCGACTCGATCACGGCCTCCCGGAACTTGACCGCATGGGGACGACGATGGACGATGAGGAGGTCGAAGAGGAGAAGCACGACCACGGCGACGAGCAGGCCGATCCACGCCACCGCAGGGACGTCGATGCTCACAAAGTTCGATGGGACGGGCGCCTCGGTGGCGAGTATCGATTGGATCATGGAGTCCTCCGGACGGGAACGGCCATTGCCTGAGTTATTCCGCCGGAGGTCTCCCCCGCCTCGATCGAGACCGACACCGCCGGAACGTCAAGTTCGTGATGACGACCGTGTCGCGGAGCATCCGCCACCGGATGCTCTTCGGGGTACTCCCCTCCGAAACCCTCAGTGTAAGTGCTCCCCACCACAAGTACGGTCGCATGTTTCGGCGAGCCCGGGGCGTCGCTCGCCAGCGGCTCGTATAGACGAGGACGCCGCGGGGAGAGGCCACCCGATGTAGCACAATGGTCGGCGTGCAACCCGACATCAGCGTCATCGGCTCCGGCCCGAACGGACTCGCCGCGGCGGTGGCCCTCGCCGACGAGAGTCTCACCGTCCGTATCTACGAAGCCGCCGACACCATCGGGGGCGGGACCCGGACCAAGGAGCTCACCCTCCCCGGGTTTCGTCACGACGTCTGCTCCACCAGCCATCCGTTCGGAATCGCATCTCCCTACTTCTCCAGCCTCGATCTCGGCAGCCACGGTCTGGAGTGGGTCCACGCCGAGGTACCGTTCGCCCACGCCATCTCACCCGGATGGTCGGCGTATGGCCATCGCTCCCTCGAGGACACCGCCGACGGCCTGGGAACCGATGGCGATCGTTGGCGCGACCTCTTCGGTCCGATCGTCTCCGCATGGGATGAGATCGCCCCCCGCTTCCTCGCACCGATGGTGAGGATCCCCAACCAGGCGATGATCCGGTTCGGCACGAGAGCGATCCTTCCGGCGACATTGCTCGCCCAGAGATTCGAGACCGAGGAGGCCAAGGCCCTCTTCCTCGGCGCCGCCGCCCACTCCTTCCAGCCCCTCACCCGACCGGTCACCGGGGGGATGGGGCTGGCCATGGTGGCGTCGGCCCACGTCCACGGCTGGCCATTCGCAATCGGGGGCTCGCAAAGCATCGCCGACGCCCTCGCCTCCCGTCTCGCCGATTCCGGGGGCGAGATCGTGACGGGGACCAGGATCACCACCCTCGACGAGCTTCCCAGATCGCGGGCCATCCTCGCCGACACCACCCCCTCGATGGTCGCCGACCTCCTCACCGACCGGGTGCCGGAGCGGTTTATCCGTCCCTACCGCCGGTTCCGTCACGGCCCATCCGCCTACAAGATCGACTACGCCCTGTCCGAGCCGGTCCCCTGGGCCGATCCCGATCTCCATCGAACCGGTCTGATCCATCTCGGAGGCACGGCCCGGGAGGTGACGATGGCAGAGGGCCACACGTCCCAGGGTCACGCTGCGAAGAAGCCCTTTACCCTCATCGCCCAACCCGCCGTCGACCCCGGCCGCGCCCCCGAGGGCCGACACACCCTGTGGGTGTACGCCCACGTGCCCACCGGTTCCGAGACCGAGCACATCGTCGACATCGAGCGCTGGATCGAACAGTTCGCACCAGGGTTCTCGGAGACGGTTCTCGGCAAGCACGTCATGACGCCCCGGGACCTAGCGGAGTACAACCCCAATTACGTCGACGGTGACATCGGTGGGGGCAGCGTCGACCTCCGCCAGCTTCTGTTCCGTCCCAAACTCACCAGGGACCCCTATCGGACCCCTCTCGATCGGGTATTCCTGTGCTCGGCCTCGACACCACCCGGACCGGGTGTACACGGCATGTCCGGCTACTGGGCGGCGCAGTCGGTGCTACGCCGACTGGGAGGCTAACCCCTGGTCGAGTGTGCAACGAGACCTAACCAGGACGACCCACAACACACTCGACCCCGAGGCCGTGGCCCCGACTGCCCACCAACGGTCAACGGATCCCAAAGGCCCCGAGCACGGTGTCACGGTCACCATCGTTGGGAAAGCCTTGCCACCGGAGATCATCCAGCTCCTCGGTAAGGGGAACATCGCGACGAAGGGTGGTGAGCGTCCGATATAGCGCGGCCTCTTCGCTCATCTCGGCGAGGGTGGCCGCCAGTTTGACCGCACTCCGCACCGTCACCTCCCACATGGCGGGGTCGGGCGGAATCATCTCGAGCCGACCCCAGCGGGCGAGGACGGTAGACGCCGACTTGGCGCCCCACCCGGGTAGACCGGGGACCCCATCGGCGGTGTCTCCGACCAGGGCCAGATAGTCGGGGATCGACTCGGGGGCGACACCGAATCTCTCCCGGACCGCGTCCTCGTCACGGAAGACGCGGCGCATCCTGTCGTAGGTGACGACCCGGTCCTCGACGACACACTGACACAGGTCCTTGTCCGGGGAGCAGATGACAACCTGGGAGGCATCGTCCATCCAACGAATTGCCGCCGCGGCGAGGGCGTCGTCGGCCTCGAACTCGATGTTGCGCCACACCACGACACCGGCGGCCTCCAGCAGGTCCTCGGCGAGGGGGAACTGCGCCAACAGGTCCTCGGGCACACCCGCCGAGGACTTGTACCCGTCGAACAACTCGTTTCGGAACGACTCGATCACGGTGTCGAAGGAGGCGGCGACATGGGTGACCCCGTCCTCGGCGAGCAATGACAGCGTGGTGTCGAAGACCCCGACCGCGGCGGTGACGTCCATGCCGCGGGAGTCGATCATCGAGTCACGCCGTCCGTAATAGGCTCGGAACAGTTCAAAGGTCCCGTCGAGAAGATGCAGCTTCATACGGGGAGCGTAGGGGATCCGTGTTCGCACACCGCCGCCAGAAGGTCGACAGCCTCCTAACCTGACCGGGTGGACCCATCCAAAGAACACGACGACGAACCGGACCCCTGGGACGAGGTGACCGATCGTTTCACCGAGTTGGCGCAGCGGATCGGCAACACCTACCGCGACTCGGCCTCGAGCGGCCCCTCCGAGGACGAGGTACGTGACGCTCTGCGTACCCTGGGATCGGCGTGGCAGAGCATGACGTCGGCACTTGCCAGTGCTCTCGGTGACCCTGACATCCGCCGCGATGTCTCCAAGGCGGCCACCTCGATGGCCGCCGCCGTCGGCGAATCGCTGGGCGAGTTCGGGAGGGCGATCAACAAGGACCGCCGCAACGCTCCGGCCGATGGACCCACCGAGGACCAGGCTCACGCCGCAGACGAGGAGGAATGAGCCGGGAGCCCGATGAGCCGGTCACGGCGAGCACCACCGACCGGATCATCGATGCGATCGAGTCGACCGATACCGACGAGTTGTTACGGATCGTCGACGGCTTCTGCAAGTCACGGGAGTGGGACGAGCTGCTGTCTCTTCGGGTCCGATGCGCCGAGGCCCTCACCCGGGGTCGCCAACTCTGGGGTGTGGACGAGCACATCCGTTACCGTCTCGCCCTGGAGGCCCCGGGCGCCTGGGCGGGGCGGGTGATAGACGAGGGCCCGACCCGTTTCACCCCGGGGACCCTCGCCGAGGCGGCGGCATCGACGAAGACGTGGGCGGATCTCGAGCCCTATCTCGTCGTCGAGACGGGCCGACGCACCGTCGCCGCCGAACGGGCGGTCCGTGGCGAGCCCGTGGACGAGTCCGGGACGGAACTCCCCCTCGTCCTCCAGGACTGGGAACCCGAATATCCGGCGCCTGTGTTCCGCTCCGACCGGGTCGACGAGCCCCAGCCGCCCCTCCCCGATCCCGAGCCGGTCACGACGACCCCCGGTGAGAAGGTCGACGACCCCGGGGGCACTGGGGCACTCGAGGCGCTGGTCCACCCCTGGGTGACGGAATCCAACGGCGTCGTCTCATCGATCTGCGTCGAGGGTGACGGGCCCGCCGCGGTCTCCGCCCTGGGCGCACCCCACATCGAAGCCGTGGGGCTCGATGGTGGTACTGCCCTCGCCTGGATGACGTGGGCGGCGTCGACCGGCGGCGCCCACGGGAGACGACCCGGTCTCGCCGCCGGGAGGGCAACGGCGTGGTACGTCGTGGCCGAGTTGGCCGAGTTGGAATGGCCCTGTGACCCTGACCTGGTGGGACGTGGTCTCGACAGCCTCCGCTGGTGGCGATGGTGGGACGGCAGCCCCGACACCGGGTGGAGGATCCACCTCGCCGTCGACGACCCCGAAACCGGTCTCGGCTGGGCCCTGGGTGCACTGGACGCTGTTTGATTTGTGCGAGCTTTTCGTCGAGTCCGTCGTCAGATGCTTGCCACGGGTGGCCGGTATCGGTGCGTGGCCGGGGACTCGACGAAAACAGACGCCGGCTCGCACGTTT
>WHUC01000053.1 GCA_009377435.1 Acidimicrobiia bacterium
ACGGATCAGGGCCTGACCGTGGTCGTCGGCAGGATGGGCCTTGCCGGCGAACACCAATTGAACGGGTCGTTCCGGGTTGGTGAGAATCGATGTGATGTGATCGAGGTCGGCGAAGATCAGGGTCGCCCGCTTGTAGGTGGCGAAGCGACGGGCGAAACCGAGGGTGAGCCGGTCGGTGGGGAGCAGGTTCTCCAGATCGGCCAGCTCGTCGGGGGATTGGCCGTGACGGGCGAGCTGACGACGGAGCCGACCACGGGCGAAGGTGGTGAATGCCTGCTTGCGACTCTGATGCCACTCCCAGATCTGGCGGTCACTCAACTCGTCGAGTTGGGCCACGTCCTCCGGGCTCTCCAACAGCTTGGTGGGCCAGCGGACCCCGAGGGCGTTGCGGAGGAGGCGACCCCCGTCGCGGCCGATCCAGGTCGGGGTGTGGACCCCATTTGTCACCGACGTCGCCTCGTGACCGATCAGATGTGACCAGTCCCTGGTCACGATCTCACCGTGACGAGCGCTGACCCCATTGACGATCGTGGCGAACCGGATGGCGAGGGCACCCAGATCGAACATCCCCTCGCCGTTTGATGAGGCCCATTCCTCCAATACGGGTAGGTCGACTCCTATGCCGTGTGCGATTGGGCCGAGATACTTGCTGCTGATGGCACGGTCGAACTTCTCGTTTCCGGCGGGAACAGGTGTGTGCAGGGTAAAGAGGGTCCTCTCCTTGACCCGGTCGCGGGCGGTGTCGAGAGGCGTTCCCGAGCTGATCTCGGTCCGCAGTCGTTCCAGGACCGACATGGCGGCATGGCCTTCGTTGACATGCCACACCCCAGGTTCGATACCGAGCGCGTCGAGAACGCGCACCCCACCGATGCCGAGGACCATCTCCTGGGCGAATCTCATCTCGCGGCCCCGTACGTAGAGGGTGTGGGTTATGGGTCGGTCCGAGGGCCGGTTCTCGGGTAGGTCGGTGTCGAGGAGGATGAGGGGGACCCGTCCGATGTCGACCCGCCACACCGCGATCTGTATCTCCCGACCGGGGAACTCGACCGACACCTTGAGCTGGCCTCCGGTTGTGGAGGTGACTGGTCGGATGGGGAGATCATCGAGGTCGAGGGTGGGGTAGATGTGCTGTTGAACGCCATCGGCCTCGATCTCCTGGTGGAAATAGCCACGGCGGTAGAGCAACCCGACACCGAGGAGTGGTAGACCCAGGTCGGATGCGGACTTGAGATGATCCCCGGCGAGGACCCCCAGCCCACCGGAGTAGATGGGGAGCGAGACGTCGATCCCGTACTCGGTGCAGAGGTAGGCGATCGCATCGTCGCCCTTGCCATGGGTGTCGTACCAGGCGGCGTCGGATTCCATGTAGCGGTCGAAGGCGGTGACGGCGTCCCGATAGCGGTCGGTGAAACTCTCCAGATGGGCGAGTGACTGCCACTGCTCCGGTCCCACCGCCCGAAGCAGCTCCACGGGGTTGTGGGTGCGCTCCCAGAGTTGGGGGTCGATCGCCGACCACAGTTGGTAGCCTGCCGGGTTCCATGACCACCACAGGTTGTTGGCGATGTCGACGACACGGGCCAAATCGTTGGGAATGGGAAATTCTGCGGGGTTGAAGACGGGAACTCTCTCAAGCATGTTCAACCGCCTCCTCGTGCGGGGAAGGAGGTCACGTTAGCCGGGAGACGTCGGAGCACCCGTATCATGAAAAAGGTGATTAGCAAGATTCGCTCCCAGGATGTGACCGAGGGTCCGGCGAAGGCGGGAGCCCGGGCCATGTTGCGCGCCGTCGGTCTCGACGACGACGATTTCACCCGCCCCCAGGTTGGTGTGGTCTCGGCAGGTAACGAGGTGACGCCGTGTAATCTCACCGGTCCCGAGTTGGCCGAGGCGGCCAAGGACGGTGTCCGCGGGGCGGGTGGGGTCGGTCTCACCTTTGCCACGATCGCGGTGAGCGATGGGATCTCCATGGGACACGAGGGGATGCGCGCCTCGCTCGTCTCCCGGGAAGTCATCGCCGACTCCGTCGAGTTGGTGATGCACGCCGAGCGCTTTGACGCCATGGTCACCATCGCCGGGTGCGACAAGTCCCTCCCCGGGATGCTCATGGCGGCGGCCCGTCTCGATCTCCCTGCCGTGTTCCTCTACGGCGGCTCCAGCCTCCCCGGCTCCTACCAGGGGCGCGACATCTCCATCGTCGACGTGTTCGAGGGAATCGGCGCCCACTCCGAGGGCCGTATCGACGACGAGGAACTCTACGGGTTGGAGTGCGCCGCCTGCCCCGGAGCCGGGTCGTGTGCGGGGATGTTCACCGCCAACACGATGGCCTCGGTGGGGGAGGCCATCGGCATGTCCCTTCCCGGTTCGGCCTCGGTCCCGGCGGTGGACCCCAGACTGCGCGAGTACGCCATCAGGTCGGGTGAGGCGGTGATGGGCCTCCTCGACGGAGGGATCACGGCCCGGCAGATCCTCACCAGACCCGCCTTCGAGAATGCGATCACCACCGTCATGGCACTGGGTGGGTCGACGAACGCCGTCCTCCACCTGTTGGCGATCGCCTACGAGGGCGGGGTTCCGCTCACCCTCGAGGATTTCGACGAGATCAGCCGACGGACCCCCCACATTGGTGATCTCAAGCCATTCGGGCGCTTCCACATGGTCGATCTCGACCGCATCGGTGGGGTCCCCGTCGTCTTGCGGGCATTGCTCGACGAGGGTCTGCTCCACGGTGATGTCCTCACCGTCACCGGGAGGACGATGGCCGAGAATCTCGACGAGGTGACCGGCACCACGGATGAGGAGGTTCTCCGCGACACGTCGAGTCCATTGGCGAGGGAGGGCGGGATCGCCGTCCTGCGGGGAAATCTGGCGCCCGAGGGGGCGGTGGTCAAGGTGGCCGGTATCGATCTCGAGGTCTTCGAGGGGCCTGCCCGGGTGTTCGATGGCGAGCAGGGGGCCCTCGACGCCTTGTTCGAGCATGACATCCGCCACGGCGACGTGGTCGTCATCCGCACCGAGGGACCACGGGGAGGACCGGGTATGAGGGAGATGCTCCAAATCACCGCCGCCATCAAGGGCGCCGGTCTTGGTGGTGACGTCCTCCTCATCACCGATGGTCGCTTCTCCGGCGGGACCACCGGTCTCTGCATCGGTCACGTAGCCCCGGAGTCGGAGGTTGGCGGTCCGATCGGGCTGGTCGCCGAGGGGGACCGGATCCTTGTCGACGTGCCCAACCGGACCCTCGATGTTCTCGTCGACGATCCGGAGCTGGAGCGGCGGCGCAGGGAGTGGGCCCCGGCCCCGGTCCGCTACGAGACAGGCGCCCTCGCCAAATACGCCAGGCTGGTCGGGTCGGCCGACCGCGGCGCCGTGACCTCGGCCTAGTGCATTCGAGGCGATGAGGAACCGATGATGTCCCATCCCGATTCGGTCTACCTGTTGGCCGATGTCCATGCCGAGTTCAAGGGGCTCGGCGAGGTGGCTCGCCGCGGGTTGCCCATCATGGTGCTGGGAGATCTGATCAACCTCATCGACTACCGCACCCTGGAGGGCATCATCCCCCGGGTGATGGGCCGGGAGTTCGGGCGGCTGGTAGCCGACGCCAGGGGTAGGTCCGATTTCGCCGAGATGCGCCGGTTGTGGAACGAATACGTCGGGTCCCGGGGCGAGGAGGTGCGGGCCGCCATGGACGCCGAGGTCCGTGCCGAGTACCGGGAATGCGCCCAGGCTCTCGACGGTGCCACCGGTTGGGTCACCTTCGGCAATGTCGACCGGCCCAGCCTGCTCGCCGACTGTCTACCCGAGGGGGTTCGGTTCGTGCATGGTGAGGTGGTCGAGGTCTCCGGTGTCAGATTCGGTTTCGTGGGGGGCGGCACCGAGACACCCATGAAGGGCAGGGGCGAGGTCACCCACGACGACATGGTCACCGCACTGGAGGGTCTCGGGGAGGTCGACGTTCTCTGCACCCACGTCCCCCCGGCGATTCCACCCCTATTCCACGATGTGGTCACCGGGCGACCCGCCCGGCGTTCGGTCCCGGTGCTGGAGTACCTGCGCGACGTTCAACCCCGCTGGGCCTTCTACGGCGACATCCACCAACCACGGGCAACCCGGTGGAGGCTGGGACGCACCCAATGTCAGAACGTCGGCTACTTCAGGGCAACGGGTCAGCCCCTCCGGCTCGACCTGGGGACGCTCGAACTGTTACCGGCTTAAATCCGGGTCGCATGGCGCGGTTCTCCCCCCAACCCAGGTGGGGTGAGTGGGAGCGCCGCCGGCGGGGGGAACCGGGCTGGAACCAGGGCTTGCACTGCCCACCGGAGAGCCAGGTTGGCAACGCAGAGCACCTTGAACGGTTCGCTAGCATGAGCGGATCATGGCGACGATGATCGCGCCCATCGACACACCCGGAGGCCAGGTATGACGACGACGTTCGGGCACATCAACATCTTCGTGCGGGACATGGATGCGACGATCGCCTTCCACCGGCTGCTCGGACTGGACCTGCCCGAGGCGTTCGAGTGGCCGCCGGGATCGGGGGCCAAGCACGTCGAGATGCCGATGCCCGGCGGCCACTACCTCGCCTTCGACAATCACGAGATGGCGCGCATCTGGAACAGCCACTTCGACGCCGAACGCAAGGATGGCAACATCGTCGTCGGCTTGCTTGTCGACACCCGCGATGACGTCGATCGCATCTATCGAGCCGTCGAGAAGGCGGGGCACCGGGTCGGCCAGCCGCCGTACGACGCGTTCTGGGGCTCCCGCTACGCGATCGTCATCGACCCCGACGGCAACGAGGTCGGCCTGAAGAGCCCCGTCGACGACGAGCGCCGCTACGAGCCAGGGCTTGGTGGGGTCTGATGGTGTTGTAGATCACCAATTTTCTGTCACTGGTGGTTTGTAGTGTTTGGGGTATGTTAGAAGTAGCAGACCATCCACTAGAACACCTAGAGGAGTTGGCGGGTGTGGAGCCGGGACCCGAACTGGGGGCGATGTTGGGGAGGATCGACCGGTCCGAGTTGAACGGTTATCAGCTGGTGGTGGTGTTGGAGGCGTGGGAACGGCAACTGGCTCATGATCACGCCGAGTTCTATGGGGTGATGTCCGATCTTTCGTACTCGCCTCCGGGGGGCCCCGACTCCCCACCCCACCGCCAGGACGAGCCCGCCGAGTTCGCCTCCGATGAGATACGGGCGGTGTTGCGGTTGACCCGCCGGGCCGCCGACCATCAGCTCGACCTCGCCTATCGGGTGACGATGCGTCTCCCCCGGGTCGGGGAAGCCATGTTGGGGGGACGGTTGGATCTGGGTCGGGCTCGGGTGCTCGCCGAGGGGACCGAACACCTCGACATAGACCAGGCACGGAGGGTGGTCGACGACCTCATCGACGACGCCCCCCACCTGACTACCGGACAACTCAGGGCTCGGTTGCGGCGGTTGACCATCGAGGTGGATCCCGAAGACGCCAAACACCGTCTCGATCGAGGCGTGTCCGACCGCAGGGTGGTTTCTTATGAGAACCCCGACGGGACAGGCAACATCTTGGGGGGGAACCTCCCCCCGGATCGGGTGGCGGCCATCATGAGAAACCTGAACCGTCTCGCCCGAAGGGTCGGTGACCACACAAGGACGATGGATCAGATCAGAGCCGACATCTACGTCGACCTCCTCGCAGGCACCGGCGACCACACCGCCGGGTCTGATAGGGCGACAGTCGATATCAAAGTCGACCTCACCACCCTGGTGGGGTTGGCGGAGAAGGCGGGGGAGATACCGGGGTGGGGACCGGTGGTCTCCGACATCGCCCGCCAGGTCGTCGGGGAGCAACAAGACGGCCAATGGCGCTACCAGGTGACCGACCCCGACACCGGTGCCATCCTTGGAGATGGGACCACCAGTAGGCGTCCCACCGCCACCCAACAACGCCACATCCAAGCCCAACATGAGACTTGTGTGTTCCCCGGATGTCGCATGCCCGCCATCGACTGCGACATCGACCACACCCAGTCCCGTACCGACGGGGGACACACCCTCACCCCCAACCTCGCCCCCCTCTGCCGTCACGACCACCGCCTCAAACACGAAGGCCGCTGGCAACTCGCCAAAACCGCAGACCGAACCTACCAATGGACCAGCCCCCACGGACACACCTACACCGAAACCGGCCGCTCACCCTGAAAACCGTGGCCGTTGGGGACGTGCTACAACCATGTCTTCAACTCGGGTGCGAGATCGCCGCCGCCTTCCACCGATACCTCGTCCATGCCCAGCCACTCCGCCGTGGTCGTAAGGGTGTCGGCGAGTCGCGATGCCACTCGTTCCCGATCGATACCGTCCTCGGACCAGGCCGATTTGACCCGCAGGGTCGAGGTCTTGCGATCGGTCTTGAGATCGACCCGACCAACCAGCTCGCCGTCGAGGAGAAAGGGGAGGACGTAGTAGCCGTGGACCCGCCTCTCGGCGGGAACGTAGATCTCGATGCGGTATCTGAAATCGAAGAGACGCTCCACCCGGGGGCGACACCAGACAACCGGATCGAAGGGTGAGAGCAGGGTGCTCCCCCTGATCGACCGGGGAGCCACCGCACCGGTGTGGAGGTAGGCAGGGGCTCGCCAGCCTTCTACCTCCACCTCCTCGACCACACCCTGGGTAACCAGCACATCGAGCGCCTTCTGGGTATCCCCGTTGGGAATTCGGTGATAGTCGGCCAGATCCCTCATCATCCCCACACCATGGCAGCGGGCGGCCTCCTCCACCGTCTCGAGGAGAGCCTCGAATGGGTCGGGATCGGGGAGGGTGGCTCGCTCGGGTCCGATCACCCTTTCGGTGAGGTCGTAGAGACGGACAAAGTTGGGACGGGCCGCCGTGGTCACCACACCCGTGGCGAACAGGTGCTCCAAGGCGATCTTGCCCTTCTTCCAACCCCACCAGGGACCAGACGAGTCCCCGGGGTCGGTGAGATCCGAAGGCTGTATGGGCCCATTTGCGGTGACCTGATGGAGAACCTCGGCGACGAACCCGGGATGCTGGCGTTCCACCCGGTCCAGCCCCCATTTCGGCGACTTCATCCGCACCCGAAAGCGACGTCGGTGGTCCACGGGTATGAGTGACGCCTCATGGACCCAGTACTCCACGACTTCGCCCGAACCCCACAACCATCCATCGAGCGCCGCCCGATCGTAAGGTCCCAGACGGGAGTAGAAGGGCATGTAATGGGCGCGGGCAAACACATTGACCGAGTCGAGTTGGACGACGCCGACCCGACCCATCACCCGTCGGAAGTGGCGGATGTCAACCCGCCCCGCGGGTGGTCTGTCATTGAAACCCTGCGCACCGAGTGCGATCCTCCGGGCGCGGTCGAGAGAGAGACGTGGCATGCTGTAATCCTAGATTTGAGCATGCATCCAAGTTCCCCGGCAACATTAGTATTCGCGATGTTCGCGCTCAGCTAACGTTGGTGCCTGTAGTCGACTTGCGGAAAGTAGCTCGAAAGTGACTGAAGGAACAGTTCAATCGATCGAGATCGATGCCACCCCCGAGGACATATTTGCCGTTGCCGTCGAGATCGAGAAGTACCCGGAATGGGCCTCCGGGGTCAGTCGCGTCGAGGTGCTGGAAAGGGATGAGGACGGTCGGCCCCGGAGGGCCGCCTTCGAGTTGGAGGGCTTCGTCAAGAAGATCGCCTATGACCTGACCTACACCTATGACCATCCCACGAGAATGTCATGGGTTGCGGACCCCAACTCCGATCTGGAGATGCTCGAGGGTTCGTACACGTTCACACCGTTGGATGGGGCGTCGGAGGTGGTATACGCCCTCAGGGTGAAGCCGAACTTCCCCGTTCCCGGGTTCATCCGCCGCCAAGCGGAGAAACAGATCGTCTCAACGGCGCTGCGGGGTCTCCGCGATCGCGTCGAGAGCTGAGTCTCCTTGGTGACAGCCTCCTGATGCGGATCGTCCTGGTCACGGGAAAGGGTGGGGTTGGCAAGACGACCGTCGCCGCCGCCACCTCCCTGGCCACGGCCGATCGCGGGGTGCGCACACTGATCAGCTCAACCGATCCCGCCCACTCCCTGGCGGATGCCTTCGACATGGAGCTCGGTGATGACCCCGTCGAGATCGCCCCCGGTCTCCACGGTCAGCAGATCGACACCAACAAGCAGATGGAACGGTCCTGGGGCACCATCCGCGACCAGTTACGCCACGTGTTCGACTGGGGTGGGGTGGACGCTCTCACCGCTGAGGAGTTCTTGGTCTTCCCGGGGATGGACGAGCTGTTCGCCCTGCTCGAGGTCAACCGCCTTGCTCGCTCCGGTGATTACGACGCCATCATCGTCGACTGCGCCCCCACCGCGGAGACCCTTCGGCTTCTTTCGCTACCCGAGGTTCTCTCCTGGTACTTCGATCGGGTGTTCCCCACCGAACGCAAGATCATGCGGGCGGCCCGGCCGGTCCTGACCCGATTCACCGATCTCCCCCTACCCGAGGAGCGGATGTTCGACGCCGCCCAGGACCTGTTTGGGGGGATAGAGGAGATGCGGGAGCTCCTGGGAAACCCGGCGGTGTCATCGGCCCGACTCGTCATCAACCCCGAACGCATGGTCATCGACGAGGCCAGACGGACCTACACCTATCTCAACCTCCCGGACAGTCTCAAACGGCGTGAGGTGAGCCGTGCCCGCCTCGATGGTGGGCGTTTATCCGTCATCTTCGGTGGGCCATGAGCATCTCCGAGCCCTCGGTGAAACGAGCTATGCGACGGGCCGGGTTCCATCTGTTGCGTGCCGCCATCGAGAGTGTCAAGGCGGTCGAGGCCGTCTTGGAGGAGTTGTCGTCGGATGAGGACGACGACGGCCCGGATCGACCGAAGCGACAGCAGATCGAGGTCGAGTGAGTGCCTCCATAGGGATCGACATCGGGGGCAGCGCCATCAAGGCGGTTGTCCTCGATGGCGACGAAGCCCTCACCAAGCTGGTAATCCCCCGTGCCGACGGCGATCCGGTCGCTGCGGTCGTGTCCATCGTCGACGAGCTCGACCCCGACGGCGGGATGCCGGTTGGGATCGGCATCGCAGGTCTCGTCGATCACGAGCGGGGTGTCTATGTCTGGGGGCCTCATCTTCCCTGGCGCGACGTCGAGTTGGGTCGGGGGATTGTTGAGACGACCGGACGTCGCGTGCTCGTCGACAACGACGCCAACGTCGCCGCCCTCGCCGAGGCGACCCTGGGGGCAGCCACCGACATCGCCGACTCGACGACCGTCATGCTCGGATCTGGGATCGGCCTCGGGATCGTTTCCGGGGGACGGGTTCTGCGGGGCTCGGCGTTCGCCGGGGAGGCCGGGCACATCCGGATGCTCATCGATGGGCCCAGGTGTCATTGCGGGGCCGATGGGTGTTGGGAGACGGTGGTGTCGGGGGCGGTCCTCACCGCCGCGGCCGAGAGACTCGCCGAGACCCATCCCGACCTCTTCCCCGAGGTGAACCTCGCCCTAGGCGGAGCGAGGGCCCTGTTCATCGCCGAGACAGAGGGCAGCGCAGCCGCCGGTGACGTGCTCGACCAGGCCGGACGGTGGTTGGGCCGCGGTATCGCCACCCTCATCGACATCGTTTCCCCATCGGTGGTCGTGGTAGGTGGTGGTCTGGGTGATGTGACCCGGCGGCTATTGGATCCGGCCCGTGAGGTGATCGGCTCGATCGACCGATACCGTTTTCGGACACCGGTGGACCTCCGGCCCTCGGACCTCGGTGAGTTCGCCGGTGCCTATGGTGCCGCCATCCAGATGGTCACAAGCAGATAGTGGGCGCCGGTACGGTGTCGTCATGAATGATGTGCGGAGACCCGACCAGGTGATCCCTCCCCGGGGGGAGGTCGACCAGGACCGATCCGAGCTCACCGGGGAGATCCTTGGGCTGGTACCCAATCTCGTCCGGCTGCTCTATCGCCTGGTCCGGGACCGGAGGGTCCCCACCAGGGCGAAACTGCTGCTTGGTGGTGCCCTGGCCTACGTCATCACCCCGATCGATCTGATCCCCGACTCTGTGCCGGTGGTCGGGGCCCTCGACGACATCTTCATCCTCGCCATGGCCCTGGACAAGCTCATCGACCGCGCCGGCGAGGAGGTCGTGCTCGAGCACTGGGAGGGTTCGCGTGATCTTCTGGAGCTTGTCGGGTCGGTCCTGGGGACGGCCACCGATGTCGTCCCGGCGAAGGTGCGCAAGCTGCTCGACGCCATTGGTTGACCAAGCGCCAAACCGCGTAAACGACATGCCCCAAAACCATTGACGAGGCAGTTACCGTGGGACCATGGAGTTTCGGCGTATCCACAATCTCCCTCCCTATGCCTTCGCCGAGGTCAACGCCCGCAAGATCGAGGCACGTCGACGCGGTGAGGATGTCGTCGATCTCGGGTTCGGCAATCCCGACATTCCCTCGCCACCCGTGGCGATCGACAAACTGATAGAGGCGGCGCAAAATCCACGTAATCACCGCTACTCGGTATCGCGGGGTCTCCCCAATCTCCGTCGGGCCGTTTCCGATCGCTACCGGCGTCGTTTCGGTGTGGAGCTCGACCCCGAGACCGAGGTGATCAACACAATCGGGGCCAAGGAGGGATTGTCCCATCTCCTGTGGGCCCTGCTCCAACCCGGTGACGTCGCCATCGTCCCCGAGCCCTCCTATCCCATCCACATCTATGCCCCCGTTCTCACCGGTGCCGAGGTCCGTCGTGCACCCATCACGGACGACTATTTCGACGTGCTCGAGCGGATGTTCGTGGAGTCGTGGCCCAAGCCCCGGGTGATCATCGTCTCGTTCCCCCACAATCCGACGACGACGTGTGTCGACATCTCCTTCTTCGAGCAACTGGTGACCTTCGCCCATCAGCATGGCGTCTTCCTGATCCACGACTTTGCCTACGCCGACATCTCCTTCGACGGCTACGAACCACCCTCGCTGCTCCAGGTGGAGGGTGGCCGGGAAGTGGGTGTCGAGTTGTACACGATGACCAAGGGTCATTCCATGCCGGGATGGCGGGTCGGGTTCGTCGTCGGCAATCACGAGGCGGTGGCCGCGCTGGGAAAGCTCAAGTCCTATCTCGACTACGGAACCTTCCAGCCGATCCAGATCGCCTCCATAGTTGCGCTCAATGAGGGCGACGCCTACGTCAAGGAGGTCAACGAGATCTACAAGGGCCGTCGTGACACCCTTATCGACGGTCTGTGCCGGATCGGTTGGGAGATCGAGGCCCCCAAGGGGACCATGTTCGTCTGGGCGGAGATTCCCGAGTCCTACCGGGAGATGGGATCCCTCGACTTCTCGTTCCATCTGCTGTCCGCGGCGGCGGTGGCCGTCAGTCCGGGTGTCGGATTCGGCGACGAGGGCGAGGGGCATGTTCGTTTCGCCCTCGTGGAGAACGAGCACCGTATCGGCCAGGCGGTTCGAGGCATCCGACGCGCCCTCGATGGGCTGTAGCCCATGAGCGCCGATGGAAAGCGGCAGGCTCGACGGATGATGCGGGATGGAGGCGTCCCCGAACGGGCCATCGATGTCTTCAGCCACTACTACGACGTGCTCGAGTCGGGCGAGACGGGCATGCTCGCCGAGGACGATATCGAGCCGATACGGGCGCTACCGCGACTCGCCGATCTCGAGACCGATCCCGCCGTCGCCCGGAGGGCGCTCGGCGAGACCGTCGTGATCAAACTCAACGGGGGACTGGGGACTTCGATGGGTATGGACCGGGCGAAGTCCCTGCTCGAGGCCCGATCCGGACAGAGTTTTCTCGATCTCATCGTCTCTCAGGTGCTGGCGCTCCGTGATCATTTCGACGTGCCGCTTCCGTTGCTGTTCATGAACAGCTTCCGCACCCGGGACGACACCCTGACCGCTCTGGAGCCATATCCCGGTCTTGGCACCGACGGGCTCCCGCTCGATTTTCTCCAGAATCGTGAGCCCAAACTCCTGAACCCCGATCTCACCCCTGTCCGCTGGCCCGCCGACCCCGATCTGGAGTGGTGTCCCCCGGGCCACGGCGACCTTTACACCGCCATCGAATCATCGGGGGTGCTGGAGCTGTTGCTCGACCGGGGGTACCGCTATGCGTTCGTATCCAATGCCGACAACCTGGGGGCCCGACCCGACCCGCGCCTCGCCGCCTGGTTCGTCTCGTCGCAGGCACCGTTCGCCTCAGAGTCGTGTCGCCGTAGCCCCTCCGACCGTAAGGGCGGCCATCTGGCGGTGCGACGAGCCGACAACAGGATGGTCCTGCGCGAGTCGGCGCAAACCCGCCCCGAGGACGTCGATGCCTTTGGCGAC
>WHUC01000054.1 GCA_009377435.1 Acidimicrobiia bacterium
GGCACTTTCCGTCGGGTCGCCCCGCCTGGGAGTTACCCAGCATCCTGCCCTGTGGAGTCCGGACTTTCCTCGACGGTTTCCCGCCGCGGTCGCCTGGCGAACTCGCCCCCCCAGTTTAGTGCCCCGCCCCACAACGTTTGACGGGTTCAGATACAGGGCATTAGTGCCGCCGGTCCACCATCCAACCGGCGAGGCCGCCGATCACAAGAGCGAGAAACAGGAGCAGCAGCACCCGGACGATGGGGAGGGGGCTACCCGCCCGGCCGGCGACGATGATCACGATCCCGGCCATACCCAGGGAGGCGATGGCCCCGTGGAAGCGACCCGCCACCGGGGCGAATCGTGACGCCAC
This sequence comes from Acidimicrobiia bacterium, assembly GCA_009377435.1. Taxonomy (GTDB): domain Bacteria; phylum Actinomycetota; class Acidimicrobiia; order Spongiisociales; family ZC4RG35; genus WHTL01. The sequence continues at coordinate 353 of WHUC01000054.1, forward strand.
CCCACCCCCAGCGGCGAAGCCGATGAGCAGTGACAGGGGTAGCGCCGCCATCGTGGGATCGGCCACATCGGATGCGGCGAGGATGAGACCAACCACGAGGTTGGCGATGGCAACCGCGAGCATCCCAGCCGCCAACCCCACCGCGACCGCCCACCATCGAACCAGTGACAACATTCCGGCTCAGGTTACCGTCCGGGCGGACATTCCCTCCTCCGACCGCGCTGTGACAATCGAACCAGTGACAACATCGCGGCTCAGGTTACCGTCGATACCCACCATGGCATTCCCCACCAGATGCTTCGGTTCCTATGCTCGTTGTGATGACAGCGCAATCGTGGTCACAGTGGTTGGATCGGATCGGGACAGGAGGGGATCTCAGCTTCGATGAGTCGTCCGCCGCCTTCACCGAGATCATGGAGGGAAGGGCGACCGAGGCCCAGATCGGGGCCCTCCTCATGGGGCTCAAGGTGAAGGGCGAGGCCGATTCGGAGATCGCCGGCGCCGTCTCGGCGATGCGGGCCGCCGCCGTGCCCGTTCCTATCGATCCCACCGGCCTGGTCGATGTTGTGGGGACCGGCGGAGACGGGGCGAACACCTTCAACATCTCGACGGCGGCGGCTTTCGTGGCGGCCGGGGGTGGCGCCAGGGTGGCGAAACACGGAAATCGCTCGGCCTCCTCGTCGGTCGGGACCGCCGATGTTCTCGAGGCTCTGGGTGCGGTCATCGATCTCGAACCGGAGGCCATGGCCGGCGTGATAGAGGAAGTGGGCTTCGGATTTCTCTTCGCCCCGGCCTACCACCCGGCAATGCGGCACGTGGCACCCGTTCGTTCCGAGATGGGGGTGAGGACGCTCTTCAACATCCTCGGCCCGATGGCGAACCCTGCCGGTGTGCGACGGTATGTCGTCGGTGTTCCCGATCCCACCTGGGTCGATCCGATGCTGCTCGCCCTGGTGGAGTTGGGCGTCGACTATGCCTTTGTCGTCCACGGTACCGACGGTCTGGACGAGGTCACCGTCACGGGGCCGACCCTCATCGGACGATACAAGGAGGGGAGTATCACCCACGCCGAGTTCACCCCCTCCGATTTCGGGGTGGAGCAGGCGACCCTCAACGACGTGAGGGGAGGCGATCCCAGCGAGAATGCGGCGATCATCCGTTCGGTGCTCGACGGCGATCCCGGACCGCGCCGAGACATCGTTGTGGTCAACGCCTCCGCCGCACTGGTGGCGGCAGGTGTCGCCGAGGGTTTTGTCGATGGGGTGGCACTGGCCGCGGAGTCGATCGACTCCGGGTCGGCGCGCCAGGTCCTCGACCGGTTCGTGGAGGCCACCAAACGATGACGGCCGATGAGATGCTGGGGGCGCTCCGATCAGCCGGGGTGCGGCTGACCAAGCCTCGTCGCGCCATCTGCGAAGCTCTGGTCGAGACGGGCTCCGAGCATGTCAACATCGCGGCCCTGGCGAACCGCGCCTCCGAGCTGTTGGAGAACCCCGTCGACGTCTCGACGGTGTATAGGACGATCGACCTTCTCGAAGGGCAGGGACTGGTTCATCATGTCCACCTCGGTCACTCGGGGTCGATAGTCCACGTCTCGGGGGATCGCCATCATCATGTCACGTGCGAGCAGTGCGGTCGTACCGTCGACATTCCGCTCGAAGAGGTCGGTGGTGTCTCGGTCTTGCTGGAACGGCATGGATTCGCGGCCGATTCCGTTCATTTCGCCGTGGTCGGTCGTTGCGAGATTCACGAGGGATAACCGATCATGTCTCGACATCCCCTGGTGCCGGACCCTGGTACTCTGTTGCAAACGGCTTGCAGCTAAACTGACGGAGACGACGATGCATGTCCCCGATGGGTTCTTCAATGGTGGTGCCTCGATCGGCGCTGGTTTGGTCGCCGCCGGTGGTGTAGGTGCCGCCCTCAAGGAGACCGGTCGACAGCTCGCCGATAAGAGGATCCCACTCGCCGGGATCACGGCGGCACTGATCTTCGCCCTCCAGATGCTCAACTTCCCGGTGCTTCCCGGTGTTTCCGGACACCTCATGGGCGGCGCTCTCGCCGCCATACTCCTCGGCCCCTGGCTCGCTGTCCTCGTCACCACCGTCGTGGTTGTTGTGCAGGCGGTCATCTTTGCCGATGGCGGTATTTCCGCCCTGGGGATCAACGTGATCAACATGGCGATCCTCACCGCGTTCATCGGGTGGATGGTCTTCCGCACTGCCATGAAGGTGCTGCCGAAGACGACCGGATCGGTGATCGTGGCCACGATGCTCGCCGGGATCCTTTCGGTGATCGCATCGGCGTTGGGCTTTGTCCTCGAGTACGCCATTGGGGGCACGTTCGAGGTGCCCATGGGCACCCTTCTTGCCGGGATGGCCGGGGTCCACTCCCTCATCGGGATCGGTGAGGGCCTCATATCCGCAGCCATCGTCGGCTCGGTGATCGCCATCCGGCCCGACCTCGTCCACGGTACCGCCGACTACGAGACGACCCGCACCCTGACCGCTCCATCGAAGACCTCCATCGGCGTATTCGTCGCCGGTGGTGTTGCCGTCGCCCTTGCACTGGTTCTCTTTGTCGCACCCATCGCCAATCCGAATCCCGATGGCCTCCAGTCGGTGGCGGCCGATGCCGGTTTCGAGGAGACCGCAACCGATCATCCCATAAGGGGCCCCCTCGCCGGTTACCAGGTGAGCGGGATCAAATCGGAGCGGTGGGGTACTGTCATAGCCGGGATAGTCGGTTTCGCCGTGATATCGGGGATAGGGGTGCTGATCTCAAGGGGCCGGTCGGGACAATCGCCGTGAATAGTGCGAGTCCGTCGTGAGTGGCGTCCACGGGCACGTACTCCACTACCACGGGCATTCGCCGGTCCACCGACTACCCGCCGCGGTCAAGTTGGTGGTGATGTTCGTGTTCGTCATGGCTGTCGTGTTGACCCCCCGTGAGGTGTGGTGGGCTTTTCTCGTCCACCTGGCGTTGATCGTCTCGGTGATCCGGCTGGCGGGTCTCCCTTGGCGTTTTGTCCTGCGGCGGGCGCTGGTGATCGTTCCGTTTCTGGTTGCCGCCCTCATGCTGCCCCTGGTCGGTCCCGAGCCGGATGTGGTGGTCGGCCCCCTCTCATTATCGGTGGAGGGACTCTGGGGTCTGTGGAACGTTGTGGCCAAGGCAGGCCTCGGTGTGATGACGTCGATCGTCCTTGCCGGTACCACCGAGGTGGCCGACATATTTCATGGGATGGACCGGCTCCATGTCCCGCCCGTGTTCACCGCCATCGCCGGTTTCATGATGAGGTACCTCGACACAATTGGTGGCGAGGTGTCGAGAACCAGGACCGCCATGGAACTTCGTGGACAGAGGTCGCGTTGGTGGGGGAATACCGTCGCCATCGCCTCGATCGGGGGCCCCCTCTTTGTGAGAGCCTACGAACGAGGTGAGCGGGTCCACAACGCCATGGTGGCACGTGGGTTCGAGGGAACCATGCCGGTGCTGGTAGAGACCCCGATCACCAGACGTCACGTCATGGTCGCCGCCGTTCCTACTCTCGTGGCCGTGATGACTACCACGTTCGCATGGCTGACAAGTCTCTGGTAGCGGCCCGTCGCCCATCTGGCTACGCACTCTCGCCGGCCCTCGACGCCGCTTGCTGCGTCCTCGTCCTTGACGCACCGCATCGGGTGCGCCTTCGTCCTGCGTCCTTGCCATCGATGCCGATGCCTCGGCGAGACCGCGGCATCAAATGAGCGACAGACCACTGCTTCTCCGAATACGCGACCTCGCATTCACCTATCCCGACGGCACCAAGGCCCTCCGTGGTGTCAACCTCGCGGTTACCCGTGGGGAACGGCTCGCCGTGCTCGGGCCCAACGGCGCCGGCAAGACGACCCTCCTCCTGTCCCTGCTCGGAGTGCTCGCTGCCGAGGGCACCGTCGAGGTCGATGGGATCACCCTCGGCCCGGACACTTTTGGCCAGGTCAGGAGGGCGATAGGTCTGGTGTTCCAGGACGCCCACGACCAGCTATTCATGTCGACGGTGGGCGACGACGTGGCCTTCGGGCCCGCCAACGCCGGTCTGTCGGGTGCCGCCCTAGAGGACCGGGTGGTGTCGGCTCTTACCGCGGTGGATCTGGTCGGGGAGCGGTCCCGGGTGCCCCATCATCTCTCGGGTGGCGAATCGAGACGGGCCGCCATCGCCTCGGTGCTCTCCATGGAGCCCGAGTTGTTGGTATTCGACGAGCCAACGGCCAATCTCGATCCCCGGGGCCGACGTCAACTCGGTGAGTTGGTGATGTCCCTCGATGCCACCGTCATTGTCGTGTCCCACGACCTCCCCTTTGCCCTCAGGGTCTGCAATCGGTCGGTGATCCTCGACAAAGGCAGAATCGTCGCCGACGCCCCCACCCGGGAGCTCTTCGGCGACGGCGCCCTCCTCGATCGGCACAGTCTCGAACTGCCATACGGATTCGACCCTGACACAATCACATCGTCGTGAGACAGTTTGAACTCCTTCTTGCCGTTGGGTGCCTCGTCGCCGTGCTCTGGCCCGCCATCTTCGGGGTGCGATCTTTCCGGGGGCTGATGGCCACCGGTCTGGTGGTCCTCGTCGCAATACAGCTGATCTTCGAGGACTACCGATGGCAGATGCTGGCCCTTCTGATCACCGCGGGCGGCCTCGCTATCGGGGACCTGTTGTCACCGGAGAGAGAACTGGTGTGGTGGCGTCGACTGTCGCGATTCCTCTTCGGACCGGTGGGCCTGCTGGTGGTGTCGGCGCCGGCGATGATCCTCCCCGTGATCGAGCTCCCCGACCCTACCGGACCACAACCGATCGGGACCATGTCCTTCGTGATCGACGACCCCGAGCGCTTCGAGAACTACGACGATCCCGCCGAGGAGGAACCCCGGGAGATCCCCATACAGGTGTGGTACCCGTCCCAGCCCACCGACGAGGATCCCATGGGATGGTCCTCCCGCCCCGGGGAGGTCGCGGAGAGGGTCGCTCTCGAGGCCGGTGTCCCCGGTTGGTCGCTCTCCCACCTGGCGTCGGTGCCCTCCCACGCCGTTCCCGATGCTCCCATGCTGGAGGGTTCGCTCCCGGTGGTGATCTACTCACACGGGTGGACCGGATTCCGTGCCGGGGGACTCAACCAGATCGAGTCGCTCGCCAGCCAGGGATACATCGTGATCGCCGCCGATCACCGGTATCTCTCGGTGGCCTCGGTGTTCCCCGACGGCACCATCGACGATCTCGATGAGACGGCCCTGCCCCCCGAGGATGAGGTGCCGCAGGAGGAGTACTGGAGTTATGCCGAACGGCTGGCGGAGACGATATCCGAAGACCAGATGATGATCATCGACGCCCTCCAAGATGGCGCCGATGGGCTGGATGACGTCGCCGACAGGGCGGATCTGGGACGGATCGCGATCTTCGGGCATTCCGCCGGTGGCGGTGCCGCCATACGGACGTGTCTCCTCGACGAGCGCTGTGGCGGCGTGGTCGGTTTCGATCCGTGGGTGGAGCCCCTCGATGACCGGGTCATCGCCACCAATCCCAGTTTCCCCCTGATGGTGTTGCGTTCCGACGACTGGCGCAACACCCAGAACGATGCGGTTCTCCGGGGCATCGCCGAGCGGAACGTCGACGAGTCCTACTGGATTGGGATCCGGGGTGCCAGCCACGCCGATTTCACCCTGGCCTCCCTCCTGTCACCGTTTGGGGGGCGGATCGGTCTCAACGGGACGATTCCGGTGGAGAGGATGATCGCGGTGGTCGACTCCTATCTCCGTGGCTTCATGGACGCCTATCTCCTCGGTGCCGGGGACGCCGCCCTCGAGACCGCGGAGTTCCAGGGTGTCGAGTTCGAGCTGATACCGGCCGACCCGGTCTCCCCCGAGGAGGAGGAGGAGGACGTGGAGAGTGGTGCCGGGGTACCCACCACCACGACGACCACGATCCCCGACGACACCACCAGCACCGACGGCTAGTGGGTCGAGTGTGTAGTGGGTGGTCCTGGTTAGGTCTGATGGCACACTCGTCGTGAAGGCGGGTGGCATCTGGGTCGAGTGTGTAGTGGGTCGTCCTGGTTAGGTCTGATGGCACGCTCGACGGGGAGACTCAGTCCTCGTCGGGGGCGGAGCGCTGGTTGCCCGCCACCTCGGTGCCGTAGGTGTCTCCGGCAAGGATGGTGTCGAGGGCGTCGCCGAGGACGAGGGCGTTGGACTCCCCGATGATCTTGCCGACGACGACGCCATCACCGTCGATGAAGAAGGTCTCGGGAATGCCGAACACCCCGTAGGCGATGGCGGTGCGACTCCCCGGGTCGGTGGCATAGATGGTGTGCTCGCTGCGACCGAGCTCGTCGAGGAACCGCCGCGACGCCTCGGGGTCGTCCTGGTAGGAGATCGCCACGAACCGGACACCGCGATCGCGAAAGGCCTCGGCCGTTGCCACGAGATCGGCGTGTTCCTTGCGACACTCCACGCACCACGATGCGAAGAAGTTGATCACCACGACCTCGCCTCCGAGATCGGAGAGCGAGACATCGCCGCCCCCGTCGAGAAGCGGGACGGTGAAAGCCGGCGCCGGGTTGTCTAGGAGGGGAGAGTCGACCATGTCGGGGTTGTCACCGAACCGGCTGGCGAAGGAAAGGGTCACCGCCACCACCATCACGAGGCCGGCGATGGCGCCCCATCGCAGCAACGTCCCCCGGGGCCGCGCCCGTGGGAGCACTACGTCTGGCATGGTTCCCCGTTCTCGACTGCGTGGAGGTCTTTCTCGACGGCGTCACGGACCGTGGAGTCGAGATCGGGCGCCTCGAGCACCTCATCGAAGATCCGGGCGGCCTGGTCGGGTCGGTCGATCCCGCACCAGGTGATCTGACCCTTCAGATAGAGGGGTAGGGGCGCCCCCGGGGTGACGTTCAAGGCCTGGTCGAGGAGGGCGATAGCCGTCTCCGCCTCACCGTTGCCGTCGTAGGTCATCCACCCCAGCCGGGTGAGCGATGTCGCCACCTGGGTGCGATCGGCTGTATCCGACTCGGCCAATGCGAGATAGTGGGGGAAGGCCCGAGAGTATGACCCCTCGGAGAAGTACCTCTCCGCCAGGGCGAGTCTCATCCCGTCGATCTGCGGGTCGTCGGCGTTGGCCGCGATGACCGACTCCATCGTCTCGTTGGAGACGGACTCCAGATCGACCTCACCGTCGACGACACCGGTGCCGGTTCCCTCGGGGTCGCCGAGGAAGATAAAGGCACCCACCAGCACCGCGGCGAAGGCGGTCACCAGCATCGTGGTTCCGAGGATGGTGCGCCGCGACCATGGACCCACCTGCGGTGGCTCCGCACTCGCGACGGGTCCGGTGGGGACCGCATCCTCGAGGACGGCCAGCTCCGACCGGTACAGGTCGGTGAGACGGTCGGCGGTGTCGAGGTCGATCTCACCCGTCTCCCGTTGCCACGCCACTCCTTCGAGATCGGTTCGGACCGCGTCCCTCTGACGGGCGATGTCGGCCTCCTCCACGGGATCGGCCCGTCTCCGCCGGTTCACCACCAGTACCAGGCCACCGACGAAAATGGCGGCGGGGATGAGCCACAACGCCGCCGTTGACCCCTTCAGCTCGGGGTCGAGGAGGACGGCGCCGGAGTAGGAGGCGAGGATCTCGTCCACGATCTGCGCATCGGTTGCCCCCTCGTCGAGCCGCTCCCGAACCAGGGTCATCATGTCGTCGGCGAGCTGGGTCCCGGAGTCGGCGATGGACTCACCCGAGCAGACGGGGCATTTGATGAGTTGGCCGAGCCGCTCCGCCCGGTCCACCGTCGGTTGGTAGGTCAGGACCGAAAACGCGATCGCGATCGCCAGACCGGCTGTGACCACGAGTCGCGTCATCTCCATGATGTGTCTGCGATCAGCGGACACCGGCGACCTCCGGTGACGGGACCCTCCATCGCCGGGCCATCGTCGCCCAGGCGCCGCCCCCTGCGGCGACGAGACCGCCCGCCCAGAGCAGCCAGATCATCGGTGAGGTGTTGAGTTGCAGGTCGACGGTGCCCCCGTCGAGACGCCGCATCATCAGATAGAGATCGCCGTCGAGCCCGGAGACGACCGCCGGGGTGAGGATGGGCTGTGGGGAGTTGAAGATATGGCGTCCCGGCTCGGCGACGGTGACGGGCTCGCCGTCGCGGCTGACCTCGATCCGGACTCCCTCCACCGTCTTGTCGGGCTCCTCGCGGGTGAACGGGACATCGTAGAGGAGGGTGTACCCGGCGAACTCGGTCTGCTCGCCCGGTTCCAGTGTCACCACCTCGGAGGTCCCGAGATTGGCGACGAGGGCGATACCAAGGGCCAACAGGGCCACACCGATGTGGGAGACCTGACCGGCCCAGTAACGCTGGTCGTTCATCACCAGACGGCGGATCTCGGTGCCGATGGCGGTGCCCCGGGCCCGGCTCGACCGGCTCGCCAGATGGAAGAGATGACGGACGATGACCCCGATCACGAACACGCTTGCCACCACCGCGAGCACAACCCAGCCGTTTCTGCTGACCGTGATCAATGTGACGACCCCGGTGACCAGTGCCACCTGGAGGGGTCCGTGGATGCGACTCCACAGGACCCGACCGGAGATCGCCCGCCAACCCGCCACCGGGCCCACCCCCATCAGGAAGAGGAGGAGGAAGGACAGTGGCACCGCGAAACGGTTGAAGAATGGTTCCCGTACCCCGATCTGCTCGCCGGTGATGGCCTCGAGGATCATGGGGTAGGTGGTCCCGGCGATGACCACGAAGGCGAAGACCGTCAACAGCAGGTTGTTGGCGAGAAAGGTGCCTTCCCGGGACACGAAGGACTCGAGACGGGGGGAATCGGAGACGAGATGGGCCCGGGTGGCGAAGAGCCCCAGTGAGCCGAGAAGGACGACGGCGAGGAAGGCGAGGATGGTGGGCCCGATGGCCGACTGGGTGAAGGAGTGGACCGACTGGATGGTCCCCGACCGGGTGAGGAAGGTGCCGAGGATGGTCAGGGCGAACGCCCCGATGACGAGGACGAAGTTCCACGCCTGCAGCATGTTGCGACGCTGCTGGACGAGGGAGGAGTGGAGGAACGCCGTCGCCACCAGCCACGGCATCAGGGAGGCGTTCTCCACCGGGTCCCACGCCCAGTAACCACCCCAGCTGAAAACCTCGTAGGCCCACCACCCCCCGAAGACGATTCCGGCGGTGAGGAAGGTCCACGCCACCAGTGTCGAGCGGTGGCTGCGGGCCAGCCAGATGGCGCCCGGGGACGACAGCGCCAGGGCCGACATGGCGTGGGCGAATGGGACCGTGAGCCCGACGTACCCGAGATAGAGCAGCGGGGGATGGATCGACATGAGAATGTGGTTCTGGAGGAGGGGGTTGGGCCCGGGACCGTCGAGTGGCGTCACCGAGGCCGCGAAGGGAAAGTCGGACGTGGCCGTGCAGATCTGCTCGGCCGACACGCACACCCCGAAGGGGTTGGCGACGGTTGCCATGAGGCCGAAGAAGAAAAGGGCCACCAGCCCCATGACGGCGAGGGCGCCCATCTGCTGACGATCGGAGGAACGGCGCAGCCCCGCATACACCGAGTAGGTGAACCCGGCGAGGACGAGGCCCCAGAGCACGATCGAGCCCTCAAGGGCGGCCCAGGCCGTGGCGACGTTGTAGGGGAACGGTGTGGAAAGGGCGTGGTTGGTGGCGACGTACGAGACCGAGAAGTCGTCCACGACGAGGGCGAGAACCAGCGTCGCCATCGCCAGGATCGCACCACCCCCGAGTGTGCCCATCGGGGCCCGGAGCCGACGGCGGTCGATGTGCGCGTCACGGGCCTGCATCAGCGATTCGAGGACGACCCAGCCCGACCCGAACACCCCCGCGGCGACACTGGCGTACCCCAGAATCGAGAGCATCAGTGCCCTGGCCGGTAACGTTGGTGATGTTCACTGGCTGTCCTGAACGCGGCAAACGTTGACGGTCGGAGCACGAGGTGGTCTGTCGCTGAATTGATGCCGCGGTGTCGCCGAGCCATCGGCGCCGATGGCAAGGACGCAGGACGAAGGCGCACCCGGGGCGGTGCTTCGAGGACGAGGACGCAGCAAGCGGCGTCTAGGGCCGGCGAGACCGCGTAGCTATTTCGGCGACCGACCACTAGGCGTTCTCGACCGGACCCCCCGTGTCGGGGGCCTCGTAGTTCTCGTCGTGGCGGATCAGGACCTCGTCACCGCTGAATATGTCCCCCTGCCACGCCCCCTCGATGAGGACGGGGACGTCCTCGGCGAACAGATCGGGTGGGGTCCCGGTGAGGTTCACGTCGATGGTGGCGCCTCCGTCCGACACCGAGAACACGATGGGGTCGGCGCTTGTGTCGAGGGAGCCGGGGACGACGACGCCGGCGAGACGGAAGCGTTCCCCGTCGGGGAACTCGGCGCGTCGGGCCTCGGCCTCGGTGGGGTAGAGGTAGTAGGTGACCGAGTCGCCGAGACTGTTGAAGGTGAGGAAGGCGACGATGAGTGCGATTCCCCCGATCCCGAAGAGGACGAAACCCTTACGGCCGGTCATTGGCGCCCGCCCGAGCGCCGCCAGATCCAGACCACGTATCCCAGGATCGAGAGATAACAGACCGCGAAGGCCACGATCACGATCCCGATCTCAGACATCGGAACCTCCCTGGAGCTCACCCAGTTTGGGGGCGGTCACAGAGGAACCAGCGGTCTCGTCGACGGCGAGTTCCCGTTCGGTCTCGACCTGGGCGATCCCCATCCTCCATACCAGCAGGGAGACGTAGAGGACGGTGAACGCCGCCAGGTTGACCAGCATCGCCACCAGCATCCCGGTCGGCATGTCGGCGCCACCGGGGGAGATCGACTGGACCTGATGGAGGGTGCGGAACAAATTCACGGAGAAGTAGACGAGAGGCACCTGGACGACGGCGATGACCCCGAGGATGGCGGAGCGGCGCGCCCTCGCCTCGGGATCGTCGATGGCCCGACGAAGGGCGAGATAGCCGAGGTACACGAAGAACATGAGGGCGGTCGTGGTGAGACGGGCGTCACCCCAGTCCCAGGGGCGACCCCAGACGACGTTACCCCAGATCATGCCGGTGATGAGGGCGAGCCCGGTGAAGAGGACACCGATCTCGGCCGAGGAGGCCGCCATCCGGTCCCACCTCGGGTTCCTCCGGATCAGATACCCGATCGAACCGAGGGCGGTGACCCCGAAGGCGAGGAAGGCCAGCCACGCCGTGGGCACGTGGACGTGGATTATGCGGGTGTACTCGCCCTGGAGTCTGTCGACGGGTGCCGTCATGGCGAAGGCGAATCCGATTCCGAGTGCGACTATCGAGATCGATGCATAGATCCACCGGGATTTCAACGTTCCAGCCCTCCTCGTGGGGGATTGGGGGTTTCTGCGTGGACGATTCCGAACGACAGCGACCTCAACGGGAAGCCTCCTCCAGGGGTCGTGCCACGACGACACTGGTAACCACAAGCGCCAGATCGACGGCCGTGACCAGGAGTGTCCAACTAAGGATACTGCCTCCACGACCTACCGATTCCAGGGCCTGGCTGGCACCCACGACCAGGGGGATCGCCAATGGCGCCACGATAAGGGGAGCGAGGGTGTTCCTGCCGCCGACCCCGATGGTCACCTGGGCGGCGAGGGTGATGAGCTGGCCGAGACCGACCACGTAGAGGAGGACCAGACCAACCATGACGGGCCACCGGACCGGAACGTCGGGGGCATAGAAGACGAGCATCGCCGGGTAGAGGACGGCGGCGAACCCGACGAGCAGGGCGGTGGCCGAGAGGGTGCGACCAACATGACGGGCCACCGGGTCCGAGCCGGTGAGGGCGAGGGCGTCGCGCATCACAGTG
>WHUC01000055.1:0-2778 GCA_009377435.1 Acidimicrobiia bacterium
CTGTGGGACCGAACTGTTCGAATCCGACACCAAGTACGAGTCGGGCTCGGGATGGCCGAGCTTCTGGAAGCCGATCGACGACGATCGCATCGTCGAGGTCGAGGACCGCTCGTTGGGCACCATACGCACCGAGGTGAAGTGTGCCGTCTGCGACGGCCATCTCGGCCACGTGTTCCCCGACGGTCCCCAACCCACGGGTCAGCGTTACTGCATCAACTCGGCCTCCCTCGATCTCGATTCCGTCTGAGCCTTGGCGTGACCTCACCCCTCGCTCTCGTCCAATCGGATGATCTGCCCCTGGTCGGGGATGTCATCGTCAGCGATCTGGCCATCGAGCCCACCCGCTCGCTGGGCTGGAGTCTCCAACGCGCCGCCATAATCCAATTCGATACCGCCATCGGCGCCCTGACCGATCAGGGTCTTGATCCCCCCACGGGTATCCACGAGGCGCGCAAGGCGACGAAACGGATCCGTGCCATCCTCCGGTTGATTCGAGGCGAGATTGGTAGGAAAGTGTACCGCTACGAGAACCGCTCGATCCGGGATGCCGCCCGTCTTCTCTCACCCGCCCGCACATCTCACGTTGCCACCGAGACCCTCGATGGGCTGATCGCCCGTTACGGGCCCCGGCTCTCCGGCGGCACCTTCGTCGACGTGACCGATCGGCTGCGCGACCGCGCCGAGTCGATCGGGGATGACACCATCGCCTCCGGCACCGGGTCCGATTTCGTGAGGGCGATGAGGTTCGGGCGGGCCCGGTTCGCATCGTGGTCGGTAGAGCCCAACGGCGCCTCCCCTTACCGGGGGCACATCCGGGACGGCTTCGACGTCTTGACACCCGGTCTGATCCGGACGTACCGACGGGGACGGGACGCCATGGATCGAGCCGTCACGGCACCCACGGTCACCAATCTCCACCAGTGGCGGAAGCGTGTGAAATACCTTCGGCACCAGACGGAGGTGCTCGCCCCTATCTGGCCGGAGGTCGTCGGGGGTCTGTCCGTTGCCGTCGACCGTCTCGGCGACATCCTCGGGCACGATCACGATCTCGCCGATCTCGTACGTCTCGTCACGGTCAAGCCCGAGTTGTGCCCCGACGCCCTCGACCGGTCGCTCCTCGGCGCCCTCGCCCAGCACGATCGCTCAGCGGCGCAACGGGCGGCGTATGTTTCCGGTGCCCGGATCTATGCCGAGGCGCCCGAGGCGTTCGCCGGTCGTCTCGGCTCCTACTGGATCGCCCTGGAGATGGCGGTGGAGGACCCGCCACACCCAGCGTGACCGCTCCCGGCCCGCCATGACGACCGCAGCGGATAGGGAGACGCCGGACACCGCCCGCGCCGTCTTCAGTCGGGGCTCGGAGCTCATCGTCCGGCAACTTCGACGGGCCCCACGCCCCTTCGCCCTGGGTGGGGTGGGGACCGTTCTCTATGCGGTAGCCACCGTCCTCAGTTCCTATGTCGTCGGTTGGGCGACCGATGACGTGTTACTCCCTGCGGTCCGATCGGGGTCGGTGACCAACGCCACACTGGCTCTGGTCGTTGTCGTCGTGCTCGGCGTCACGGCGATGAAGGCTGCCGGGATCACACTGCGACGTTTCGGTGCGTACCAGGCGCAATACCTGCTCCAGGCACGGGACCGGACCGATGTCACCGATCGCTATCTCGAACTGCCACTGGCGTGGCATCGACGCCATCCCACCGGTCAGCTCATCTCCAATGTGAGCTCGGACGTGGAATCGGCGTCGTTCGTGGCCGCGCCCCTTCCCATGGCCTTCGGTGTCGTCGTCATGTTGGTAATCACCGCGGTCCTCCTCCTACTCACGGACCTGTTACTCGCCCTGATCGGCTTTCTCATGATTCCGGCGCTCGCCTTGGCCAACTACGTCTACCAACGGCGGATGAGGTCTATCGCCGCCGGGGCGCAACGGGTTCGGTCCGAGGTGGCCGAGATCGCCCACGAGTCCTTCGATGCCGCCCTCGTTGTGAAGACCCTGGGACGGGAGGACGACGAGGTGGGGCGGTTCGGGGAGAGATCGGACAAGCTGCGTGACCGAATGGTCGAGGTGGGTCGGATCCGGGCGATGTTCGATCCGGTGATCGAGGCCCTCCCCAACATCTCCATTCTCGCCGTCCTCCTCATCGGCGCCGCCCGTGTCGACCAGGGGCTGCTCACGGCGGGGTCTCTGGTGACCTTTGCCTTTCTATTCCGTCTGGTGGCACTCCCCATGAGGGTTTTTGGGTGGCTGCTCGGGGAGATGCCCCGATCGGTGGTGGGTTGGGATCGGATCGAGGCCGTGCTCGGCGCCAGGGGTAACTTCTCATACGGCGAGACATCTGCCGATGGTGCCGGTGGCGCCGCGGCCAACGTCACATCGATCGAGTATCACCACCCCGCCGAGTCCCGGGTCGACCTGACCGATCCCGACGAGGACGTGAGCACCGGTCGGGGGGTGGCGAGGATCGATCTCGACCTCGATCCGGGTCGGACGGTGGCCATCGTGGGGCCGACGGGCTCGGGAAAGTCGACGATCGCCCATCTCTTGGTGAGGCTGTTCGACCCCGACATGGGTGAGATCACCCTCGACGATCGTCTCTTGTCGGATCTGGAGCGGGAGAGTCTCGCCCGGGCGGCCGTGCTGGTGTTCCAGGAGCCGTTCCTGTTCGACGACACGGTCCGGGAGAACATCACCCTCGGGGACGAGTTCTCCGACACCGAGATCCTCCATGCCGCCAAGATCGCCCAGGCCGACGCCTTTGTATCGGGACTGGCCGAGGGTTA
>WHUC01000055.1:3444-7824 GCA_009377435.1 Acidimicrobiia bacterium
TCCGGTGTCCGGATAAGGGCGTTCCGCCACATCCACGATCTCTCCATGCTCCACCAGGCCTCCGAGCAACGGGGTTCCCTGGTGTCACGGGTCACCTCCGACGTCGATGAGATATCGCGGTTCATGCAGTGGGCGGGACTGATGTTGCTCACGAACATCGGTCAGGCCCTGGTATCCCTGGTGGTGATGCTGATCTACTCGGTCCCGCTGGCCCTGGTCCCAATCGCGACCGTGCCGGTGATCGTGCTGTCGGTGCGGTGGTTCCAGCGGCGTCTCGAGGTCGCCTACGGGATCGTCCGGGAGAAGGTGGCACGTCTCCTCGGGGTGCTAGCCGAGTCGGTGGTGGGCGCCCCTGTCATCAGGGCTTACGGCGCCGAGACCCCGATGCGTCAACGTCTCGGGACGGCCATCGAGGAGCATCGGGAGTCGGGTGTCAACGCCGGGTCGCTCTCCTCGCGGCTCTCCGGTGTCGGTGAGCTCCTCTCCGGGGTAGTGCTCGCCGGGGTCCTCGTGGTGGGGACGCTTCTCGCCGTGAACGGGGACACCTCGGTAGGGACGGTGGTGGCCTTCATCTTCCTGGTGCAGCTCTTCGTCGAGCCGGTGAGGATCCTCGGCGAGGCGGTCAACGAGGCCCAAACCGCCGTCGCCGGTTGGCGTCGGGTGCTCGACGTGCTCGATATCGCCCCCGATGTCGCCGACCCCGGTGACGACGGGGTGCCGCTCGCCGGCGAGTCCCTCGACGTCCGTTTCGTCGACGTCGCCTTCCGATATCCGCGGTCGGGTGAGACCGCCGTGGAGGCATCGGGACATCTTGCCCTCGACGACGTCGACATCCACATCGAGGCCCGGTCGAAGATAGCCGTCGTCGGGGAGACCGGGTCCGGAAAGACCACCTTTGCCAAGCTTCTCACCCGACTCATGGACCCCACCCGCGGTGTGGTCCTGATCGGTGGCATCGACGCCCGCAAGGTGCGTTTCGACTCGCTTCGGGACCGGGTGGTGATGGTGCCCCAGGAGGGAATGCTGTTCCAGGGCTCGATCGGCGACAACGTGCTCATGGGGAAACCGGACGCCACCCGTGACGAGTTGGACGAGGCCTTCGCCATCCTCGGTCTCGACGACTGGCTGGCAGAGATCGGAGACGGGCTCGACACCCCGGTGGGCGAGCGGGGCGGGGCGCTGTCGGTGGGCGAGCGGCAGTTGGTCACTCTTGCCCGCGCCGCCGTCGCCGACCCCGATCTCCTCGTCCTCGACGAGGCCACGTCGTCGGTCGATCCCGCCACCGAGGTGAGGATCAGCCGGGCCCTGGCCGGTCTGACGGCGGGGCGGACCGTAGTGACGATCGCCCATCGTCTCTCCACGGCTGAGGCCGCCGAGCGGGTCCTGGTCTTCGATGAGGGCCACCTCGTCGAGGACGGCCCCCACCACGAGCTGGTCACCTCTAACGGTGTCTACACCCGTCTCCACCGCGCCTGGCAACGGGAGAGGTAGGGCGTCGCCTGACCCCACCACTGCCGTTTTGGCGCGTTTAGGCCGTCGTATGCGCCCGCCTAAACGCGCGAGAACGGGTTGGAGACCGGGATTTCGTAACATGAGACCCGTCACCAACCAAGGATGAGGGCTTGCCGCGTCGCCAGATAACCGTTGTCGCCGATGACGAGAGAAGTCGTCGGGCCCTGGACGCCCTACGGGACGATCTCGAGGTCCCCGGGTCCTACCCGGCCGACGCCGTGGCCTCGATCGTCACCGACCCGCCCACACCCGAGCTCGATCTCACCGACATACCCTTCGAGACCATCGATCCCCCCGATGCCATGGACCTCGACCAGGCCCTCCATGTCGAGCGGACCTCCGATGGGGGACATCTCCTCCGTTACGCCATCGCCGACGTCGCCCGGTTCATCGAGCCGGGATCGGCGCTCGACGAAGAGACGTGGCGGCGTGGCGCCACCCTGTACGGGCCGGATCGTCGGGCGCCGCTCCACCCACCGGAGCTGGCCGAGGGTGAAGCCAGTCTGCTCCCCGGGAAGACCCGGGTGGCCAACGTCTGGGAGATCCGTCTCGACGACGGGGCCGAACCTACCGACGTTTCGGTGCGGTCAGCCCATGTGTCCAGCACCGCCAAACGGTCGTATCGGGAGATCCAGACGCTGCTGGACGCTGGTGAGGCGCCCCACCCCTGGCCGATCGTCATCGAGCTGGGAAGGGCGAGACGACAACTCGAGATCGAGCGGGGCGGGGTGAGCCTTCCCATTCCCGACCAGGAGATCCACTCCGTCGACGGGGGTTACCAGTTGAGGTGGGTTGCGCCCCGACCGATCGACGAGGCCAACGCCCAGATCTCGCTCCTCACCGGGGCCGTGGCCGCCCAGATGATGATCGACGGGGGAGTGGGGATCCTCCGCACCCTTCCCGAGTCGACCCGCCAGGGGGTGGACCGGCTCCGCCGCACCGCCAAGGCCCTTGGCATCGAATGGGCGGGTAACGAGTCATATGGCGATTTGCTGCAGAGACTGAAGCCGGACGTCCCCCAGCATCTGGCGATGGTGTCGGAGTCGACCATGCTCTTCCGGGGGGCGGGCTATCAGGTGATCGGGGACGGCGCCCTCCACAAGCACGGCGCCCTCAACATGTTCTACACCCACGTCACCGCACCCATCCGTCGTCTCGTCGACCGCTACACCGGTGCGATATGCCTGGCGCTCTCCGCCGAGGACACTCCTCCCGAGTGGGCGGTGGAGGCACTAGACCGTCTTCCCGCAACAATGGCCGACGCCGACCGAAGGGCCGGGGAGTACGAGCGGTCCGGGCTCGACCTGCTCGAGGCCCTGCTACTCGAGGGACGGGTCGGAGAGCGCTTCTCGGCAGTGGTCGTCGACGAATACAAGAAGGGCGGTTCGATCCAGGTCACCGAGCCTCCGGTCCACGCCGACGTCGACTTCCCCGTCGAGCTCGGCGACACCATCGAGGTGGTCCTCTCCGACGTCGACACCTCCGATCGCCGGATCGCCTTCGAGTCGGCCCCCGCCGGGTGATGGAATCTTCGAGCAGGCCGTGTTGTTGTACGTATCGACCATCAAAGGACACCGATGACCGAACGAACCCGTGTTAGAACCGAGCCGGCGAACAGACGGCTTCGAGCCATCGTCGATGGGATAACGGTCGTCGACACCACCAATCCGATGTATGTGTGGGAGGTTCCCTATTACCCCACCTACTACATACCCACCGAGGACGTCAGATCCGACCTGCTGGTCGAGACCGGCGAGACCAAGCGGTCGCCGAGCCGGGGGACCGCCACCGTCCTCGGGATCGACACGGGGGACCGCGTTATCGAGGACGCCGCCTACCGATATGACGAGCCCAAAATCGAAGATCTGGCTGGGCACGTCGCGCTGCGTTGGGATGCAATGGATCACTGGTTCGAGGAGGACGCCGAGGTGTTCGTCCACGCCAAGGATCCCAATACCCGTGTCGACATCCTCCCCAGCTCACGTAACGTCAGGGTGGAGATCGACGGCGAGACGGTGGCCGACTCCAATTCCGCGATGTTCCTCCATGAGACCAATCTTCCGGTGCGCTACTACCTCCCCAAGACGGATGTCCGCCTCGATCTGATGACGCCCACCGACACCGTGAGCCGATGCCCCTACAAGGGCACCGCCCGCTACTGGTCGGTGGGTGTCGGCGACACGGCGTATGAGGACATCGTGTGGGGATACGACGCCCCCACCACCGAGTCGGCCCGGATCGCGGGTCGGGTCTCCTTCTACAACGAGAAGGTGGACATCTACATCGACGGCGAACTCCGGGAGCGCCCCAAGACGAAGTTCAGCTGACCCGATGATCGACGTCGTGTTCTCCGATGTCGGTGGTGTGATCCTCTCCAATGGCTGGGACGGCGTCGCCCGTCGTCACGTGATCACAGAGTTCGGGCTCGATTTCGACGAGTTCGACGAGAGACACGACTTCGTAGTCGATCGTTTCGAGACGGGGCGGTTGGATCTCGACGGTTATCTCAAGTTCACGGTGGGCTACCGCGACCGCGACTTCTCCCTCCACGAGTTCGCGGCGGCGATGTTCGCAAGGTCGGTCGCCCTCGATGGAGGTTTGGCGCTCGCCGAGGACGTCGCCGCGGCCGATGTGCGTCTCGTGACCCTGAACAACGAGTCGCGGCCTCTCAATCACCATCGTGTCACCGAGTTCGGGCTCGGGGAGATCTTCGACGCATTCTTTACCTCCGCCTATCTGGGGGTCAAGAAACCCGACGACGCCATCTATCGCATCGCACTCGAGGTCATGGGCGCCAGCCCGGAGCGCTGTGTCTTCATCGACGACCGTCAGCTCAATCTGGAGCCGGCCGCCGTGCTCGGGATCAAG
>WHUC01000055.1:8363-12144 GCA_009377435.1 Acidimicrobiia bacterium
ACCGTCGACCACATCGGCACCGCCGAGGTGGTGCCCGCCATCTCGTCGGAGATCCAGTCGGGTGAAGGCCACGACCTCATGCAGCACATCTCCCCCCTGGGCCAGTTCGAGCCCAGTGTCGTCGACATGACCGACGTGGTCGAGGAGGCGGAGAACCGCTACGGGACCCTGCTCGACGTGTGTCGGAAGTCCAGCTTCAACCCCACCACCGGCAAGTTCTACGGTTACGCCCCGGCGTGGGTTCCCGACCCGGGCGACTACCGCAAGAGCCTGTGGGAGCAGGTGGATTTGCCGGATGGGCCCAGCACCTGGGACGATCTCCTCGAGGGTGGCTCACGCATCAGGGATGAGCTCGGGGTGCAGCTCGGTCTCGGACTGTCACAGGAGATCGACTCCGACATGGCCGGACGGGCGCTGTTGTGGTCCTTCGGCGCCTCGATCCAGGACGAGAGCGAGAACGTTGCCATCAACTCCCCCGAGACGGTGGAGGCGGTCGAGTTCATGATGCGACTCTTCGAGGGCGCCATGACCGAGGAGGTGTTCGCCTGGAACGCCGCGTCCAACAACCAGGGTCTTGTTGCCGGGGAGCTCTCCTACATCCTCAACTCCATCTCGGCCTACCGGACCGCCCAGGAGGCCAACCCCGAGGTGGCCGAGGACATCTACTTCTCATCGGCCCTGGAGGGGCCGGCGGCGGCCCTGGTGGGCCAACACGTCATGTACAACTGGATCGTGCCGGAGCACTCCCCGAACGTCGACGCGGCCAAGGAGTTCCTGCTCCATTACACCGAGAATCTGGAGGCTGCGGCCTGGCACTCCCAGCTCTACGACTTCCCTGCCTTTGCCGAGCGGGTGCCCGAGCTCGACACCTGGCTGGGTGACGATCCGTTCGGTTCGCAACCGGCCGACAAACTGTCGGTGCTCACCACCGCCGTGGACTGGTGTACCAACGTCGGCCATCCCGGATACGCAAGCCCGGCGATAGGCGAGGTCTTCAACACCTTCATCATCCCCAACATGCTGGGTCGGGCGGTGCAGGGTGACCAGAGCCCGCAGGAGTCGGTGGCGCAGGCCGAGCAGGAGATCACCCAGATCTTCGACAACTGGCGGGCCCAGGGTCTGATCGGGGGCGGTTGACGGTGGACGCGGTGGGGGCGGGCCCGGACACGCCCTCATCGGTGGGTCCCTCTTACACTCGGTAGTGATGGCCACCGTAGAGGTCCGCGATCTCCGTAAGCATTTCGACGACACCGTCGCCGTCGACGGGATCGATCTGGCCAGCACGGAGGGCGAGTTCCTCGTGCTGTTGGGGCCATCCGGGTGCGGCAAGACCACCCTTCTGCGTATGATCGCCGGGCTGGAGACACCCACCTCGGGTGAGATCTACATCGCCGACGAGCTGATGAACGGTCTGCCTCCACGTGCCCGCAAGATCGCCATGGTGTTCCAGAGCTACGCCCTTTATCCCCACATGACGGTTTTCCGCAACATCGCCTTCCCCCTCAAGGCGGAGGGCTTGGACCCGGAGCAACGCCGTGACAAGGTCGAGTGGGCCGCCCGCCTGCTCGACATCGACCGCCACCTCGACCGCCGGCCCCGTCATCTCTCGGGTGGGGAGAGGCAGCGGGTGGCCCTGGCCCGGGCGCTGGTGCGAGAACCGAGCATTTTCCTCCTCGACGAGCCTCTCTCCAACCTGGATGCCAAGTTGCGGGCGGCGGCGCGCGATGACCTCCTCGAGTTCCAGAACCGGATGGGGATCACCACCGTCTACGTCACCCACGACCAGGTGGAGGCGATGGGGATGGGAGACCGTATTGCGGTGATGGAACATGGGAGGATCCGTCAGTTCGGCACCCCCGACGAGATCTACCACCACCCCGCGGACACCTTCGTGGCCACCTTCATCGGCTCACCCCCTATGAACCTCCTGCACCGATCAGATCATCTGGTCGGCTTCCGACCGGAGAGCTTCCTGCCGGAGGCGCTCAACGGCCACGACCCGACCCGGACGTCATTCGCGTTCCAGGTAAATCGTGTCGAGAACCTGGGCTCGGACCGCTATCTATACGGCACCGTGCCCGGGTTGGATGAGCAGACCAAGGTGATCTCCCGCTTGCCCTCTACGGTGTCGATCCCCATCGAGCCCCAGCGCGAGCACCAGTTCACCGTGGCCGAGGATGACCTCAAGTTCTTCGACAAGGAGACCGGTTCGAGTATCCCCTCGAGGCCGCTGTGAGTACCCAAGACGCCAGCAGTGCCGAGGGGATCGTTGCCCGGATGGTGCGACCACGTCGTCATCTCCTCGACGATGAGCGCTTCCTGGCCCGTATCGGCTTGATGCCGGCCTTCATCTACATCGCCGCCTTGGTGGGGTTCCCATTCGTGATGGCCATCCTCTACTCGTTGAGCGACGCGACCATCGGGAGCACCAGCTTCGATTTCGTGGGTCTGGAGACCTTCCGCCAACTGTTCCGCGATCCGGTCTTCATGCAGTCGCTTCAGAACACCTTTGTGTTCACGTTCGTCGCCAACATCCTGGTGGTGGTGCTCGCCAAGGCACTGGCCATGGTGCTGGTGGCCGATTTCAAGGGGAAGTGGTTCGTCCGCTTCCTGGTATTGCTCCCCTGGACCACCCCGGTGTCGCTTGCCGCCATCACCTGGTTGTGGACCCTGGATTCCATCTTCAGCCCCATCGACTGGGTGCTGCGAAACCTGGGACTCATCGAATCCAACATGTATTGGCTGGGTAGCCCGGGGTTGGCGATGACATCGATCATCGCGGTGCACACCTGGCGGATCGTTCCCCTCGCCGCGGTGATCATCATGGCCGGCCTGGTCGCCATCCCCACCGAGATCATCGACGCCGCCGAGGTCGACGGGGCGCGTTTCTGGCGGAAGCTGTTCGAGATCACCATTCCTCTCATGGCCCCGATCATCGCGGTGGCGGTCCTGTTCGGGGTCATTCTCACCATCACCGACATGAGTGTGGTCTATGTGCTCACCAGGGGTGGACCCACCAACAGCACCCAGGTCCTCTCCAGCTGGGCGTTTTTCAAGGGGATCAGCGGTGGCAACCTGGCCCATGGTGCCGCCACCGCCCTCTTCCTCCTCCCCATCATGATCGCGGTGGCCGCTCTGATTCTCCGTATGGCCAAACGTCGGGAGGTCTTGTGACGATCGATCCCAGCACCCTTCGGGAGACCGATCCCTTCCGGGGTGTAGACGTCGAGCAAGAACGGGACCGGGCGGTTCGACGTCATCGTCTGACGAGGGTGGGTCTCTACGTGGCAGCGATCGGCTTCGCGTTCGTGGCGGCCTTTCCTTTCCTGTGGAGCACCATCACGATGTTCAAACAGAGCCAGGACCTTTACACCAAGGCCAACAACCCCTTCTGGCTCAACCAACCCCCAACACTCGAGCATCTCCGGATGCTCTTCTTCGAGACGAACTTCCCCACCTTCGTGCGGAACACCCTGGTGGTGGGTGTGGCGGTGGTCGCAATCACCCTGATCATCGGTCTTCCCGCCGCCTACAGCCTGGCCCGCCTGAGGATGCGGTGGGGAGAACAGATAGGGATCGCCATCTTCTTGGTCTATCTGATCCCACCCACCCTGCTGTTCATCCCCATGTCCACGGTCATCTCGAACCTGGGGTTGCAGGAGAGCCTCTGGGCGCTGATCCTGGTCTATCCCACCATCACCATTCCCATCTCGGTGTGGCTGCTGATGGGCTTCTTCAAGGGGATTCCCATGGATATCGAGGAACAGGCCCAGGTGGACGG
>WHUC01000056.1:0-4978 GCA_009377435.1 Acidimicrobiia bacterium
AGCCCCTCCGACCGTAAGGGCGGCCATCTGGCGGTGCGACGAGCCGACAACAGGATGGTCCTGCGCGAGTCGGCGCAAACCCGCCCCGAGGACGTCGATGCCTTTGGCGACATCGATCGGCATCGCTTCTTCAACACCAACAATCTCTGGCTCGATCTCCCGGCCCTCTCCGAGACGCTGGCAAGCACCGATGGGGTCCTCGGGCTCCCCCTGATCCGCAATGTGAAGAACGTCGACCCCACCGAGCCGACCTCACCGGAAGTGATCCAGATAGAGACGGCGATGGGGGCCGCAATCGAGGTGTTCGAGGGTGCCAGAGCCATCGAGGTGGATCACGCCCGTTTCCTGCCCGTGAAGACGACCAACGAACTGCTGGTTCTCCGATCCGATGCCTACCGGTTGACCGACGCCGGAGAGGTGCGACTGGCGGAGACCCGAACGGAGGCGCCCTTTGTGGATCTCGACGACCCCTACGCCCTGGTCGACGATTTCGACACCAGATTCCCCCACGGCCCTCCTTCCCTAATCGAGGCCGACAGTCTCGTGGTGCGCGGCGACTGGACCTTTGGTGCCGGTGTGCGTGTTGTGGGCGAGGCCATCGTCGGTCCACCCGACTCCGACACCGGGCGGATCCCCGACGGCGCCGTCCTCGGCAACGGGGTGGGGGGCTGAGCACCCACTAGCCTGACGGCACCACACGTTGGGAGGCGAGTTGGGCTTTGCGGTGTTGTTCCCCGGCCAGGGGAGTCAGTACGTCGGGATGGGTGCCGACCTCTTCGATGTCCGCCCGGATCTGCTCGGCGATGCCGCCGACGAGGTCCTGGGCTGGTCGTTGCGTGATGTTTGTCTCCACGGACCCATCGAGTCCCTTACCGACACCGATCACGCCCAACCAGCGCTCTATGCGCTGGCCTATGCGTTGTGGGCGGAGTTCCGTGGTGGCATCGGCACTCCCGGTGCCGGTGCCGGTCACTCCCTCGGTGAGTACACGGCCCTCGCCGCTGCCGAGGTGTTCGATTACCTGACCGGTCTCGAACTGGTGGTGCGACGGGGAAAGGCCATGGCCGCGGCCGCCAGACTCGAACCCTCGGGGATGGCGGCCCTTCTCGGTGCCGACCCCGAAACCGCCGAGGCCGTCGCCGCCAAGAGGCGCGCCGAAGGCGGTCGTCTTACCGTGGCCAACCTCAACGCACCCGGTCAGGTGGTGGTGGCCGGCGGCCCAGCGGATCTCGATTGGCTCGATGCCACCGCCCGATCCCACGGCATCCGGAGGGCGGTGCGTCTCAATGTCGCCGGGGCATTCCATTCGCCGTTCATGGCCACCGCCGAGGCCACCGTCGCCGCGGCGGCCTCTGCCGTCGACTTCGAAGCACCGCTCTTCCCCGTCTATGCCAACGTGTCGGCGACACCGTTCGACCCCGATGACGGACCGCGGCTCCTGGCCTCGCAGGTGGTGTCCCCGGTGCGTTTCGAGGACTCTCTCGTCGCCATGGGTGCAGCCGGGATTGACGTCTTTGTCCATGTGGGACCCGGGGACGTCACCGCGCAAATGGCCAAACGCTCCGCTCCCGACGCCGAGGTGGTGGTGGTCTCGAAACTGTCCGAGATCGACGCCGCGGTCGCTTCCCTTGGTACGATGGGTTAGGAGGCTGTTGGATAATGCCGTTGACCCCGACGGAGCCGAGATGCAAAACGCCAAGATCACGGGATGGGGCAAGTGTCTTCCCCCGGCCTCACTCAGCAATGACGACCTCGCCCAGATCGTCGACACATCCGATGAATGGATAACCACACGCACCGGTATCAAGGAGCGGAGGATCTGCCACGTCGATGTGTCGGACATGGCCGCGGTTGCGGCTCAACATGCCCTCGCCGCAGCCGGTCTCGAGGCGACCGATCTCGATCTCGTCATCGTGGGCACCTGCACCGGTGACTCCACCATCCCCTCGACGGCATCGAAGGTCCAGGAGATCATCGGTGCTACCGGCTGTGCCGCGATGGATCTCAATGCCGCCTGTTCCGGGTTCATCTACGGTCTCGTCGTCGGAACCAACATGATTCGGGCCGGCACCAACTCGCGGGTGCTGGTCATCGGGGCGGAGAAGCTCAGCTACCACCTCAACTTCGCCGATCGGTCGACATGCGTGCTCTTCGGCGACGGTGCGGGTGCGGTGGTACTCGAGCCCGCCGACAGCGAGACCGGGGTCCTCGCCACCGAGTTGGGTCTGGATGGGACCGCCCGCAGCCTCCTCGAGATCCCGGTGA
Source organism: Acidimicrobiia bacterium (assembly GCA_009377435.1). Lineage (GTDB taxonomy): Bacteria > Actinomycetota > Acidimicrobiia > Spongiisociales > ZC4RG35 > WHTL01. The sequence goes on from WHUC01000056.1 coordinate 2,266, forward strand.
GCGGGACCCAAGGGGAGCGTCGGCCACCCGATCCTGAAACCGCGGGCATCACCATGAATGGTCCGGAGGTGTTCCGACGGGCCGTGACCACGATGGGGGACGCTGCGGTCCGGGTGGTGGAGAAGTCCGGTCTCACCCTCGACGACGTCGACCTTCTCATACCCCATCAGGCCAACACCCGGATCATCGACGCCACCGCCCGTCGCCTCCGTCTCGATCGGGACAAGGTGTTCATCAACATCGGCTCCTACGGGAATACCTCGGCGGCAACCATTCCCGTGGCCCTCGCCGAGGCGATCGAACAGGATCGGATCACACCCGGTGACGTGATCGTTTTCGCCGCCTTCGGTGCCGGTCTGTCCTGGGCGGCGGCAACCGTCCGGTGGGGTGACAGGGTGACGCCGGTGGCCACCAGTGACGCCGCCCTCCCGCCAACGGACAGGACCGCGATGGAACTCATCCAACCCAACATCGACTTCTTCGGTCTGGGAGCGCGTTGAGCCGGGTCGCTTTGGTTACCGGTGGGTCGAGGGGAATCGGTCGGGCTACGGCTATCGCCCTCGCCGATGACGGGCACAAGGTGGCGGTCAACTACGCCCGGGGGGCCGACGCCGCCGCCGCAGTCGTCGCCGAGATCGGCGATGCCGGAGGTGAGGCCATCGCCGTCGGTGCCGACGTGTCGGATCCCGACGCCGTCGACACCATGATGGAGACGGTCTCGACCGAGCTCGGACCCATCGAGATACTGGTCAACAATGCCGGTATCACCCGGGACGGGTTGCTGATGCGGATGAGCCTCGACGACTTCGATGCGGTCCTCGCCACCAACCTCCGCTCGACCTTCATCTGCACCAAGGCGGTGCTGAGGGGGATGCTCCGCTCTAAGTGGGGGCGCATCGTCAACGTCTCCTCGGTTTCGGGAATCGCCGGCAATCCGGGGCAGGCCAATTACGCCGCGTCCAAAGCCGGTGTCATCGGTTTCTCCAAGTCGGTCGCCAAGGAGATAGGTTCTCGCGGGCTGACCGTTAACGTGGTGGCGCCGGGATTCGTGGCCACCGACATGACCGGGGAACTCTCAGACGATGTCCTCTCGGCGGCGGTGTCGCAAACCTTGGTGGGCCGTGTCGGCCGAGCAGAGGAGGTTGCGGCGATGATCAAGTTCCTCGCGTCGGAGGAGGCGGCGTACATAACCGGCCAGGTGTTCCGTGTCGACGGGGGCCTGAGCCTGTAGATTGTTGCAACACAGATAGCCCAGAACGAGAAGGGATCCATCCATGGACCGCAGTGCAGTTGCTGAACGACTCGAGGAAGTGCTCGTCACCGAGCTCGGTCTCGACGCCGACAAGATAACCGAAGAGGCCAATTTCGAGGAGGATCTCGAGGTCGACTCCCTCGGTGTCGTTGAGCTTCTCATGGCCCTCGAGGACGAGTTCGGCGTCCAGATCCCCGATGAGGAGGCAGAGAACATCGGAACCGTCGGCCAGGCAATCGACCTGGTCTACGGCAAACTCGAATCCTAAGACCGATGACTCACCACCAACGACGGGTGGTGGTGACCGGTGCAGGTGCCATCACCCCACTAGGTCTCGATGTCGAGAGCACCTGGGAGGGCATGCTCGCCGGTCGTTCCGGTGTCGGTCAGATCAGCCTGTTCGACGCCACGGACTACAAGACGACCATCGCCGCCGAGGTCGGCGGATACGACCCCCTGGAGCACTTTGAGCGACGTGAGATCCGTCGTATCGACCGCTATACCCAGTTCTTCCTGGTGGCGGTGCGCCAGGCGATGGCCGACGCCGGTCTGGAATACGCCGAGGACGACCCCGAGACGGTCAGATCGGGTGTTGTCGTCGGTGCCGGGTTCGGTGGGATGGGCTCGTTCATCGACGAGGTGCGGATACTCGACTCGAGTGGGCCGGGTCGGGTCAGCCCGACCGCCATACCCCAGATCATCCCCAACATGGCCGCGGGGTTGGCATCGATCGAGCACCATCTTCTCGGACCGGTGTCGTGTGTGGTCACGGCGTGCTCGGCGTCGGCGAACGCCATCGGTGACGCCGCCGAGTTGATCCGTCGGGGTCTTGTCGACGTCATGGTGGCCGGTGGTGCCGAGGCGGCGATAAACGAGTTCGGCATCTCGACATTTGCCCAGGCCAGGGCGCTATCCACCCGAAACGATGATCCGGAGGCGGCGTCACGTCCGTTCGACATCGACCGCGACGGGTTCGTCATGGGTGAGGGTGGCGCCGCCCTCATCCTCGAGGAGCGGGATCACGCCATTGCCCGCGGGGCGAACGTCGTCGCCGAGTTCACCGGTTATGGAATGTCGGCGGACGCCTATCACATCACCCTGCCACGGCCCGGTGGGACCGGCGCCGCCCGGGCCATGACGTTGGCGCTCGCCGACGCCGACATCTCGCCCGCGGATGTCTCGTATGTGAACGCCCACGGGACGTCGACACCCGCCAACGATTCCACGGAGACCGCCGCCATAAAGATCGCCCTCGGGGACAGCGCCATGGATGTCCCCGTCTCATCGACGAAATCGATGACGGGTCACACCCTGGGGGGCGCCGGTGCCGTGGAGGCCCTGGCCTGCATACTCGCCATCCGCGACGGCAAGCTCCCACCCACGATCAATCTCGACAACCTCGATCCGGAGTGTGAACTCGACCACGTCGCCAACGAGTACCGGGAGGCGGAGGTCACCCAC
>WHUC01000056.1:5213-11960 GCA_009377435.1 Acidimicrobiia bacterium
GAGGGGGGAGAACTCTGGGTGGTGTCAGCCACGCACGGTCTCCGTGGTGATGGTTGCCAGGCGTTCCTCGATCGCGGGGGTGAGGTGGTCGGACATGCGCCAGGCCCAATTGCCGTCCATGGTTGCCGGTGTGTTCATACGCGCCTCGGAGTCGAGGCCGAGGAGATCCTGTACCGGGAAGATCGCCGTTGCGGCGGCGGAGGAGGCGACAAGAGAGACCATGCCCCAGTGGATCTCCCCGATCGGGCAATCGGCGGCCTCCACCAGCCGATGTCTTCCGATGTCGAGCGACCCCGGGTCGCGCCGGGGATGGTCCTTCCAGAACCAGCCGATGGCGGTGTCGTTGTCGTGCGTCCCGGTGTACGCCACCACATCGGCGTCGTATAGGTCGGGGTGATGGAGGTTGGTGTCCGCCTCCTCGACGTCGAATCCGAACTGGAGGACCCGCATGCCCGGGAACCCGAACTGCTCCCGCAGAGCGGTCACCTCATCGGTGATTATCCCGAGGTCCTCGGCGATGATGGGCATGGCGGGAAGATGTCTGCCCACTTCGTCGAAGAAATGGGCACCAGGTCCCCGGGCCCAATGACCACCCACGGCGGTCGGCGCCGAGACCGGGATCTCCCAGTAATCGACGAATCCCCGGAAGTGGTCGACCCGGACCACATCGAAGCGCTCGAGGACATGACGCAGACGTCGGACCCACCACTCGTAGCCGTCGGCGCCATGGCGTTCCCAGAGATAGAGCGGGTTACCCCACCGCTGCCCCGTCTCCGAGAAATAGTCGGGGGGAACACCGGCGATGTTCCGTGGTTGACCGACCTCGTCCAGGTCGAAGAGGTGCCGGTTGGTCCACACGTCGGCGGAGTCGTGGGCGACGAAAATGGGGATGTCACCGATCAGCCCGATACCTCGCGACGAAGCCTCGCGGCGGAGGTGGCGCCATTGCTTGTCGAACAGGAACTGGAGTATCTCCATCCGTCTGATCGCGTCGCCCAGAGAGCGTGTCGCTTCCTCGAGGGCGTCGGGTCGACGGTCCCTTACCGGGGTGTCCCACTCCGGCCAGGCCCTCATGTCATGCGCCTCCTTGAGGGCGCCGTACAAGGCGTAGTCGGTGAGCCAATGCCCATTGGCGTGTCGGAAGGCGTCGAATTCATCGGAGAGGCCACCGGTCGTATCCATCCTCTCGGCCGCCCGGGCGAGCAACGGGCCCTTCGATCTGATCACCGCTCCATAGTGAACCCGGTCCCTGACGACATCAGCCAGGTTCGTTTCGTCGTGTGTTAGCAGGCCATGCTCGACAAGATGCTGGATGTCGATGATGAGAGGATTGCCGGCGAACGTCGACGGTGACTGGTAGGGCGAGTCCGCATAGCCTGTCGGGCCCACAGGGAGCATCTGCCACCAGCTCTGTCCCATACGCGCCAGGGAATCGAGGAATCGCACGGCGGGGCCACCGATCTCCCCGATGCCCCCGGTACCGGGGAGCGATGTCGGGTGGAGGAGGACCCCACTGCTCCGGGGCACTCAGTCCTCTCCCTGTTGTGCGCGCCACTCGGCGAGGGACCGGAAGACCAGGACCATCATCACCGCCACGCCGAGAACACCGGTCACGGCCCCCACCACGGCGAAGGTGGCTGCCCATCCCGGGCACGAACTGATCGCCCCCGATTCGAGCTCGACCCGACAGGACACATCGGTGACCACCCACCCGAGCACCCCACCCACCACGCCGGCTATCAACGACGGGATGACTATCCAGGGATTGGGCAGACGACGACGGCTCACTTCCGTCGCCCGCGGTCATCGAGACCGGCCGAGTCGAGCACGTCCCGGGGTGCCAGCTCGGGTGGGATCGGGACCCGGCTACCCCTTGTCGTCAACGGTCTCACCGAGGTCTTCACCTCGGGGCGCCACGCGGCGAGGGCTACCACCACGGCGATGGCCGTGGTGGTCACCATTGACGTCGGCTCCATCCATGGCGCGGCACCGAGAAGACATGCCGGCCAGAGAACCCGGGCCATGATCAGCGCCCCGGGGAGGGTCTTCATGAACCACAGGGCCACCAATGGTCCGGACACCCCGATCACAAGTTCCAGCCACCCGGCGTCGGACCATGAGGAGAATCCGAGCAGGAGAGGGGTGGCAGCCATGACCACCGGGACGGCGACGGCGGCGACGGGCGGTCCCGAGGCTGCGGGGCGTCCCCGGACGATGGACCGAGCGCCGAGACCGATGAGACCGACCGCGGTTGCGGCGCCCAACGCGACCGAGATCGCCCAGAACACCCCGATGGGAGTGATGACGGCGAGTACCCCCACGGCCAGGATCACCATCCATGCGGTGAGGTACGCCCAGCGGGAACGACTGATGGTCATGCCGATCACACCCGCGGTGCCCAGTGTCCACAGCCCGGTGCCGACCAGCGTCACGGCTATGGGTGCGGATGGTTCGGGGTCCACTATCAGCCCGATCGTCGTCACGAGCAGGGCGAGGATCATGAGTCCACCAACGACGATCAGGGCACGGGTCTCCGCGGTCTCAGTCACTAGTGCCCGACCGGCCAGGGCACTGGGGACTCCACACGGAGTGCTCTACCCAGGGCGACCCCGGTCTGAGGGTAACGATGCCGGCATGTGTCGGCTTGTCGACGGCGAGTTCGCTGAGGGGTTTGCCGGTGAGGGAGAGACGGGCAGCCTGGATTGGGTCCTGATGGGAGACGACCACGACGTCGCCGTGCCGATAGCGGTCATCGAGTCGTTCGACGACACCACGTATGCGCTTGGCGAGGTCGGCGAGGGATTCGGGGCTGAAGGGGAGGTCTGTCGGGTCGTCGAGATACCCGGTCAACTCCCCGACGAACCGATCGTCGACATCGGCCCAGGGCACACCCGCCCACCGGTCGAGCAAACCCCACTCCGACAGCTCTGTGTCAACATTGACCACCAGACCGCCTCGCGTCGCGATTATCTCGGCCGTTCCCAACGCCCGTTGCAGTGGGGACGACCACACGGCGACGATCGATTGTGAGCCGAGGAACCGCGCCGCACTCCGCACCTGGTCCCGACCCCGGTCGGAGAGGTCGAAGCCGGGTAGGGAGGCATAGACGACGTCATCGGGATTGTGGGTTTCGCCGTGTCGGACGAGATGGATGAGGTTTGCCATGGGCTTCAGATCATAGAAGCCACCAAACGTTTGGCCGGTCTCTCGCAATGCACCCCGGACGGCCATCCCCAAGTTTCCAACAGCACGTATACTGGTCCACACGGAGGACGGATAAGCGTCCTCCCCGACAACGGGCGAGACACGGGGCAATATGCCGCTCAATGATCGAGAGCAAAAGATCCTGGCGGAGATCGAGCGCCAGCTCTACTCCCAGGATCCTGATCTCGCTACAGCTGTGCGCGACATCGAAAGGTCGAGCCAACCGTCCACGAGGCTGCCGGTCCTCGGGTTGGTCGTTGGTTTGGTGGTGACCATTGCGTCGTTCACGTCCTCGATCTGGATTGCGATGGCCGGTTTCGTCCTGATGGTCGTTTCGGCGACCATATTGGTGAGGGCGCTTGCGTCTCGCTACGAGCCCGAACACGAGGGTGAGGATTCGGGGTCAAGATGGCGACCTTTCGGACGCGGCGACTGACGTCGTCGTCTAATCTGCCACATCCGGGTTGAACCCGAACGGATGGGGCGACCGGGCCGAAGGTCCAAGAGAGAATTTGAGGAGAGATCAATTTTGGAGCAGACGTTTACGGCGCAGCAGGCGTCTCGGTTGACCAACTGCACACATCATCAGCTTCGCTATTGGGACAGGGTCAACCTGGTGAAACCGTCGGTCCAGGCAACGGGGGGACGGCCCGGAGTGAGACGTCTCTACTCCTTCCGGGACCTCGTGGCGCTTCGTGTCGTTCGAAGTCTCATCGACAACGGATTGTCCCTGCAGCGGATACGACGGGCGTGGGATTACCTGCGACGGGAGGCTGGTATGGATGGCGAGCTCAGTGCGGTCCGCCTCATCACCGACGGGGTTTCGGTCTTCTCGTTGAACGGCGCCGACCATGAGGTCATGGACGCGTTGCGTAACGGCCAGATGGCCTTCTATGACGTGATCAACGAGATCACCCAATCGGTGGAGGAGGACGTCACCGGTTTCGAGCTCGACAAAACCCGGTTCCTCGAGATGATCCGGCGTGTCGAGGAGGACGTGACCGAGGAGACCAGGGCCGTCGAGAACTGAGAGTCTACCGGGCCTATCTCCGTCGCAAGGATCGGGTACTCATCGCCTCACGTACACGCTCGCCCCTGCTCGATGATTCGTCGATCCACGAGTCCGCCCGCTGGAAGGCCACCTCGGCGCTGTTGGGCTTGCGTGTCCCATAGGTGGCGGCGGTGTACATCCATGCCAACGGCTCGAGGGAGGTGTCGGTCGACGCCGCGACTTCGAGCGGGGTGAGGGAGGCGGGTACCTCCCGTCGGTTGTCGACCAGCCGGTCGACTATCTCGTCCCAGGCGGCGTCGATGTCACCCTCGCCGATGGCGCGGAGGCGATGACGCCGTCTCATGGTTTTCATCACGGGGATGGAGAGGAGGAGGACCACGGCGGCGAGAGCGGCCCACGTCCACGGGGGGAGGGGGCCGCCGCTCGGGGCAGCGGTGTCGGCTGCGCCTTCCAGCTCGGGAATGCCTCCCTCGAGCTCTTCGCGCTCCAACCCGCGGATACCCTCGATTGGCTGATTGGGGCCGGCGGTCGGGTTGTCCTCCATCAACCCGAGGGCGACGCGAGGGTCGATCCCAACCAGATCCTCGGTTGTGCCCTGGTTGGCCCCGTCCCCGCGGGGGGTTGGATCGAATCGCACCCACCCGTAGCCGTCGATCCATGCCTCGACCCAGGCATGGGCGTTGTCGGACCGGACCACCGTGACCAGCTCCCCGTCGATCTCCTCGGTCGAGCCCGGGGTGAATCCCATCACGACCCGACTCCCGATACCCAGGGTGCGCAGCATCACCCCCATGGCGGCGGCGTACTGCTCGCAGTATCCGGTGCGGTAGTTGAGGCTCTCGGGGTCGGTGAGCCAGGAGAGGAGATCGAGGCTTCCGTGACCAGTGGTGACCGTGGTGTCATATGTGAAGAGCGAGGGATCTCGCAAGAATGTCTCCACGATCACGGCTTGCTCGAAGGTTGTCGAGGTTCCCTCCACGAGGTCCTCGGTGAACTCGGTGAGCTCGGAGGGGGTGGACTCTGGGAGGCTGGTGAATCTGGTCCTGTCCTCCTCGGTCAGCGCTGGCTCGGACGTGGCTGTCAGGTTGTCTCCGATGTCTGACTCGGCGAATAGGGGGGACATCTCACCGTCGGCCGAGACCAGCCGCTCGACATCGGGGCGGGGAACCTCCGATAGCACCGAATACGTGAGCCCCCGTTCGGTGCGGCCATCGATCAGGATCGAGCCGTCGGAACGGGCTCTCGTCGACCGGGCGCGGTCGGCCGGGACGGAGAGTGCCACCGGGGTGGCGGGAACGGGGAGGGCGTCCTGACGGAGGTCGTTGATAAGGACGGTGGCACGGAGTTGGCGTGTGGGTCCCCGATCGAGTTCGACCACCTCGGCCGGAGAGTCGGTCCTGACCGTCGTGGATAGCCCGGCCGACCAGCCGCGCCCATCGAACTGGTCGAGGGTGGCGAGTTGCCAATAGGGGCGCTGGGACGGGTCATCGAGACGGGCGACGAACAACGGTTGACTACCGGGTTGGTTCAGATTCTGCTGCAGGTCGACGAAGAGGTCGTACGACACTCCGGATCCGGTTCCGAAGCCTCCACCCTGACGCCACACGATTGTGCCCTCCTCGGGCACGACCGTCGCCAGGATCGGAGTCGTCGAGAGGGCGATGGCGGCTATCGCCGCCACGGCGGCGAGCGTTGGCATGTGGGCGTGTCTTCTGATGGGCCGACCTTCCTGATCGGTCGCCGCCGCCACCGGGGAGGTCGGTTCGGTGATCGCCGAGAGCACCATGGCCAGCGCCACCAGGACGGCGATGACGGCCATCCGACCGGGATCATCGCGATCGAGGATTGCCGTCTCGAAGAACAGCACCGCCGACGGGAAGGTGGACGCGATGGGGTGGCCCCCGGCGAGTGACCATCCGTACCAGGCCCCCATCACCCAGGCGACCATGGAGAGGATGCCGACCAAGCCCTCGGTTGGGGCCACGGGAGGCGCCGCATAACGGAGCAGGTCGATGGCCGCTGCGAGGGTTTCCCCGGCAACCCCGATCGTCTCCATTGTCGGCATCCCCCATGCGCCCAGGGTGTCGCCAGCCGTCGCAAGAAGCACCGTGGCCACGATCCCGACGTTCTGGGCGACGAACGCGATGAAGCCGGGCACCCTCAGGGTGGCCATCGCCCACGTGAGGACGGCGCCCGCCACGGCGGCAGCAAACATCGGAATGATCACTTGGGCGTAGGGGGGCTCGACCAGACCGGTGAGCCGGAGAAGTGCCACCACGAAGATCGCCGGCCCGATCAGACGACCACTGAGAACACGAGTGTATGGGGACGGTCGGCTAGTCATTTGTCCTGGTGACACCTTCGGCCTCTCCTATCCGCTCATGTCCGACCAGCGCATGTCACCCGCCTCGCTGGTCGGTGCCGACCGACGCGGTGCGCCAGGACTGTCCCACCATCTCGTCCCAATGTGGTGCCCACGACTCTCTCGGACCGGCCACGGCTGTGGCCACGCCCCGCCGATGGAACGCGGC
>WHUC01000057.1 GCA_009377435.1 Acidimicrobiia bacterium
CTAGCGACCAATCGGACCGGTGGGAGCAGAGGAGGCGTAGACAGATCTGTCGACATATGCATATACTCGGAGGAGTGAGCACCACCATCAGAGTCAGTGACGACACCCGAGACCGTTTGTCTCGTTTGGCCGTATCGACGGGTCGTCCCATGACGCAGCTCGCCGAGGAAGCGGTCGACGCCCTGGAACGGCGCGTCTTCGGCCAGGAATTCACACGGCGCTACGAGGAGCTCCGTGGTGATCCCGAGGCCTGGGCCGAGATCGAGGCGGAGAGGGCGATAGAGGAAGGATCGAACTCGGACTCATCGCGGTGACACCGCTACGGGGAGACATCTGGCTGATCGACTTCGGTCAGCCGATAGGTAGGGAGCAGGCTGGTCAACGTCCCGCAGTAGTCATCTCCGCGGACTGGCTCAACGAGAGCCGCGCCGGTGTCCACATCGTGGTTCCCTGTACCTCGACCAGGAGGGAGCTGAACTCCCACGTCGAGATCGACGAGCCAGGGTCGGGGCTGACGACGGTGAGCTACGCCAAGTGTGAAGACATCAAGTCGATCTCGGAACGCCGTCTCGTGACGCGTGTGGGGTCGGTCGGTCCCGAGGTCCTGTTCGACATCAGCAGACGGGTCCAACTCCTCATCGATGCATGACCGAGCGGTGGCGCCGTCGACGTCGTTGAAAGTGCCTGGCGGCCGTAGTCTTGGCCAGACCATGGCCAAGGACGAGACACATGTCGACCTAGACGGGGAGTCGATCCGGATCAGCTCACCGTCCCGGGTGGTCTTCCCGGAGCGGGGATGGACCAAGCTGGAGGTCATCGAGCACTTCGTCGCCGTCTCCGAGGGAGCGTACCGGGGGATCGCCGACAGACCGACCATGCTCAAGCGATACATGAAGGGTGTTGGCGAGGATCCCGTCTATCACAAGAGGGCGGCCAAGAACACCCCGTTCGACACGGTCTCGATCCGATTCCCCTCGCAACGCCCGGGGGTGATGAACGTGCCCCGGAAACGGGGAGACGTGGTCCGCCTCGCCCAGCTCGGTTGTCTCGACTTCCACCCCTGGCCGGTGCGGGCCGAGGACATCGACCACCCCGACGAGCTCCGGCTCGACTTCGATCCGACGCCGGGATACGACTTCGACGATGTCCGTCGTGCCGTCATCGGCGCCAAGGAACTCCTCGACGAGATCGGTCTGATGGGATGGCCCAAGACCTCTGGCAGTCGGGGCATTCACGTTCATATCCGCATCGAGCCGATCTGGGACTTCCTCCAGACGCGACGAGCCGTCCTCGCCTTCGCCCGGGAGCTGGAGCGACGGCAACCCGATCTGGTGACCACCAAATGGTGGAAGGAGGAGCGGGAGGGCGTCTTCGTCGACTACAACCAGAACGCCCGGGACAAAACGGTCTCTTCGGCGTACGGAGTGCGTCCCGGTGGTTACGTGTCGGCGCCGTTCGCATGGGACGAACTCGACGATGTCGACATCGAGGACTTCCCCATGGACCGATACGCCAACGACCGCTACGCCTCGGTGGGCGACCTCACCGACGGGATCGACGACCATGGCGGCGACATCACCACGTTGCTGGAGTGGGTGGTCCGTGACGAGGAGGCTGGCATCGGCGACGCCCCCTGGCCACCCCACTACCCCAAACAGCCCGGCGAGCCACCACGGGTCCAGCCCTCCAAACAACGCCGCCCCGCCGACGAGTACTGAAACCCGGGGTTCGAGGCACCGCTCAGCGACGTTGTCCTCTTGCAGCGGCCCAGAGTTCGGGTGGTCCGGGAACACCCTGGTATCACGGGCCGATCCTCGATGCTCCTCTCGGGTTAAGAGGAGGTACGACAAGGCATCATGGAGGACCGCGACTACGTCGATTTCGATCTCTCGATCGAACCCGCCGGGGACGGTCTCGAGGCTCGTGTCCTCGACTCCCCGGCGGGGGAGGCCTCGGAGCGGTTCGAGACCCCGTTCTCGGCGGAGGGCCTGGAGAACTTCATCCTCAAGATGGGCCGACCCCGGAGTGGTGTGCGGCGTGGCTTGGTGCCGCCGGCGGCCGAGGCCCGCCGCTTTGGCGGTGACCTCTACGAGACCCTCTTCACCGGCGAGATCGAGACCTGTTTCCGGCGAAGCCTCGACGAGGTGGAGAGGACCGGCAAGGGCCTGCGTCTCCGCCTCCGTCTGGGCGATGTCGGCGAGGTGGCCGACATACCCTGGGAGTTCCTCTACAGCGACGCCCTGGGTCGTTTCCTCGTCCTCTCTTCGGTCACGCCCCTGGTCCGCTACATCGACCTGCCCAGCCGTATCCGCCCCCTCGAGGTGGAGCCACCGTTGCGGATCCTCATGGTGGTCTCGGAACCGAAGAACGCCCCACCACTCGATGTCGAGCGTGAGCAGAGGCTGGTGAGGGAGGCGACCACCGACCTCGTCCGTGATGGCCGTCTCGAGTTGCACACCCTCGCCGACGCCACCCTCTCCGCCCTGCAACACCGGTTGCGCCAGGACACCTTCCACATCCTCCACTTCGTGGGACACGGCGGCTTCCACGACGCCACCGGGGAGGGTGTGGTCTACATGGAGGACGAGCACGGTCTGGCCCGGGCCGTTACCGGCCACGATCTCGGGATCCTCCTCCACGATCACCGGTCGTTGCGGGTTGCGCTTCTCAACGCATGCGAGGGGGCCCGCACCTCCACCGAGGACCCCTTCACCGGTGTCGCCCAGAGTCTCGTCCGCCAGGGCATCCCCGCGGTGGTGGCGATGCAGTTCGAGATCACCGACGCCGCCGCCCTGGTCTTCTCCCACGAGTTCTTCCTGTCGATCGCCGACGGCTACCCCGTCGATGCCGCCACCTCCGAGGCCCGCAAAGCGGTGTTCGCCTCGGGAAATGTCCTGGAGTGGGCGACACCCGTCCTCTATCTCCGCTCAGCCGACGGCAAGGTGTTCGATGTCAAGACCGCGCCAACACCACCCGACACCGACCGGCTTCTCGCCGAGGCGAGAGGACACGTCGACCACGGCAACGCCACCGCGGCCACGGGGATCCTCGATCGTGTCCTCGCCATCGAACCGGAACACCCCAGCGCCGAGGCCCTGGCCGCCGAGTTGCGAACGGCCGACCGGGTTGCCGAGCTGTGGGAACGGGCCAAGCAAGTCGCGGAGACGGAGCCCGAGACCGCCCGTGACCTCGTCGACGAGCTGCGCGCCCTCGACGCCGACCATCCCGGCGCGATCGATCTGGCCCGCCGTCTCGCCCATGCCGGCGGCGAGACCACGCTCATCCCGGTCTCTCCCGGCCCGGAGGAGTCGGAGGAAGTGGAGGCACCCGAGCCGGCGCCACCCGAGCCGACGCCGCCCGAGCCGCTTCCTGTGGTCACGCCCCGACCCGAGCCGGTCGTTGTCGACCACGGCGGCGGAGGTGGACGTCGCGGTGGGACGGTCGTACTTCTCTTCCTCGCCGTGATTGTCGCCGTCATCGCGGCCATGGTCGTCCCCCAACTCACCGGTGGTGACGACCCCGATTCCGACGCCGGCTGGCTGGCCGAGCTCGCCCCGGGATTCCAGGTGGCGTTCCGGACCAACGACAGGCCCACCATCGACGGGTCACCCGAGGACTGGCCCGATGTCGCCGAATTTGTCTCGGATCGACTCGTCTTCGGATCGGGTCAACCCGAGGTGACGGCGCGGTGGCGACTCTCCTGGGATGAGACGGCGCTCTATGTCATGGCCCGGGTCGAGGATCCCGAGGTGATCCAGCGGAGACACGACGACCCGCCCCAACTGTTCCAGGGCGACTCGGTGCACTTCGAGTTCAGTCCATCCGGCGGTCCCCGCTCCGCGGACGACCGAATCCGATCCGATGAGGGCCATGTCATGCTCGGTCCCGACGACGGGAGCGGCGCCGGCGCTCTCGCCGCCATCAACCCGGGGGACGACGGGGTCATCGTCGCCGGCGGTGAGGTGTCGGACATCGACGTTGCTTCCCGGTTCACCGATAACGGATACGACCTCGAGGCCGCCATCCCCTGGGACGTGCTCGGCGTGCAACCTCAGGTGGGGATGCCACTGCGGATGAATCTCAACGTCAGCGACACCGATCCCGGGGGTGGCCTCCGCTCGATGCGTTCCAACAACCCCGATCGGACCTCCTCCAACCAACCGATCCCGGCCGTGTGGTGGCACACCCTTCTCTGGGATGATGTGGCAACGCAACCCACCGAGGTTCCCGCCGTGTTCGGTACTCCGACGGCCAGCGCGGTGGAAGCACTGTCCGATGCCGGGTTCGAGACCTCGACCACCCAGGTCTGCACAAACATCATGGAGGCCGGTCTTGCCCGCCAGGTGACCATAACCGACACCGAACCACAGGGTTTCGTCATCGACACCGGCCATCTCATCCCACTTCTTCCCATGGGCACCAATGTCACCGTCAAGGAATCGTCCGGTCCGTGCGGGTAGGTGATGGGCGACCTCTACCAATACTCCCCCCTCGAAGAGGGGGGAGTGACGAGGATGGCACCTCCGCCACCAGATCGGGTGGCGACTACTGAGGCTGTTGTGCCCCCTTACCTCCCGGACCTGCGGTCCGGCAGGGACTTTTCCCCCTCAAGGAGGGGGAACAAGGAGCCACTCCTCGAGTTTGGCGATGGTCTTGGGGTGGGAGAAGAAGCCGGAGTGTTGGACACCGTCGGCGGGGGAGAACTCGAGGAGGTCGTCGATGGGGAACCCCGCGTCGTCGGACCCCTGGTGCACCCCCAGGGTGGGGACGATCAGATCGTTGGCGGCGTCCTCGAAAACCCGGTCGAGCACGGCGTCCTTGACCCGGACCCCGATGGTTCTTCTCAGGGAACCGCTCGGTTCGTAGTTGGCCGCCATCGCCCGGTACACCGTGGGCACCTTGGTGCCGGTGTTGAGACCACCGAGATAGTCCCCGGAAGGGTTCATCGACGCCAGACCGTCGAGACCGCGCAGACCGGCCGACCCGATGATCTTGACGACGGTGAGCACCCCCTCGAGAACCTCTGCCACCAGGGATGCCGGACCCGGGGGAAACACGTTGAGGATGGTCGACATGCGGTCGAGGAAGGCAACGACATGGTTCGGGTCGGCGAGGGCCGTGCCGTGGTTGGGGGTGCCCACCATGACCGCCTGCCCCACCGCCAGCCCTGGAGTCGGCTCCAACTCACCGGAGAGGACACGGGCCACCAACCCGCCCCGGCTGTGGGAGACGATGTCGATGTCGAGGGGCGGCGCCCCCTCGAGCCGGTCCAGGAGCCAGTGGAGATTCCCGGTCGGGTCGTCGGAGAGTGTGAAGTGGTCGAAGGCGACCACCCTGCCCCCGTAGACGTGGTGGAGACGACCGAGGGCGTCCTCGGGAACGCCGGGGAAACCGGAGACGGCGGTGGAGAAGGTGCCATGGACGAACCAGAGGCTCCGTCCCTCGGCTAGGGTTCCCAGATCGGCATCGGTGAGATCGGCGCCTTCGCGGCGATTGGCTCCCGGCCCGAACCAGCGAAGCCGGTGGGGACGGCGCTTCTCCTCCCAGCGTCGGGCAAAACCCTCCACCACGGGGCCGAGGACGGCATCGGTCACGGGGTAGACCACGACCTTGAGGAGGGTGCGACCCAGGGTCCCGATCAGGGAGCGGTCGCTCCCACCGTCCGCCTCGCCGGCCGGAAGATCAGGTTCGATCGGTACCTTGAAGCGCAACAGCCCGGCACCACCCCGTTGACGACCGCCCGCCAGGTCGGATCTCTCGGGGAAGTGCCAGGTGATGCCGCCGCCCTCGTCCACCGCCATCACCGCCTGCCCCACGGTGTCACCGAGATCGGGGACGTCGAGGACCAGCTCGTTGCGTGTGTCGGCGGCGCCGCCTCTCCCACCTCCGGCGGTGGGGGTGGGGGTGACGTCGACCTCGATCAACCGGATCTCGTTGACCCCGGCGGCCTCGAAGGCAAGGTCGAGGGCCTCGGTGCTCTCCTCCACCCCGGGTCGACGGGTGCCGATGGGGGCACCGACATGGGCCGTGGCCTCACCTTGGACGCCGGGTGCGGTCAGGTTGTATCCCGGGGCGAGTTCCACCGGGCTGGAGCCTCCATCGAGTCGTGCCATCAGTTCTCCTTGTCTTCGAGGGCGAGGGTGAGGTCGGGGTGGCCGTAGAAGGCGTAGGCGAGGGGGGTGGACGCCGGGGTGTCGGCGGTGGTGTCGTATCGGGCTCGGATCTGTTGCATGGCCGCTCCCACCGTGACACCGTCATCAACGGTGAGGCGGTAGAACTCGAGGGCGGTGTCGTGGGCGATGACGTCGTTCACCGACCACAACGGGGCGATGAAACCGCGGGCGCCCTCCTTGAGGAACGCCCCGGCGAGCCCGCCGTAGTCACCGAGCCCCTGATCGGCCTGACCCACCTGGCAGGCATTGACGAAGACGAACGGTTGCGACGACCTTCCCAGGGTTGACCCCCGGATCATCAACGAGGTGAGACGACGGTTGTCGTCGGAGAGGACGATCCCGTTGTGTTGGGGGTTGGCCCCGTCGACCTCGCCATGACAGGCGATATGGACCGCCTGGACATGGACCGGCTCTCCCCGCTCCCGGAGACGGTCGTCGAACAGCTCGTCGACCTGCTCCAGGGTGGCCGACCGCCATATGGTCGGATAGCGCCGGGCGAGCTCCTTGCCCTCCTTGATGGCGTGGGGGAGGGGCCTCTGGCCCCGCTCCGCCAGATAGTCGCCCACCACCAGCGCCATGGTGTCGATGTCGACACGTCGGGGCGGGGGCATGGCCGGACGTTGCATGCCGCGTGGTGATCTCGGTCCCGGGGGGATCCATCTCCCCATCCGGAGCTGGGCGCCGAGGGTGGCGGGCAGGCCGTCGTCGGTGAGTTCGGGGGCGACGTAATCGTCCTCGGTGGAGGCCAGCTCCCACGGGACGTATGGGTCGGAGGACACGAAGAGAAGGGTTGGAACGCCGTCCGCTGCTCGCCAGGCCCGGTCGACCACCTCCCAGAACTCGACGGGAGCGGCGGCGGCAACATCCCGTCCGATACCGGTCAAAAGGTTGGGAAGCAGTGACGAACCGTCGACGTCACCGATCCGGATGATCTGGGAGTAGGCGAAGGCCTGGGCGTTGACGGAGGGGACTCGTGTCTCGACCTGGTGGTCGGGGAGTTCGATGTCGTGGGGACTGATGAACGTCCACATCATCGACCCCGGTGTGGCCCCCTCGATGACGGTCACGGTGAGGTCGGTGGCCGTCCCCGGGGGTGGGGTTGTCATGGCGGCGCCGTCGGACCTCACCTCGACGTCTGCGACCGGTACGGCGGTCACGATCACCTCACGCCACGCCCTCCCGATGAGCACTCCCTCGTGGGAGTACTCGACCTCGATGACATGCCGCGATGGCTCGTCCTGGTTGGGAGCGACCAGGGCGACGGCGACAGAGGACGTCTCGGGTTGATCGCGCCGGACATGCAGGAAGCGACGGATCCCCTCGGGAGCGCCGAAGCCCTGTGCGGAGATCTGGACGACGAGATCGAAGGTCTCGTCGACGTCGGTCAGGGTCATGGCCGATCCGGCGGTGCCCGGCGCCGCCTCCGGGGCGAGCCCCACGGTCAGATCGAAGCGCGAGCCGGGATGGACCTGTTCGGGGGCCTCCACCGCCGGGTACGCCGAGAAGGGACCGGTGCCCCCGTTTCGCGCCACCGGGGGCTCGGCGCCGGTTTCCGGGGGACCGGCTCCGGCACTGGGTGGTGGTGCGCTCATCGGCATGTCACCCCCGGGTCGGAGACTTCTCGTTGCCGCCTGTCGCTCGGGCACGACGACGGCGACCAGGTCGCCATCGGCGAGAACACCGATCTGGGTGGGGTTCTCCGGCACGGCGGCGAGGGAGTCGTGGACCTCCACGGCATCGGTTTCGTGGAGATTGAGGGCAACGTCGAGGGGTGTGTCCGGGGTCCACACGTCCCAGGTCACCCTGAGGTCCTCGATCTTGAAGGCATACCAGTAGAGGTCCATCCCCACGGGCCGTCGGATGGCAACCCACACGGCATCGGGAAAGGACTCCAACGCAATGGCCGCCTCGGCGACGGTCACGCGGGCATCCAGCATCACAGCCGAAACGATCATCGTTCAACCTCCGTCCATGTACGTGACCTTCCACGCAGTAGGAGTCCGGTGACCGTCGCCTGATACCAACCAGGATCTGCGTGTCGTACCCTGGGCTCAGGGTGACGCCTGGCGTGAGTTTGAGCCCTGGGTTCGGGGACTTACTGTCTGTCCATCCATGTGCCCGATGCCAGATCAACACCATGAATGCCTGGAACAGCTGTCGATCTCGATGGAGACCCCCATCCGATGACCGATGCCGCCCGGGTCGAAGAGGCAATCGACCGCCTCCTCACCGAACATCCCCCCAACGAGACGGCGCCGGCGGAGTTCTGGGGTGCCCAGTACGATGCCGGCCTGGCCTGGGTATGGCACGAGGAGGGATCCGGTGGTCTCGGGGTCGACCGGAGCCACCATCCCACCGTGATGCGACGGCTCACCGAGGGCGGCGCCGACACCTCGAATCGTCGTAGAAATGTCCTCGGTATCGGGATGGGGGCAGGGGTGCTCTCCGTCCACGGGCGCGACGAGCAGAGGCAACGTTGGCTGCGCCCCATGTTCACCATGGACGAGATCTGGTGCCAGCTGTTCAGCGAGCCGGGGGCCGGGTCCGACCTCGCCGATCTGTCGACGTCGGCGGTGCGGGATGGTGACGAGTGGATTCTCAACGGGCAGAAGGTGTGGACGACCCTGGCTCACGTCGCCAAGTGGGGCCTCATCATCGCCCGCACCGACCCCGACGCCCAGAAGCACCGTGGTCTCACCTATTTCGTGGTCGACATGGAGGCCGAGGGCGTCGAGGTTCGCCCCCTCTACCAGATAACCGGAGAGGCCGAGTTCAACGAGGTCTTCTTCTCCGACACCCGGGTCCCCGATGACCAGCGCATCGACGATGTCGGCGCCGGGTGGCGGGTCGCCATGACCACACTCATGAACGAGCGGGTCGCCATCGGGGGAACGGAGACCCCCCGTGGGTCGGGCGCCATCGCCGTGGCCGTGGATGCGTATCGCGAGCCGGGTGTCGATGACCCCGTTCTCCGGGCCCGTCTGCTCGAGCTGTGGGCCGAATCCGAGGCCGCCCGTCTCACCACCATCCGGGCCAATGAGACGGCCACGGTGGGGACACCGGGACCGGAGGGATCCACCGGCAAGCTCTCCTGGGCCGAACTCAACAAGGAGATCACGGCGTTCACGGTCGAGCTGATGGGTCTGGGGGGAACCGGGTTCCCGGGTGGGTACGAGCTCACCCGGCCCACGGGGATGCCCGATTACGACCCGATGCGCGCCTTTCTCCGGGCCCGGGCCAACTCGATCGAGGGGGGCACCTCCGAGATCATGCGCAACATCATCGGCGAGCGCGTCCTCGGGTTGCCGGGTGAGCCCCGGGTGGACAAGGACCTCCCCTGGCGGGAGGTCCCCCGCTCATGACAGGCGTCCGCCTCTCCTACCTCCCCAGCGAGGATCAGGATTTGATCCGGTCGGCGGCGCGCAAGTACCTCACCGAGAAGATCCCCTCGGACCGGGTCCGGGAGATCATGATGGCCTCTGAGCCCGATCGATCGCTCTGGGACGAGCTGGCCGATCTGGGATGGGCCGGCTTCCTGGTTCCCGAGGAGTACGGGGGTTCTGGGTTCGGATATCCCGATGCTGCCGTCCTCGCCGAGGAGCTGGGTCGCGCCGTGACACCGGGGCCCTTCCTCGCCTCGGCGGTCCTGGCCACCACCGCCCTCCTCGGTTCGGGTGACCCCCGACGCCATGGCGACCTTCTCTCCGGGATGGCCGACGGATCCGTCGTGGCCGCATCCGCCATCTACGAGAAGCGGCGCGGTTGGGACCCCGAGGACATCGACACCACCGCGAATCCCGACGGTGACGGCTGGGTCATCACCGGGAGGAAACGCTGGGTTCTCTCGGCCCCCCACGCCGACATGTTCTTGGTATCCGCCCGAACCGACGACGGTGTGGATCTCTTCGCGGTGCCGTCGGATACGGTCATTGTGACCCCGACGCCGACATTGGATGCCACCCGTCGCCAGGGCGATGTCGTGTTCGATTCGGTCGCCGTACCCGCCGAGGCCCGGTTGGGCGGGGGCGAGGAGAATCTGCGGAGGACCCTCGACATCGGTGCGGCCGTGGTGGCCAGCGAACAGGTCGGGGTGGCCTCGGCCGCGTTCGACATGGCCCTCGACCACGCCCGGACCCGATTCCAGTTCGGACGGGCCATCGGATCCTTCCAGGCCGTCAAGCACCGTCTCGCCGACATGCTCACCCGTCTCGAGAACGCCCGATCGGTGGCGCTCCATGCGGTACGGGTGGTAGACGACCCCGTCGAGCTCGCCATCGCCGCACCCCTGGCGGCGGTCATCGCCGGGCCGGTCGCCAACTGGATCACCGGTGAATCCATCCAGATCCACGGTGGCATCGGCTTCACCTGGGAGCACGACGCCCACCTCTACTTCAAGCGGGCCAAGGCGGCATCGTTGCTACTGGGCGACCACGGATATCATCTCTCCCGGATGGGGGATGCCCTCGGTCTGTGAGGTCCACTCCGGTCCGGCCAGCCCCGACCCCTCTCATCCGGGATGGGCAGTAGGGTCGGTTGCTGACGAGACGGAAGGTCGATGATGCATGTGGTAATCGCAGGCGGGCATGGGCAGGTGGCGCTGCTTCTCGGTGAACTCCTCGTCGAGAGGGGCCACCGGGTGACCGGGCTCATCCGGTCCCAGGATCAGACAGCCGATCTGGAGCGGGTGGGCGTGGAGGCGATGCTTGTCGACCTCGAATCGGTGTCACCCGCCGACCTCGCCGGGGCGATCGAGGGCGCCGACGGGGTGGTCTTCGCCGCCGGCGGCGGACCCGGCTCGGGTGCGGCCCGCAAGGAGACCGTGGACTACGAGGCGGCCATCGCACTGGTGAATGCCTGTGGGACCGCCGGTGTCGATCGCTATGTGATGATCTCGGCGATGGGCGCGGCCAACCCACCCGACCATGCCGACCCCGACGATGTCTACGCCGTCTATCTCCGGGCCAAGGCGGGAGCCGACGACGCCCTGATGACGTCCGGTCTCGATTGGACCGTGGTCCGGCCCGGTCGTCTCACCAACGAGCCGGGGACGGGGAAGATCACCCTGGGCCCCTCGGTGGAGGGTGGCGACATACCCCGCTCCGACGTCGCCGAGGTGCTCGTCGTCTGTGTCACCGAACGGTCGACGGTGGGGGAGGTCTTCGAGGTGGTGTCGGGTGACGTCCCGATCCTCGAGGCCATCGCCGCCCTGTAGGCGGGATCCCGCTCAGACCCGGGAGCGGAGTAGCTCGAGCGCCTCGTCGGCGTGGAGCTCCATGTTGGTCTCCGAGCCGATCTCGCCCAGCAGTGTCCCGTCTCGGTCGATGACGAGGGTGGCCCGGCGGTTGGGGAGGGGCCCGGGTCGCCTGACCCCGAACTGGTGGGCGATGGTGCGGTCGGGATCGGATAGCAGGGGCATCCCCAGACCGTTGAGATGATCGAACTCCGCCTGGTCCTCGACGCTGTCGGCGGATATCCCCACGGGCTGTGCACCCAACTCGGCGAACTCCCTCTTCAGGTTGCG
>WHUC01000058.1 GCA_009377435.1 Acidimicrobiia bacterium
GTCGTACCGTGGGCTGAGGGTGACGCTGGGCGTGGCTCTCAGCCCTGGGCTCGGGGGATGGTGATGGTGGATGACCTGACCGGGTCCAGCGAGTAGCCTTTCTGCAATGACCGATGACCGCTGGTCCGAGGTGATTCGAGTGCTCGTCGAGGAGCACATCCTCACCGGCGCGCCCGTCAGCTCGGGTGTCATCCAGGAGAGGTCGGGACTCCCGGTGTCGTCGGCCACCATCCGCAGTGACCTGGCGGCCCTGGAGCGGGACGGATTCGCCGTCCAGCCCCACACCTCCGCCGGTCGGATTCCCACGGCCAAGGCCTATCGCTACTACGTGGATCATCTCGCACCCGTTCCCCTCGGCCATGCCGCCCGCAGCCGGATATCGGGCTTCTTCGATTCCGTCCAACTCGAGCTCGCCAAGCTCCTCAAGGAGACAACCCAACTGCTGTCCGACGTCACGGCAATGCCATCGGTGGTCGTTGCCCCCGGGTTCAGCGGCGAGGAGGTCAAGGCCCTCCACCTCGTCCAGCTTTCCGAGGACCAGATCCTGACCATGGTCGTGACCGAGGCCGGTCGGGTGATCCAACAGCGAGCCCGCCTCGAAAACGCGATCGCACCCTCGGAGCTCGAGGAGGCCGAGCGACTGCTCACCCCCGTGCTGGTGGGACGGAGACTGGGTGGACCGATGGAACTCTCCGATGAGCGTCTTGCCGCGGTACCCACCCCGACACGATCGGCGGTCCGGGTGGCCCTTTCGGCGGTGGGGGAGGTGGCGGCGGCGGACTCGGAGATCTATCTCGGTGGCACCCGCCAGATGGCGGCCTTGTGGGACAACCTGGACGCGGTGCAACGGGTCCTCGACGTCCTGGAGCGGGAGGCCGTCATCCTGGATCTGGTGTCCCGCGAGGAGGGGACCTCGATCCGCATCGGTGGGGAGTTGCCTGTCGAGGACGTCGATATGGCGGTGGTGTCCACCGGGTACGAATCGGGCAGGTCGTCGGGTTCGATCGGTGTGATCGGTCCGATGCGTATGGACTATCGCCGGGTGATTTCGGCGGTCGAGGAGATCTCCCGCGAACTCGAGGGACGCATCACCTAGTGGTCTGGTCAACCTCGAATCACGGATCCGGTGCGGGCGTCGTAATCTATGCGGGTGACCACCGACTACTACGCCGTGCTCGGTGTCGAACGCAACGCATCCCTCGATGAGATCAAACGTGCGTTCCGCAACAGGGCACGACAGACACATCCCGACTCAAATCCGGGGGACCCCCAGGCGGAACACCGGTTTCGTCAACTCGCCGAGGCCTATGAGGTCCTGTCCCACCCGGAGAAGCGCGCCCGCTACGACCGGGGTGACACCGTCGACCTCGGGGACCTGTTCGGCAACATGGGCGGCTTCGAGGATCTCATCCGCTCCGTCTTTGGCGACGCCGGGCCCTTTGGTACCGGGCAACGGACCGGCCCACCGCCGGGAAGCGACGTCTTGGTCGCTGTCGAGGTCGATCTCGCCGGAGCCGCCTTCGGCGAGGTGACCGAGGTGGGCTTCCGGGGCGATGTTCGCTGCGAGGTCTGCAACGGCGAGGGGACCGCCGAGGGAACATCCCGGGTTACCTGTGGGACATGTGACGGTGTCGGTCAGGTGCGCACCGCCCGACGGTCCTTCCTGGGAACCATGATGTCGGTGCAGCCCTGTCCCACTTGCCACGGCGAAGGCAGTCTCGTGACCGACCCGTGCAGGCGATGCCAGGGTGGGGGCCGGTACCAGGACACCCATAAGGTGCGTGTCGAGATCCCCGCCGGGATCACATCGGGGACCCGTCTCCGAATGACCGGTGCCGGCGAGGCCGGATCAAGGGGTGCCCGCAACGGCGATCTCTTCGTAGAGGTCACCGTCACCGAGGACGACCGGTTCCAGCGTCGGGGTCCCGACATCTTTTACACCGTCCAGATCGGGGTCGCCGAGGCGGCCCTCGGCTACCGCATCGATGTTCCCCTTCTCGATGGGGGCACCGAGTCGTTGGATCTCCCGCCGGGGACCCAACCCGGTGAGCGGTTCCGGCTCGATGGACATGGCACCGCCATCCTGGGTCGGCGTGGTCGGGGTGATCTGATCGTGGTTGTGGAGGTCCGTGTGCCCAGTGACCTCGATGAGGACCAGGCCGAGGCGCTACGGGCTTTTGCAGAGTTGATCGGCGAAAATCCCGCCGAACCGGCGCGACGCCGCTTTCTCGGTCGTTGAGCGCCCACGTCCCCCACGTCTATCTGGGAAACAAATGGGGTGACACCGAGATCGAGGTCGATAGCGATCACCTCAACCATCTCGAACGGGTCATGAGGTTGGGTGCCGGTGATCCCGTCAGCTACACCGACGGGACCGGCACTATCGGATCGGGCACCTACCGCGGCGGCATGGTGATCAGGGGTGAGGAGCGCTCGATTGCCCGCCCGGCCCGTCCGCCGATGGCCATCGCCCCGCCTCGGGATAGACAGCGACTCCGTTTCGCGGTGGAGAAATTGGCCGAGCTGGGTGTTCCCCGGCTCCACTTTCTCCGCACCTCCCATGGGGAGGGGAGTCTCCCGACCTTGGACAAGGTCGTCGCCTGGTCGAGGGGCGCCCTGGAGCAGAGCCGCGGCGTCTGGTTGATGGTCTGTGACACCGAGCAGATGCCGCTCGACGAACTCAGCCCCCGATGGGTGGCCCATCCCGGGGGAGAACCGCCCCAGAAATACGACGGAGGGGTGATCGCCATCGGTCCCGAGGGCGGGTTCTCCGATGACGAGATCCCGGCAAACACCCGTCGGCTCGACCTCGGCCCCACCATCCTGCGGGTGGAGACGGCAGCGATCGTGGCGGCTGTCAGTGCAGGTCCTTGTCCCCCCTCGTAGAGGGGGGAAGGTTCCTGCGAAGCAGGTAGGGGGCACAACGGCCTCGGAGGTCGCGACCAGATGTCGTCACGGACGTGCCCCTTTCGACCCGACGGAGGGAAGATGGTGAGCCCGATATGCGGAGTTCTTGACGTTTTCCCGTACAATCGGGTGGCCCGGATCGAAAGGTTCCGTGACCCCTCCCATTGTTGAAACAGATCTCCGCGTTGCCAGCAATCACCTGATGCGTGAGCTGCTCGGCGACACCGACCGTCATCTCCGTCAGATCGAGGGGATCTTTGACGACGTCACCTTCGTCGTGAGGGGCACCGTCATCGGTCTCGAAGGCAGGGCTGATGCGGTTCGACGCGCCGAGAAGGTAATCGAGGAGTTGCTGATCCTGGTCCAGGAGGGGGAGACCCTCGATGATGATCGGATTGAGAGGGTGGTGTCGATGGTCGACGACGACGTCGATCGCCCCGCCGATCTCCTCACCGATGGCGTCGAGGTGGGCAGGGGTCGCCTGGTCCGTCCCAAGACCGCCGGTCAGCACGCCTATCTCGCCGCGATAAGGGAGAACACCCTGACCTTCGGCATCGGACCCGCCGGCACCGGGAAGACCTATCTGGCCATGGCGACCGCGGTGGAGGCGTTCCTGTCGGGCTCGGTCCGGCGGATCGTCCTCACCCGACCCGCGGTCGAGGCCGGGGAGCGGCTCGGTTTTCTCCCCGGTGACCTCATCGCCAAGGTCGACCCCTATCTGCGTCCCCTCTACGACGCACTGTGGGACATGCTGGGCCCCGAGGAGACGAGCAAGCTCTCCGACCGGGGGATGATCGAGATCGCCCCCCTCGCCTACATGCGGGGTCGAACCCTCAACGATGCCTTCGTCATCCTCGACGAGGCCCAGAACACCAGCCCCGAGCAGATGAAGATGTTCCTGACGCGTCTCGGGTTCAACTCGAAGATGGTGATCACCGGGGATGTGACCCAGACGGACCTCCCCGACGGACGCTCCTCGGGTCTGGGGCTGGTCGAGGGGATCCTGGCCGGGATCGACGGGGTGGCGTTCATACGTCTTACTGCCCGCGATGTCGTCCGTCATCGCATCGTCGCCGCAATTGTCGATGCCTATGCCAATCACGAGAAGTGATCGTGACCCGACGTAACACCTTCCGGGTGGTGGTCTACCTGGCGACCGCCTTCGCCTCCTGGGCGATGCTCTCGGTGGGCACCCAGTCGACCACGCCCAGTCTCGATCCGGGTGCCATCGCCGACCAGGACTACATCGCCCAGACGTCGGCGGAGGTGACCAACCAGCAGGCCTACGAGGAGGCGGTGGTGGAAGCCGAGGAGGCTGTCGAGCCGGTGACCGTGAGGGAGCCGGAGGCCGAGTCCGACGCCACCCAGAACGCAGCGGCGTTCTTCGCCGACGTTGCCGACGCCGTCGTCGAGGCACCGGATCCATCGACCACCGAACCCCCGGGGATTTCCCCGACCTTGACCGTGGCACCACCACCCACGTCGACGGAACCGTCGACCACCACCATTACCGATGCCGGCGATGAGCCTGGGAGCGGTGACAATGCGGATGGCGACGATCCCGTCTCGGAAGAGCAGAGTGTCGCCGCGGTACAGCAGCAGCAGGAGCAGGAGCAGGAGCAGGAGCAGGAGCAGCAGGTCACCATCGAGGGGTCGGTTTATCTGGACCTCGACGGAAACAACCGCTTCACATCCGATTTCGGATCCGGCGCCGTCGAGGACGTCTTCGCGCAGTTTGTCCCGGTCATGGCCACCGATTCCGAGGGAACCGGGCACACCGCCACTACCGGTGCCGACGGGAGCTTTGTCTTCGAGGGCGTCGCCATTGGAGAGACGACGGTCAGTATCGCTTCCTCTGCCGTTCCCGATGGATTCACCGTCACCGAGGGACCCGACCTGACCATCACCTGTCAGCGGGGCACCTGCTCACTGGATCCGATCGCCCTCGCCCCGGCGCTGGTTCCGTCGGCCGATGCCGTCTCTCAGCTCTCCTCGACATCGTCCCTTCCCGAGGAGACGCTCGATGTCCTGGTGGGGATCGCCTCCGACGACGTGATCCGAACAGCCATCGGCGAGGAGACCCAGTTGCAACGGGTCCAGAATGCGGTGATCGAGCGCCTCGATCAGGAGTTTCGCACCGAGATCACCCTCGACGACATCGACGCCGTCGTGTCCGACCAGGAGCAGAACCCACCGACGGTCCTCATCGACGGTGAGTTCGACACCGCGGTCAACCAGGCTGCCGGTGCCGTTGTCGCCACTTATCTCGTTCCCAACATGGCGGCAGACGAGGCGGCCACGGCGGAACTCCGCGACGCTGCCGGCGAGGAGGTGTCCATCGAGGCCTTCACCCGCCGTTACCAGGAGGGTGAGGTAATCGTCGGCCTGGGTCAGCCCATTACCCCGCAAGCCGCCCAGGCCGTCACCGCGACCGGTGACATTCTGCAACGCCATCAGGTTCGAGGCGGGCTGTTCGCGGTGATCGCCGTGCTCGTCGCCACCCTCGGCTTCTATCTCTCCCGATGGCGTCCCGATTTCTGGGGCCGGTCCCGCATGGTCGCCCTCCTCGGGCTGCTCATCGTCCTCATGTCGGCGTCGGTGCGGCTCACCTCTGCCTTGGGGGACGCCAGTGGATACATACTCCCCGCGGTGGCGTTCGGGTTCATGACCGCCATCCTTTTCGACGGTCGAATCGGTGTGCTCATGGCCCTCGCCATAGGCATCCTCACGGCGGCGGGGACACGTGACCCCGGGATCGTCGTCTACGGCGTGCTCGCCACCCTTATTCCGATCGGGTTCGTGTCGTCGGTGTCGACCCGCACCTCGATGCGTTCGGCGGTGGTGTACGCATCGGTCGCCGCCGGGGGAATTGCCGCCGCCACCTCGTGGTTCTTCCACTCGGTTCCCACAGAGCCCATCTACCAGACGGTGGGCATCGACGCGGCATGGGCCACGGGTATCTCTGTTCTCGTCTCGTTGGTGAGCTTCTCCCTCCTCCAGTTCTTCGAAAGCGCGTTCGACGTCACCACGACGATGGGTCTCCTCGACCTCACCGACCGTAACCACAAGGCGCTTCTGCTCCTGCAGGAAAAGGCATTCGGGACCTTCAACCACTCCCTGATGGTGGGAACGCTGGCCGACGCCGCGGCACGGTCGATCGATGCCAACCCTCTCCTCGCCCGTGCCATGGCCTACTACCACGACCTCGGTAAGACCGAACAGCCCGTCTACTTCATCGAGAACCAATTCGGCATCGCCAACCCCCATGACGACCTCTCCCCCCGGGAGTCGGCGGCGATCCTCCGCTCCCATGTCACCGATGGCGTCCGGCTCGCCCGGAAGCACGGAATCCCCTCGGAGGTCGTCGATGGCATCCTCAGCCACCACGGTGACGCCATCATGCGGTTCTTCTACGAGAAGGCCCGTGAGGAGGAGGGCGAGGACGTCGATCCCGTCGATTTCCGCCATACCGGTCACAAGCCCCGCACGGCGGAAACCGCCATCCTCATGCTCGCCGACTCTCTGGAGGCTTCCTGTCGGGCGGTCTTCCAAGACGAGGAGCCCTCATCACACGCCATCGAGAAGCTGGTGAATCGCATCGTCGACGAGAAGTTCAACGACGGTCAGTTGAGTGAGGCGCCTCTGACCATGGGCCAGCTAACCACCATCAGAAGGGCATTCCTCGACTCCCTGGTGGGGCATTATCATCAACGCATCCTGTACCCGAACTTTCCCGGAAGTAAATAGAAGTGGACGACGATCCTCCTAGTACGGGCGTCTCCATAGAGAACCTCCAGGATGCCCCGGTGGACACCGAGGAGTCATCGGTTTTGGTCACCGCCGTGCTCCGGGCCGAGGAGTACCCGAGCACGAGCCAGGTGACCGTGGTCTACGTCGACGACGAGACCATGACCGGGCTCAATCGGGAGCACCTGGGGGGAGAGGGGCCGACCGATGTCATCTCCCTCCCTCTGGAGCACATGATCCCGGGGCGGGTGCCCCCGATGGCCGGCGTCGGCCCTCCGCTGGTGCTGGGAGACATCCTCATTGCGCCCTCCACGGTGGCCCGGCGCGCCGTTGCTATCGGTGAGGACGCCGACGATGAGATGGCGTTGATGGTCGTGCACGGCATGTACCACCTTCTCGGCTGGGACCATGACGACGATCCCGCAGCGGAAGCCATGGAACAGCGAGAACGGGAGATACTCGAGGGTGTGGGGAGGTCGCGGCGTTGATCCTCGCCTGGATCCTGGTGGTTGGTGCGCTCGTCGTTGGCGCCTGGATCCGGGCCGCCGGGGCATCGCTGCTGTCCATACCGCGCGCCGATGCCCTCCATGATCGGCGTGACGGGCAGCCTGGTGCCGAGCGGGTGGCCAATCTTCTCGAGAACCGTGAGGACATACCATCGGCGATCGCCCTCACCACCCTGACCCTCCTGGTGGCTGCGGTATCGGGCGCCACCCTCCTCCTCGCCGACACACTCGGTTTGTGGGCCGTGCCGCTGGTGGTGGTGGTCGCCGTCGTGGTCGCCGAAGTGCTGGCCCGGTCCATCGGACGTCGTCTCGTCCCCGGCCTTGCCTACTGGTCGGCGCCCGTGTTGGAGCTGGTTGTGGCGGGGGGCCGGTGGGCCGCCGAGCAGGTGCCCGACGAGGAGGACGACGCCCACGATGAGAATTACGAAGACGAGATCGATCTCCAGGAGAGAAAGCTGGTCGACTCGGTACTCGCCTTCTCCGAAACCGTCGTCCGCGAGGTGATGACCCCGCGTCCTGACATGATCACCGTTGACGTCGACGCCACCGCCGCCACGGTGCGGAGGGCTGCCACCGAACACGGTCTGTCGCGGTTCCCGGTGGTGGATGACACCGGCGAGATCGTGGGGATTGTGCTGGTGAAGGACCTGCTGCGGAGTGGTGATGTCCGCTCCATTGCCGCCCTGGTGCGTGAGGCGGACTTCGTTCCCGAGTCGAAGCGGGCCCGGGAGCTCCTCTCCGAGATGCAGAACGCCAAACAGCACATGGTGATCGTCGTCGACGAGTTTGGTGCCGTGTGCGGGCTGGCCACCATCGAAGACCTGCTCGAGGAATTGGTCGGCGAGATCGCCGACGAGACCGACAGCGATATCCCGCTGGTGGAGCAGGTGGCGTCTGACCGATGGGCGGTGGACGCCCGACTCACCATCTCGGAGCTCGTCGAGGCGATCAATGTCGAGGTATCCGATGAGGAATGGGACACCGTGGGTGGCCTGGTGTTCGACCTCGCCGAAAGGGTGCCCGAGGAGGGGGAGAGATTCGAGACAGGTGGCTTGGCCTTGACCGTGATGAGGATGCAGGGCCGACGCATCACCGAGGTGATAGTCGACCGGATCGCACAGGGACGGTCTTGAGGTCCGGTTTCGTGGCCGTCGTGGGTCGGCCCAACGTCGGCAAGTCGACCCTCGTCAACGAGATGGTGGGACGGAAGGTGTCGATCACATCGTCGCGCCCCCAGACGACGAGGAGTGCCATCAGGGGTGTGGTCACCCGTGGGGGCGATGACGGCCCCGAGTGGCAGATGGTCCTCGTCGACACCCCGGGTATCCACCGGCCCCGGACGGAGCTGGGGTCCCGACTCAACGGGATTGTCCACGGAACCCTTGCGGAGTGCGACGTCGTCGTTTTCGTGGTCGACGCCACCGCACCCATCGGTCCCGGGGACCGGCTGACCGCGGAGCGAGTCACCACCGCCAACCGTCCGGTGGTCGTCGTGGTCAACAAGGTCGATGCGTCCGACCCCGGCAGGATCGCCGATCAGCTCGCGGTCGCCTCCGAATGGGGTTTCGACGCCTACGTCCCGGTGTCGGCCCGCACCGGTGACGGAGTGGACATCGTTACGTCCGAGGTGTCGTCTCGGCTCGGAGAAGGCCCGATGTACTTCCCCGAGGATATGTGGACGGACCAACCGGAAGCGCTGCTCATCGCCGAGATCGTCAGGGAGAAGTTCCTGGAGCGGTTGCACCAGGAGTTGCCCCATTCGTTGGCGGTGCGTGTAGAGGACATGGATACCCGTGACGACGGCTTGTTCACCATCGCCGCCGATGTCGTCGTCGAGCGCAAGAGCCAGAAGGGAATCGTTATCGGCAAGGGGGCGTCGCTGTTACGTGTCGCCGGCACCGAGGCCCGCGAGGAACTGGAACGTCTGTTCGGCACAAAGGTCCATCTCGACCTGAGGGTGGTGGTGGAGCGGGACTGGCAGAGACGTCCCGGGGCGCTGGATCGTCTCGGATTCGAGTGACCAAGCGGGGTGCTTGGAGTACCCTGCGAACAGGCGGGATAGACGGAGTCCTGGATATGGCGAGAGACGTGCACGGTTACAGCTGGACCACCCCGGTCAAATGGTCGCTCAGTCTCCTCTGGACGGGTTTTTGGATGCTGGGAGGGATCGGCGCCGGTGTCGACCCCACCGACGGCACCAGCCTGGCTGCCGGGATCGCCCTGGCGATCGGGTTCGGAGTGCTCCCGATGATTCCCTTCTGGTGGAGATGGAGCCGCGGTTGGAGGGAGTTACGGCGTAACGAGCATCGCGCCCGGACCCAGACGGAGGCCGAGAATCGGGTTCGGCGACTGCCGGAGCGTCTTCGTGGTCCTTGGCAGCGTCTGGTGGAGGCCGAGGCCTTGGTGATGTCGCTTGCCGACCAGGGTTGGATCGAAGCGCTTTCCCTGAGCGAACTTCAAGGTGAGATCGAGAGGTTGGAGGCCCTCGCCATCGCCGATCACAAGACCGACATGCTGGGTGGCGACGTCACCGAGTCGGTAGATCGCCGAATCGGGCAATTGATCGACCTGCTGGTGGCGTTGGCCGACGAGGCCGTAGAGCATCAGGCCGTCATCGCCTCGGATGGCCACATACCGGCCACCCTGGCCGAGGCAAAGGATCGAATGAGACACACCAGGGTCGCCTATCAGGATCTGATGCGTCTCACCTCCCGGGCCGAGCCCGAGACCGACGACGATGGTGAGACCGAACGGGAGCAGACCAGCTAGAAGGCTCCACCGGTGGAAAACCCGAACCCAGGGCTCGCGCTCACGCCAGGCGTCACTCACGCCAGGCGTTACTTTCAGCCCACGGTTCGGGGCGGTCGGATCCAGCCAGCGAGCCCAGGGCTCGCGCTCACGCCAGGCGTTACTTTCAGCCCACGGTTCGGGAACGGGCGGGACGTCCGCGAAAAAATGTGGAACGTTCCAAATGGCTTTCGATTAGCCTCGGAATGACCGCTTGGTGAACCCATCAACGGGGCGTACGGTAAAAGAAGCCGAATCGGAGGAGAAGGACATGCGAAGGAACGATCGAGCAGGGACGAGACGATGGAGTCGGGCGAGGGGATTGCGCCCGGTCGCGATGGCGGTGGCGCTCCTTCTGGTGGTGGCTGCCTGTGGTAGTGGTGGGGGAGAAGAAGGGGAGTTGGCCGGTCCCGAGGAGGGGAGTGCGGTCGACCTCTCGGTTTGGTCTATGTCGAATGAGGTGGAGCACTGGCGGTCGGACGCCCCGGCTCAGGTTGCCGAGGACATCGAGACCTGGGACATCACCGTGGAGCCCGTCAACGACTCCTCAGGATGGGAGGACTACAAACGGAAGTACACCCTGGCTGCCGACGCCGGTGATGCCCCCGAGATCGCCGTCTCCGGCCATGAGGACGTGGCGGTGTGGGGCCAGGCCGGCTACGTCATCCCCTTCGGCGAGTGTCGGGAGGCCCATCCCGAATTCGACGACGTCATCGAGGGTCTCTGGGATTCGGCGACCTGGGACGGCCAGATCTGGGGTGTCCCCCAGGACACCGAGGCTCGGCCGATGTTCTACAACAAGGAGAAACTGGGCGAGCTGGGATGGTCGCAGGAGGAGATCGACTCGCTCCCCGACCGCATCCGCGACGGGGAGTTCACCCTCGACGACATGATCGAGACGGCCAAGGCCGCGGTCGAGCAGGGGGTCGTCGAACCCGGGTTCGGTTACTGGCATCGTCCCACCGAGGGTGGCGACTTCCTCCAGTATTACGTCGCCTATGGGGGTCGGCTCTACGACGAGGAAGAGGACAAGCTGGTGGTGAGCCGCCAGGCTGTTGTCGACTGGTACGCCTTCCAACGCCGCGTGGTCGAGGAGGGCATCACCCCGGAGAACTACATCGGCACCGAGTTCGAGGTATGGCACGACGTCGTCTCCAGCGGACAGGCCCTGTTCTGGAACGGCGGGGTCTGGCAGTGGGCAGACTGGGCGACGAACTATGTCGCCGACGAGGGTGGTCAGGACTTCCTGTTCTCCTTCGTCGGTTA
This sequence comes from Acidimicrobiia bacterium, assembly GCA_009377435.1. Taxonomy (GTDB): domain Bacteria; phylum Actinomycetota; class Acidimicrobiia; order Spongiisociales; family ZC4RG35; genus WHTL01. The sequence continues at coordinate 11,214 of WHUC01000058.1, forward strand.
TGCCCTGCAGCCCAGCGGAATCGAGGGTGAGGGGGGGACGACTCTGTCGCACCCGCTCATCTATATGATCTCCTCGCCAGACGCCACCGGCGCCGACACCCAGGGCCCGGCATGTGAGCTGCTCGCCAAGACGACAACGGCGGAGGTCAACACCCTCCACGCCGTGGAGAGCACCCACCTCGGGGTGGTCAATGCCCAGGCCGAGTATCCGGACTATGCCAACGACCGGTTGCTGTCGGAGACGTTGTACATGCTCGACCACAACTTCTACCAACCCAACCATGTCGCCTACGGTCCCTATTTCACGGCCCTCTTCGAGAACATGGTGAGCGCCGAGAACGGTGATGCCACCCCCGAGGAGGCGGCGGACCAGGCCATCGCGGTT
>WHUC01000059.1:0-8657 GCA_009377435.1 Acidimicrobiia bacterium
ATCGAGCACCACGAGGTCCCCATCCCCGAGATGCTGCGACGGGAGCCCAACCTCAACCCGGACATGGAATACTGCGAGTGGGTGCCCGACGCCTCGGCCGATTCCTTTCTCGCAACCAGGGCCAACACGACTGCGGCGCGGGAGTACGGGGGCAAGACCCTAACCTATCACGAGGTGACCCGACTTGTCCGCGACGGCGACAGGGTGGTGGGAGCTGTCTGTCACGATCTGGTCAATGGTGGGGAGGTCCACATCGGGGCCGACATGGTCGTCAACGCCTCGGGGGCGTGGGCGGGGAAGATCGCCCAGACCGCCCAGGTCGAGGTCGAGGTTCTCCCCGGCAAGGGCACCATGATCGCCATCAACCACCGTGTTGTGAACACCGTCGTCAACCGGATGAAGATGCCTGACGACGGTGACATCGTCGTTCCCATCCAGACCGTCGCCGTCATCGGGACCACCGACGAGCGGGTAGCCGACCCCGACCATTTCTCCATAGAGCCCTGGGAGGTGGAGCTGATGATGCGGGAGGGTGAACAGCTCGTCCCCAGGATGCGGGAGATGCGGCTGCTGCGGGCGTGGGCGGGAGTCAGACCGCTCTATCAAGAGAAGAAGACGGAGGAATCCCGTGATGTGACCAGGGCGTACGCCCTGTTGGACCATGCCGAGAGGGACGGGGTCGATGGCTTCGTGACCATCACCGGTGGCAAGTGGACCACCTACCGTCAGATGGCCGAGGTGACGGTGGACAGGGTCTGTTCCAAACTCGGTGTCGACCGTCCGTGTCGGACCGCCGACGAGGTGCTTCCCGGTTCGGAGAACGGGTCCCATCATCGGCTCGGTGGGCGTCTCGACAAGATCGAGGAGGACGACACCTACGGCGATCTCATCTGCGAATGTGAGCTCGCCACCAGGGAAATGGTCGAGGGTTCGATCAGGGACGGGGCCGAGACCATCGACGACATCCGTCGCGACGTCCGTCTCGGAATGGGCCCCTGTCAGGGTGGGTGGTGCACCTACCGCGTCGCCGGGATGCTCGAGGACATGCGGGCCACCGAGCCGGCCAAGATCAACGTCGCCCTGCGTGACTTCCTCCAGGAGCGGTGGAAGGGCCTCATTCCGGTCCTGTGGACCGACCAACTCCGTCAGGAGCGACTCGACGAGCTGATCTATCTCTCCGTCCTTGCCGTCGGTGAGCTGGACGGCCCCCAGGAGTCCCCACTCGGTCCCGACGATTACCTTCCACCTGAGACGACATCTTTGGAGCAACCCGAGGACCGGCCATGAAGACGATCGTCATCGGTGCCGGGCTGTCCGGTCTCACCGTCGGTGCCCGGCTGAGCGAGGCCGGCGCCGAGGTCGAGGTCCTCAGCCAGGGCTGGGGCGTCCTCCACTGGCACGCCGGCACCATCGATGTCCTCGGCGCCGATGGTGGGGGCCGGGTGATGAGTCCCTCCGCGGCCATCGAGACCCTGATCGCCACCCAACCCGATCACCCCTACGTCCTGGTAGGGGTCGACGGTGTGGCCGCCTCGCTCGACTGGTTGGTGGCGACGACCGCTGCCACGGTCGGCCTCTCCGGCACCATCGAGTCCAACCAGGTCCTCATCTCCGCCACCGGGGGTCCCCGTCCCACCTGTCTCGCCCCGCGGTCGATGGTTGGCGGACGGCACGACGACACCGCCCCCACCCTCATCGTTGGTCTCGACCGGTTCCCCGACTTCTCGGCCAATCTGGTGGCGTCGAATCTGAACGCCTCCGGCGGCACCGCCCGTGCGGTTGACATATCGATACCCGGTGTCACCGGTCGCACCTTCTTCAACGGCGTTACGATCGCCAACGCCCTCGATGACCCCGCCATCACGGCCACGGTCATCGAGATGGTGTCGCCCTATCTCGGTACCGAGGAACGGGTGGGATTCCCCGCCGTGCTCGGTTTGAGCCGTCATCGCCAGGTCTTCGACGAGTTGGAGGCGTCCCTGGGCCGACGTGTCTTCGAGATCCCGATCCTCCCGCCCTCGGTGCCGGGAATGCGGATACATCGGACGCTCGTCGAGCTCATCGGCCATCATCGCGTCCATGAGGGGATGGAGGTCATCGGGATCGAGTCCGGGGACGGCAGGGTCACCTCGGTCCTAACCGAAGCGGCCGCCCGACCCAATCGGACCCCGGGCGATCGCTTCGTCATCGCCACGGGGGGGATTCTCGGTGGTGGGATAGTCGCCGGCTACGACGGCTCGCTCCGGGAGGTCGTTGCCGGTCTGGACGTCTCCGGACCCCCGGGGCGGTCCGAATGGTTCCGGACCCGTTTCGCCGACGGCAAGGGGCATCCCGTATACCGCTCCGGTGTCGGGGTCGATGGGCGATTCTCGGCACCCGAGGGTCCCGACAACGTGACCGTCGTCGGCCACACCCTGGGGGGCACCGACGCCATTCGCGAGAAATCGGTCGACGGTATCGCCCTCGCCACCGGGTACAAGGCGGCGGACCTACTGATGGGAGACGCAGGAGTGCATCCGTGACGCCCGAGGAGACCCTGGACAGGTGTATCAAGTGCAACATCTGTATCACCGAATGTCCGGTCGCCAACGTCACCGAGCTTTTCCCCGGACCCAAATATGAGGGACCCCAGGCCGCCCGTTTCCGCGGAGGCAACCAGGAGAGCCCCGACCATTCCGTTGACTACTGCTCGGGTTGTCGGGTGTGCAACATGGTTTGCCCCACCGGGGTCAAGATCGCCGAGATCAACGCCCGGGCCCGGGCTGTCATGGTCAAGGATGGTGAAATGGGATTTCGCAACCGGCTGCGTAACAACATCCTGGCGCGACCGGAGCTGTTGGGCCGACTCGGTCAACCGGTGGCTCCACTCGCCAATGCGGTCCTCTCGTTCGGGCCCGCCCGTTGGGTTGGGGAGAAGCTGCTCGGTGTGCATCGGGCTGCGGCAGTGCCCACCTTCTCCACCCACAGTTTCAAGAGGTGGTTCGAGAATCGACCCCGCACGCCTCACCCCGACCGGCAGAGACGGGTCGTCTACTTCGCGGGTTGTGCCACCGAGACCTACGAGGCCCGCGTCGGCGGGGCGGCAGTCGCCGTGATGGAGGCCAATGGTTTCGAGGTGGTGCTCCCGAAACAGAATTGCTGTGGGCTTCCCCTGCTGTCAAACGGCGAGTTCAAAGCCGCCGAGAAGTACCACCGCTCCAACGTCGGCTCACTGGTGGAGTGGGTCCGCCGCGGTTTCGACATCGTCGGCACCTCGACGTCATGCACCCTCACCCTCAAGGAGGAGGCGCCCGAGCTTTTGGGATTGCATGACGACGACGTGCAGGCTGTGGCGGCGGCCACCTATGACATCGACGAGTATCTGCGCATCCTCCACCAATCCGGGGATCTCACCGCCCCGACGCGTCCGATCCCCCTCCGGCTCGCCTATCACCCGCCCTGTCAGTACCGCGGCCATCGCATCGGTCTCCCCGCGGCGGAGATGCTCGAGATGGTGCCCGAACTGGAGATCGAGATCTCCGACCTGGCCTGCTGTGGCATCGCCGGGACCTACGGCTACAAGACCGAGAAGTACGAGATCGCCATGAAGGTGGGCAAACCCCTCTTCGAGTTCGTCGACGAGGTCGGGGGGCCGGTGGCGGTCTGTGACTCGGAGACGTGTCGCTGGCAGATCACCGCGGGAACCGGGACAGAGGCTGTCCACCCGGTGGAGCTGCTCGCCTACTCCTACGGGGCCGCGGTGGACGAGCCCCTGGCATCGCTCCTGCCGTAACCTCAGTCCGATTCGTCGTGAACCTCCCTGAGACTTCCGGCGCGCGCCGGGACGTTGGTAGTAGGGTGCCCGATGAGGGATACATCCGACCTCAGAGGGCACGGAGGTCGGCGGAGTCTGCGGAGAGAAGTCGCGCAAGGTGCCCACCGACTGGACAACTGGTTCGGGTCCCGATGTCAGGCGGGATCCCACCTTCGTAGAAGGCGCGCCCGCCGGTCGGCGGGGACGCTGGGGGAGGCGTCTCCGCAGAGTCACCACGCTTTTCGTCATCGCCGTCGTCCTGGTCGCGACCACGTTCGTCGCGGAAAACCGTGAGATACTCGGTCTGCTTCTCAACGCGGGTCGGGACGGGCCGATGATCTATGCGGTCCCTGCGGTGTGCCGAGCCGAGACCACAGACATCGATATGAAGGAGGCCAGGGAGGGATTGGCGGTGGAGGCGTCGTATAGGGGTGTCCAATCCGCGGCAAGTACGACCTTGACCAACTCCGACACCTGGCGTGAGCTGAGACCGGCCGACACCATTTTCGACCTGAATGGCCGTCTCGCCGACCAGATCAAGGCTCGCCGGGCGGTGGTCACCCTTCCCAATTCCGGAATCAGACTTCACCTCTACAGCGAGTATGCCCTCGAGGTCGATGTCGACGACCTCGATGCCCTGTGGCACTCCTCGCTCCATCTCGATGACGAGCTGGATGGCTATCCCGCCCTACAGAATCTGGTGGCGTGTTACCGACGGAGCATCATCGAGGAGAGACGGTTCGCCGGTGCCGACTACCACGTCTTCATCCTCAGCCGCAACGAGTGCTGGCGGGCGGTCCGTCTCCAGGTCCGACCCGATGGTGTCGACCGCAGGGAGTTTTGTGACTCCAGCGCGGTCACACCACCCAAACTTGGTCGGATCTCCTTCCTCGGTCAGCCGATATTCCCCGTGTGGGCCTCCCTGACCAATCTCATGGTGCTCACCCCCAATGCCGGTGACCCCGGGGACCTGGAGGCCATCGAGGAGCATCTCAATGCCTTCCTACTCCATGAATCAATCCATGTCCCCGACAGGCTGATGGGGAACCAATGGTGGGCCGATCCCGAGGAACGCAAGGTGCAGTATCTCGAGGAGATCATCCGGAAGAAGCGCTTTCCCGAGGGAGTGCCCACAGCAATCCAGATCATCGACGGAGACGTCTAGTGGTCTGTCCCCAACCCCGCCAACCCTGGGCTCGCAGCGCTACCCAGTCCGGTTGAACTCGAAAAGTTCGGAGGTGCGTCCGCCTCGCCTGAGTCCCATCCTTAAGAGGCTCTGAATGGATGAGTAAAAAACCGTCGATAGACGTGCACATCGCGGTGTTATAGCCTGTCACATGACAAGAAACCCACTTGACGAATAACCGGACTCTCCCCTCGGACGGTCCAAAGCAGATTCGAGCCCGTTTGACCCGTACCCATGCAACCAAACCCAGCCGGTTGGGGTTCCCCACGTCGTGACAGCACCAGCGACAGCCGCCGTTCGCTCCGACAGGGCGCCTTTCGAGACAGCCGACTGGGGCCTGTTCGTGGCGGTATCCCTGATCTGGGGTGCCTCGTTCCTCTTCATCTTCATCGGCCTGGAGACGCTGCACCCGGGTTTGATCACCTGGATGCGGGTGGGGCTGGGGGCATTGGCCCTGGCGGCGTTCCCATCGGCCCGTCGACGCATCGAGGCCCGCGATCGACGAACACTGGTGGCCCTCTCCGTGGTCTGGGTCGGAATCCCGTTCACCCTCTTCCCCCTCGCCGAACAGCACATCAACTCCGCGGTCACCGGGCTGCTCAATGGTGCCACCCCGATCTTTGCGGCCCTGATCGGGGGTCTCTTCTTCGCCCGCCCCACCCGTGGTCCGCAGCGGCTGGGGTTGCTGATCGGCTTTGTCGGGGTGGCCCTGGTGAGTCTCGGTGGGGCGTCGGGTGCCGGTGGATCTGCTGTGACCGGTGTGCTCATGGTCCTCGCTGCCACCTTCTTCTACGGTGTGTCGGTCAACATCGCCGGTCCACTCCAACAGAAGTACGGTTCGATGACGGTGATGGCCAAGATGCTCGCCCTGGCCACAATCTGGACCGCTCCCTTCGGCATCTACGGTCTCTCCGACAGCTCCTTCGAGATCGGACCGGTGGCGGCCACGGTCGTGCTCGGGGTGGTGGGCACGGGGGTCGCCTTCGCCCTCATGGGAACGCTCATCGGACGGGTGGGCGGACCCAGGGGTTCGTTCATCACATATCTGATACCCGTGGTGTCGCTGGTCCTCGGAGTCGTATTCCTCGACGACCGGGTCGCCCCTCTGGCGCTCGGCGGTGTGGTCTTCGTCATCGCCGGTGCCATCCTCGCCGGACGACGCGAGTCCTGACCCGTCGTCGACGGTACTCGGTGGTTACACTCCCCGAGACCCTATCAGGAGAGAGAGGGACCACATGAGCGATTCAGGCAACCTTCCGCCGCCACCCCCCGGTGACGAGCCGCCCCCACCGCCGCCACCACCCGGTGGTGAGCCGCCTCCACCCCCACCCGACGACGGGTACGTCCCCCCACCGGGGCCGGGCGGAGGTGCCCAGGTCAGCATTGGCGACGCCTTCAACTACGGCTGGCTGAAGTTTCAGCAGAACATGGGGCCGATCTTGATGGCGATGCTCGTCTTCGCCGCTCTCGGTCTTGTCCTGGGGCTGTTGTCTCTCCCCCTGGCTGGGGTGTTCGCCGCCGGAGTCGACCCCGCGACCGGGCAGGTGTCTGGCGGGGGCCTCTTCGCGTTCTTCCTGGGCATGTCGGTGTACGTCCTGGTGGCGTTCGTGCTGTCGGCGCTGATCCAGGGTGGGATCGTCAACGCCGCCCTCAGGCTGACCAAGGGTGAGCCCATCGAGTTGGGGAACCTTCTCCCAACCGACAAGCTCGGACCGCTCCTCATCCTCGCCCTCCTCTATGCCGTCGGCGGCTTCGTCGGCGCGCTCCTGTGTGGGATCGGGGCGGTGATCTTCTACTTCTTCGCCCAGTTCAGTGTCCATGTGTTGCTGGACAGGGGTCTTTCGCCGGTGGACGCCATAAAGGAGAGCTTCCGACTGGTCAACCAGAACCTGGGCACGACCGTGGTCCTCTATATCGCCACCTTGGTGGCCACCACCGTGGGGGCCCTGCTCTGCGGGGTCGGTCTCCTGGTGGCGATCCCGGTGGCATTTATCGCCACCACCTTTGTCTATCGGAGGTTCCAGGGCCAGCCGGTAGCCGCCTGACCCGTTGTGAACGTGTCAGAGTCCGGCGGTGAACGTCGGGTACTCGGGATCCCACATGTGGGAGCGGACCAATGCTTCGGGGTCGTCGGTGGTCACCGTGGCCACCCCCTCCTCCAGAGCGGTAGTCACCACGGCGGTGGCCACGGCGAAGCTCACGTCGCGTATGTCGGTGAGACGGGGGAGGAGGGCATCGCCGGGAGCGCACCGGGCAACGGCGGCGGACGTCGCCATCAGCATCCGATCGGTGATCTCGGTGACCCCGGCGGCAACCGCCCCCAGTCCGATACCGGGAAAGGCGTAGACGTTGTTGGTCTGGCTTACCCCTGGGTAGGGAGATCCGGTGGCGACGAGGGCCCGACCCTCGGTCCACGACAGGATGTCGCCGGGGGATGCCTCGATGCGCGATGTCGGATTGGAGAGGGGGAGCACGATGGGGCGGGGGGTGCCCGCGGCCATGCTCCGGATCACCTCGGGTGTGAACAACCCCGGCTGGGCAGACACACCGATGAGGACGTCGGGGTTGGCGCCCCGGACGGTGTCGAGCAGGGAGATCTGGCCCCCATTCGACCAGGACCCCACGCCCTCGGTGGTTTGGGCGTAGCAAGCCTGGTGGCTGGAAAGGCCGCTCATCCGGTCGTGGATGAGACCGTCCCTGTCGACCATGAAGATCCGGGCGCGCGCCTCCTCGACCGACATACCGTCGCGGGTGGCATAGCGGACGATCTCATCGGCGATCCCACATCCGGCCCCTCCGGCGCCGGCGATGACGATCCTCTGGTCGCGGAGACGCGTCCCGGTGTGATTGGCACCGCTGATCAGGGTGGCGAGGGTGACCGCGGCCGTGCCCTGGATGTCATCGTTGAAGCTCGGCACCCGGTGCCGGTACTTCTCAAGTAATGGCATCGAGTTGTGGGCGGCGAAGTCCTCCCACTGCAGCATCACCCCGGGATAGTGCCGGGAGATGGCGTCGACGAACCTCTCGACGAAGTCGTAGTAGTCGTCGCCGGTGATCCGCTGGTGACGCCATCCCATGTAGAGGGGATCATTGAGCAGATCCTCGTTGTTGGTCCCGACATCGAGGAGGACGGGGAGGCTGCGCCGGGGATGAAGCCCACCGCAGGCGGTGTAGAGGGCGAGCTTGCCGGTCGGTATGCCCATGCCCCCCACCCCCTGGTCGCCCAGACCGAGGATGCGCTCACCGTCGGTGACGACGACCACCTGGATCCGCTCTGCGCCGTAATTGGCGATCATGTGATCGATCCGGGCGACATCGGGGTAGGAAACGAACAGCCCGTGCGGGATCCGGAAGATGCGGCTAAACTGCTGGCACGCCTCGCCAACGGTTGGTGTGTAGACGATGGGGAGCACCTCGTCGATGTTCTCCAGCAGATACCGGTAGAAGATGATCCGGCTTCTCTCCTGTACCTGGCGGAGGTAGATGTGCCGGGCCAGGTCGTCGGTGTGCAAATCCATGGCGATCCGGACCCGCTCCAGCTGATGGTCGATCGACTCGATGTTATGGGGGAGAAGGCCGTCGAGGCCCAGGTCGTGTCGTTCATCGTGGGTGAAGGCAGTCCCCTTGCCCAGGATGGGATGTTTGAGAAGCTCCCGCCCCCGCAGGGTCGTCTCGACA
>WHUC01000059.1:9192-11590 GCA_009377435.1 Acidimicrobiia bacterium
CGGCGGCGGTGGCCACGGCCGCCTCTACCAAGGGCGCCGAGGAGAGCCGCACCTTTGCCCGCAGACCCTTATCGAGGAAGTCGAGTGCGGTCTCGGCGGACAGGACCGCCGAGCCGAGGTCCATGAGCACCAGGATTCCGTCGCTGTCGGACAACTCCTCGATGGCGGCCGTCACCTTCATGGCGTCGGTCCCGATCGGGTTGTCGGGATCGTCGACCCCGCCGGCGGCGATCATGGGGACGGAACTCTCCCCCATACCACGCGCCAACTCGACCACCGCCTCGGCCAGGGGTTGGCTGTGAGACACGATGACGATCCCGATCACGGACGCCCCTGCAAGGGACCGATCTCGCTCGTTTACTCGACCCAGTCGAAGGTCCGGGTGACCGCCTTCTTCCACATGGCGTAGCGGCTCTCCCGCTCGGCCGCACCGAGACGGGGCTCCCAACGCTTCTCCTCCTGCCAGTTCTCACGGAGATCGTTGATCTCGGCCCAGAACCCGGTGGCGAGACCGGCGGCATATGCCGCACCGAGCGCCGTGGTCTCGTTGACCACGGGTCGGATCACCGGGACGTCGAGGACGTCGGCCTGGAACTGCATGAGGAGGTCGTTGACCACCATGCCGCCATCGACCTTGAGCTCGGTGAGATCGACGCCGGAATCGCTGTTCATGGCGTCGAGCACCTCGCGGGTCTGCCAGGCCGTCGCCTCCAGAGCCGCCCTGGCGATGTGGCCCTTGTTGTTGAACCGGGTGAGACCGGCGATGACGCCACGGGCGTTCGATTTCCAGTAGGGGGCGAACAGACCACTGAAGGCGGGGACAAAGTAGACGCCGCCGTTGTCGTCGACGCTGCGGGCGAGGGCCTCCACCTCGGAGGACTCCGAGATCAGCCCGAGATTGTCACGCAGCCACTGCACGAGGGCGCCGGTGATGGCGATGGAGCCCTCCAGCGCGTACACCGCCTCCTGGTCACCGATCTTGTAGCACACCGTCGTGAGGAGGCCGGCCTCCGACGGTACCTTCTCGGTGCCCGTGTTCAGCAACATGAAGTTGCCGGTCCCGTAGGTGTTCTTGGCATTGCCGACATCGAAGCAGACCTGGCCGAAGGTCGCAGCCTGCTGGTCGCCGAGGATCCCGGCCACGGGCAGCCCGGCAACGGCGGTGGCCTTGGCATCGCCGTACACCTCGGACGAGGAATGGATCTCGGGCAGCATCGAGGTGGGGATTCCCATGATCTCGCAGATGGACTCGTCCCAGTCCAGGGTCTCGAGGTCCATGAGCATGGTCCGGCTGGCATTGGTGACGTCGGTGTAGTGGAGACCTCCGTCGGTGCCACCGGTGAGATTCCACAACACCCAGGTGTCCATGTTGCCAAAGACGAGGTCTCCGGCCTCGGCCTTGTCCCGGGCGCCACCGACGTTGTCGAGCACCCAACGGACCTTGGGACCGGAGAAGTAGGTGGCGAGGGGGAGACCGGTGGTGGCCTTGAAACGATCCTGGCCCTCATCGCCCCCGAACTCATCGACCAGCTTGTCGGTGCGGGTGTCCTGCCAGACGATGGCGTTGTGCACCGGCTCCCCGGTGGTCCTGTCCCAGACGACGGTGGTCTCGCGCTGGTTGGTGATGCCAACGGCGGCTATGTCGCCGTCCTTGGCCCCGGACTCACTCACCGCGGCTTCTACGACCTCCTTTGTGTTCTCCCACACCTCCTTGGGGTCGTGCTCCACCCAACCGGCCTTGGGGAAGATCTGCTCGTGCTCCTTCTGGGAGTTGGACACCACCTTGCCGGCGTGGTCGAACACCATCGCCCTCGTGCTGGTGGTTCCCTGATCGATTGCGATCACATACTTGGCCATCGGCTCTCCTTTTGCTCGGTTGTCGTGCTTTCGATGATGTCACTTCAGTGTGTCGGCCGCGGCCTCGAGGATCAGATGGGTCGATGTCGCCCCCGGATCCTGGTGGCCGGCGCTGCGCTCCCCCAGATAGCTGGCCCGTCCCTTGCGGGCGACGAGGGGGATCGTCGCCCCGACCCCGGCCTGGGCCGCCGCCACCGTGGCACTCAGGGCGGTGGCCAGGTCCTCGTCGGCGTCGGCGGCCGCATGGGCGGCGTCGACGGCGGGGGAGAGGGCGTCGACGATGGTCTTATCCTCCAACACCGCCTTGCCCCGTGACACGATTCCCTCCAGTCCCGCATCGAGGAGATCCGCCCAGCCAGCCGAGTCGATGTCGTCGACATCATCGGCGGCCTGCGACATGCGGAGGAACATCGTCCCGTACAAAGGACCCGAGGCACCCCCCACCTTGGAGATCAGGGTCATGGCGGTCGTCTTGAGGGCGGCGGCGATGGTGTCCGGTGGGGTATCGGCGAGCTTGTCGGCGGCGGCGCGGAAACCACGG
>WHUC01000060.1 GCA_009377435.1 Acidimicrobiia bacterium
CAGGTGCTCGGTGGTCTGGCGACCGGGACGCACACCCGGGACGAAACCGCCCTGACGCTGGATCTGCTCGGCCTGTTTCTCGGGGTCGAACTGGATGGCGGTGTAGAAATAGGTGAAGAACACCACCAGCGAGAACAGGATGATGGCGTACCACCAGCTGAGCTGGCCGGTGCCCGACCCTCCGAGGTTGTCGTTGACCCAGCGGTAGATCGACTGGACCCAACCGGCGTTGGAGGGGATCGAGGTGACCAGGAGGGCGGGGAACAGCATCACCGAGGTGGCGAAGATCACCGGGATCACCCCGGCGGTGTTCACCTTGATGGGGATGTAGGTGGACTGGCCACCCATGACCCGACGACCCCGGACCCGCTTGGCGAACTGGATGGGGATCCGCCGCTGGCCCTGGTCGACGAAGATGATCGCCACGATCATCAGGAGAAAGGCCACGGTGAGTATGACGAACCGGATGACCTCACCGATGGCACCGGTCTGACTCCAGAGGAGCCCGAACTGGGCGGGGAACTGGCTGATGATGCTGACGAAGATCAGCAACGACATACCGTTGCCGACACCCCGCTCGGTGATCAGCTCCCCGAGCCACATCACGAATGCGGTTCCCGCCGTCATGGTGATCACGATGAGGACGATCGTCGCTATCGGTGTCTCCCCTGGGAGGAGGACCACACCACCGGTGATGCCGCTTCCGTTGCGGAACATCCAGGTGTAAGTGGTGGACTGGAGGAGGGCGAGGATCACGGTGAGGTATCTCGTCCACTGCGTGATCACCTTCCGCCCCGACTCTCCCTCCTCCTGGAGGGCCTGGAGCCGGGGTATCACAACGGCGAGGAGCTGCATGATGATCGATGCGGTGATGTAGGGCATTATCCCCAGGGCGAACACCGAGAAGGTCTCGAGGGCACCACCGGAGAAGAGGTTGAGCAGCCCGTAGACCCCACCGGTCTCCGACTGCTGCTGGAAGGTCTCGAGAAGATCGAGATCGATCCCGGGGACGGTCACGGTGGCACCGAACCGATACACGCCGAACATGGCCAGGGTGAACAGGATCTTCTTGCGGAGATCGGGGATCCTGAACATGTTCCGATAGATGGAGAGCATTGACCTACCTATTTCCTTGGCAGCCTCCCACGGCTGCTGTCTGTGCGTGGGCGCGGCTCACTCGGAGATCACCGTCGCCGAACCACCGGCGCCCTCGATCTTTTCCCGCGCGGAGGCACTGAAGCTGTGGGCCCTCACCGTGAGGGCGCGATCGATCGAACCCTCGGCCAGGACCTTGACCCGCCCGCGGTGACGGACGAGACCCTTCGAGCGGAGCAGATCTGGCGTGACCTCGGTGCCCTCGTCGAACTGGTTCAGTGTCACCAGGTTGACGATGGCGAAGTACTCCTTGTTGGGGTTCCTGAAACCCTTGAGCTTGGGAAGCCGCATCGCCAGGGGTGTCTGACCCCCCTCGAAACCGGGACGGAGACTGTTACGGGCCTTGAGACCCTTGGTGCCACGTCCGGCGGTCTTACCACGACGGCCACCCTCACCCCGACCTACCCGGATCCTCTTCTTCTTCGATGCGGGGGCGGGGCTCAGATTGTGCAGCTTGAGTTGTTCCTTTTGTTCACTCATCCGTGCCTGTCCTTACTTCTCTTCTACCTCGACGAGATGACGCACCTTATGCAACATCCCGCGGAGGCCCGGGGTGTCCGGTCGCTCCACAGTGTGGCGGATTCGACGGAGACCGAGGGACTCGACGGTGGCCCGGGTCTTGGGCTTCTCCCCGATGAGGGAGCGACGCAGGGTCACCTTCAGCATTTTGTCGGCCATGACGGTCACTTCTCTCCTGCGGCCCGGAGCGACTCGGTCGACCGGTAGGCGGCGAGTAGTGCGGGTGGGAACAGTTCGTCGGCGGGCTTGCCACGCAGCTTGGCCACCTCGTCGGGGCGCCGTTGGTTGTAAAGCGCCTTCATGGCGGCTCGGGCGACATTGAGATGGGTTGGCGACCCCAGCGACTTCGCCAGGGCATCACGGATGCCGGCGGCCTCGAGGATCTGACGGACGGCACCACCGGCGATGACACCGGTGCCGGGTGAGGCCGGCTTGACCAACACCCTCGATGCGCCATGCTCGCCCACCGCCTCGTGGATCACGGTCGTACCCGCCATGGGGACGGTGAACATCTCCTTGCGGGCGATCTCCATGCCCTTCTGGATCGCGGCGGGAACCTCCTTGGCCTTGCCGTACCCGACACCGACCTTTCCGTTCCCGTCACCAACCACACAGAGGGCGGTGAAGGAGAACCTGCGTCCACCCTTCACCACCTTGGCGACACGGTTGATCTGGACGACCCGTTCGTCGTATTGATGGTCTGCCATTGTCAGAACTCCAGTCCGGCTTCACGGGCACCATCGGCCAGAGCCTTGATCCGACCGTGGAAGCGGTTGCCGCCGCGGTCGAACACTATCGAGGACACCCCCGCCTCGGTCGCCCGCTCGGCGATCAGCTTTCCGACCCGCTCGGCGGTGTCGACACTCAGGGTGGACCCACGGAGATCGCTCTCCTGTGAGGACGCCGCGGCCAGGGTGTGACCACGCTCGTCGTCGATCACCTGGGCGTAGATATAGCGATTCGATCGGTAGACGGCGAGACGGGGGCGGGCAGCCGTCCCACGCAGGATGCGACGCACCCGGGTGTGGCGGCGTTTCCTGGCTTGTGTTCTCGTGCCTTTCATAAGGCAGTACCTGCCTTCCCGGCCTTGCGACGGACGTACTCGTCAACGTAACGGATTCCCTTGCCCTTGTAGGGCTCGGGGGGACGGATGTCGCGGATGTTGGCCGCGACCTGCCCCACCTTCTCCTTGTCGATGCCGGTGACGGTGATCTTGGTGGGCTCGGGCACCTCGAAGGCGATCCCCTCGGGAGCGCTGACCTGCACCGGATGGCTGAAACCAACCAGCAGCTCGATATCGCGGCCCTTGAGGCTGGCGCGATAACCGACGCCCTGGATCTCCAGTTCCCGTTTGAATCCCTCGGACACACCGGTGACCATGTTGGCGAGGAGAGCCCGGGTCAGACCGTGGAGGGCACGGGCCTCGCGGGAATCATCGCCACGGGTCACACTGGCCTCGTCATCGGTGACCGAGACCTTGACCTTGTCGTGGAATCGGCGACTCAGCTCGCCCTTCGATCCCTTGACGGTCACGTTGGCGCCATCGACGGTGACGTCGACACCGGATGGGACCGTGATCGGCATCTGTCCAATACGACTCATGTCACCACACCTCGCACAGAATCTCGCCACCGAGACGCCGTCGTCGGGCCTCACGATCGGCGAGAAGCCCCTGGGACGTGGAGATCACGGCGACACCGAGGCCGCCCTGGACACGGGGGATTTCGGTGGAACCGCGGTAGATACGGTGACCGGGACGGGAGATGCGCTTCAGACCTGCAATCGCCGGAGTCTGCCGCTCGCTGTAGCGAAGGACCAGTCTCAGGGTCTTTCCGGGATTGGCGGTCTCGACCTCGTAACGGTCGATGTAGCCCTCCTCGGTGAGAATCCGGGCGATCTCCTCCTTGATCTTGGAGGAGGGCATGGAAGTCGTCTCGTGACCGACCGCCATGGCATTGCGGATCCTGGTCAGCATGTCAGAGATCGGATCTACGACGACCATCACCAGCTCGCCTTTCGCACGCCGGGGAGTTCCCCCCGGGATGCCAGTTCCCGGACGCAGATCCGGCACATCCCGAAGTCACGCAGGTAGGCACGGGCCCGACCGCAGCGATTGCAACGGTTGTATCCCCTGCTCTTGAACTTTGGCTTGCGCTTCGCTTTCGCAATCAGTGATTTCTTTGCCATCTGTTTATACCTCTCCGTTCACAGCTTCCTGAACGGGAATCCGAAGGCCTCGAGCAGCGCCCGGGCGTCGTCGTCGTTGTCCGCCGTGGTGCAGATCGTGATGTCCATTCCCCGTGTGGTCGATACGGTGTCGAAATCGATCTCGGGGAAGATCAGTTGTTCGTTGACACCGAAGGTGAAGTTGCCCCTCCCGTCGAACGACTTCGGGTTGAGCCCGCGGAAGTCACGGATGCGGGGGATCGCCACCGCGAGGAGACGATCGAAGAACTCGTACATGCGGGTCCCACGCAGGGTCGTCGTCGCCCCGATGGCGACACCCTCACGCAGTTTGAAACCGGCAATCGACTTGCGGGCCCGGTTGACCCGGGGCTTCTGCCCGGTGATCAGCGAGAGCTCGTCAACGGCCGACTCCATCTGCTTACGGTCGTCGAGAGCCTCACCGACACCCATGTTGACCACTATCTTGTCGAGACGGGGAATCCGCATCGGATTCTCCATGCCGAGCCTCTCGCCGAGTTCGGTCTGGATCTCGTCGCGATAGCGCTCGGCCAGCCGTGCGGTCGCGGTCATGGACGCACCTCGAATCCGTGAATCGCGGGCTCAGCCGCGCCCATGGCGGGTGTGGGGTGGGTGGGTTGGAAAATCACGGTCGTCACAAGTCACCTCCGCACTTGGCGCAGACCCGGATCTTGCGGCCCCGCGAGTCGAGTCTGTGGGCGATACGGGTCGGGCCACAGTCGTCGCATACGATCATCACGTTGGAGACGTTGATCGGCATGTCCCGATCGATGATCCCTCCCTGCATCGTGTCCCTGGTGGGCTTCTGATGCTTCTTGGCGGTGTTCACGCCCTCGACGACGATCTTGTTCTTGGAGGGGATGGTGCGTGAGACACGGGAGGTCTTTCCGGCGTCGTTGCCGGAGACGACCTTGACCCTGTCTCCTGTCTTCAATCTCATCACAACACCTCCGGTGCCAGGGACACAATCCGCATGAACCGACGGTCACGGAGCTCACGGGCAACCGGGCCGAAGATACGGGTCCCCCGGGGTTGCTGGTTGTCGTTGATGATCACGCAGGCGTTGTCATCGAAGCGGATGTACGTCCCGTCATCGCGACGACGCTCCTTCCGGGTGCGGACGACGACGGCGCGGACCACCTCACCTTTCTTGACGTTGCCACCGGGGGTCGCATCCTTGACGGTGCCGACGAAGATATCGCCCACACTGGCGTAACGACGACCCGAGCCGCCAAGCACCCGGATACAAAGGACTTCCCGTGCCCCCGAGTTGTCTGCGACCTTGAGACGACTTTCCTGCTGAATCATCGGGCACGCTCCACCACTTCGACGACCCGCCATTTCTTCTGCCTCGAGATCGGCTTCGTCTCCATGATGCGGACGGTGTCGCCGACCTTGGCGTCGTTCTGTTCGTCGTGGGCGTGGAACTTGGCGCTCCTCCGGACCACTTTGTCGTAGCGGGGATGGGCGAAGGATTGGGGCACCTCGACGGTGACGGTCTTGTCCCGTCCATCGGAGATGACCACCCCGACGCGGACCTTGCGGCGTCCCCTGGTGTCTGTATCAACCATCATTCACCTCTCTCGGTGCTGGAGGCTGGTGTGGAATGCCGTTGTGCAGATCGCCGGCCAGGCGCGCCGATGGCAAGGACGCAGGACGAAGACGCACCCGGTGCGGTGCTTCGAGGACGAGGACGCCGCCAGCGGCGATGACTGGTCGGCGAGATGTGGGACATGTATTTCACACCGGCCTCCTACGGGCGGCCTCGAGCTCGCGCTGGTGGAGCACTGTCCTGATGCGGGCAATATCAGCCCTTACCTGACCAAGACGTGCCGTGTTGTCGAGCTGGTTGGTCGCCAACTGGAAACGGAGGTTGAAGAGTTCGGTCTTGGCGTCGGCGAGTTCGGCGCGGAGGGCGTCGTCGCCGAGTCCCCGGATCTTCGAGGTCTTCATGAGTCCTCCCTGGTGACGAAACGGGTCTTTACGGGCAATTTGTGACTGGCGCGGCGCATCGCCTCGCGGGCGAGTTCCTCGTCGACACCGGAGAGTTCGAACATGACCCGTCCCGGTTTGACGACCGACACCCAGAATTCGACGTTGCCCTTACCCGAGCCCATCCGGGTCTCGGCGGGCTTGGCGGTGACGGGCTTGTCGGGGAACACGGTGATCCACACCTTCCCGCCACGCTTGATCGCCCTGGTTATGGCGATACGGGAGGCCTCGATCTGTCGGGCGGTGATCCAGCCCTCCTCGGTGGCCTGGAGTCCGTACTCACCGAAATTGACCTTGGTGCCGCCCTTGGCGACGCCGCGACGACGACCACGGTGGGCCTTACGGTGCTTGGTGCGCTTTGGCATCAACATGCGGTCACTCCTCCTCCGTCGAGACGTCGGCGTCGTCGATGGTCTCATCGACGGCCTCGGTCGACAGGGATTCCTCGAGCGCCTGGGCGGTCTCCTCGTCGAGCTCGACGGGCTCGTCACTGCTCTCGTCGTCCGACATGTCGGTTGTCTCCCCGCTGGGGGTCTCCTCGCCGGGAGTCTCCTCGGTGAGGGTTTCCTCGACGGTCTCGGGTGGGGCGCTCTCGATGGCGGAATCCTCGATGGCCTCGGTGGCCACGTCACCGGGCTCGACATCGACGTCTTCCTTCTCGGCCTCGTAGGCGACCTGTGCTTCGGCCGCGGTGGGACGACGTCCCCCGCCGGCCTCGATGATGCGTCGGCCCCCCTCGCGCTTGCCGCCGCCGGCCTCGACGAGCCGCTTGCCGCCACCGGCTTCGATGAGACGGGGCTTGCGACCGCCTTCTGTTGCGGCGGCCTCGGCGCGTGACCTGGCACTCTGACGACGAGCCGGGGTCCCAGTGGCAAGATCGACCTCGGCGGCGATCTTTTCACCCGAGATGGCCCGACCACCGATGACCTCACCCTTGTAGACCCAGACCTTGACCCCCAAGGTGCCGGCCGTGGTGTGGGCGGTCACCTGTCCGAAGTCAACATCGGCGCGGATGGTGTGGAGGGGGACACGTCCCTCGCGGTACCACTCACGGCGACCCATCTCGGATCCACCAAGACGGCCCTTGGCCTCGACTCGGACACCCTCGGCACCCGCCTTCATGGCGGAGGCGACGGCGCGCTTCATGGCGCGACGGAAGGCGATGCGGTTTTCGAGTTGGTCGGCTATTCCCCGGGCCAGCAGCGTGGCGTCGAGATCGGGATCCTTGACCTCGTTGACATTGAACTTGACCGGCTGATCGGTCAACTTCTCCAGGGCGGTGCGGAGCCGCTCGGCCTCGGAGCCGCGACGCCCGATGACAACGCCGGGACGTGCGGTGTGGACGTCGACGATGAGACGGTCGCGGGTGCGCTCGATGTCGATTCGCGCCACGGCACCGCGGGTCAGCTCATCACGCAGGTACTCGCGAATCCGCCAATCCTCGTTGACCAGTTCCACATAGTGCTTGTCCGAGTACCACTTCGACTTCCAATCGGTAACGACACCGAGACGGAAGGCGTAGGGGTGTGTCTTCTGACCCATTAGTGCTCACTCCTCTCCCGCTCGGAAATGATGACGGTGATATGACTGGTGCGCTTGTTGATCCGGGTAGCCCGTCCCCGGGCGCGGGGCCGGAACCGCCGCAGGGTGGGGCCCTCGTCGGCGAAGGCCTCTGCGATATAGAGCTCTTCGGCATCGAGGGCGTGGTTGTGCTCGGCATTGGCGACGGCCGAGCCGAGAACCTTGCTCACAGGCTGGGCCGCACCCCGGGGGGTGAGCCCGAGGATGGCCTGGGCATCGGTGACGGGAAGACCCCGGACCAGGTCCAGCACCCGCCGTACCTTGTACGGGGACTGCCGGATGAAGCGGGCTTGTGCTTTCACCTTCATCCCTTCTGTGCCGCCTTTTCCTTACGATCGACGTGACCCCGGAAGGTCCTCGTAGGGGCAAACTCGCCGAGCTTGTGACCCACCATCGATTCTGTGATGTAAACGGGAACGTGCTTGCGGCCATCGTGGACGGCGATGGTGTGACCCACCATCTCGGGGATCACGGTGGAGCGACGGCTCCATGTGCGGATCACCCTCTTGTCGCCGCGACGATTGAGTTCCTCGACCTTGTTGGCGAGATGCTCGTCGACGAACGGGCCCTTCTTGAGACTACGAGCCATGATTATCTCCGACCCTTCTTGTGCCGACGACGGACGATGTCCTGGTTGGACGCTTTCTTCTTCTTGCGGGTGCGGGCCTCCGGCTTGCCCCAGGGGCTGACCGGGTTGCGGCCACCGGACGACTTGCCCTCGCCACCACCGAGGGGGTGGTCGACGGGGTTCATCGCCACACCACGGGTCTGGGGACGGACACCCTTCCAACGGTTGCGCCCGGCCTTGCCGATCTTGATCAACTCGGCCTCGGTGTTGCCCACCTGGCCGACGGTGGCACGGGAGTCGAGCGGCACCATTCGCATCTCACCGGAGGGGAGACGAAGCAGGGCCTTGTCACCCTCCTTGGACATCAGTTGGACGGCGGCACCTGCGGACCGGGCAATCTTGGCCCCGCCACCGGGTCGGAGCTCGATGGCATGGACCGTGGTTCCGGCGGGGATGTTGCGGAGGGGAAGTGCGTTGCCCGGGCGGATGTCGGCACGGGGCCCCGACTCGAGACTGTCCCCCGGCTTCACCCCTATGGGCGCCAGGATGTAACGCTTCTCACCGTCGGCGTAGTTGAGCAGGGCGACGCGGGCGTTTCGGTTGGGGTCGTACTCGATGGCCGCAACCTTGGCGGGGATACCGTCCTTGGCGCGACGGAAGTCGACGATGCGGTACCGACGCTTGTGTCCACCGCCACGATGGCGCGACGTCACCCGACCATCGACATTGCGGCCACCGGTCGACTTCTTCTGGTCGAGGAGCGATTTCTCCGGCTCCGTCTTGGTGATCTCGGCGAAGTCGGAGACCGTTTGGAAGCGACGTCCCGGGGATGTTGGCTTGCGTTTCTTTATCGCCATCAGAGTGCTCCCCACCGTGATTGCGATCGTGTGTTTCGGCGAGCCAGGGGCGTCGCTCGCAAGGACGCAGGACGAAGACGCACCCGGTGCGGTGCTTCGAGGACGAGGACACCGCGAGCGGCGTCAACTGGCCGTTGAAACATCAGCGTAATTGCGGTGGGGTGCACTCTCATACTCCGAACAGATCGATCTCGTCACCGGGGGCGAGCGTCACCAGGGCACGCTTGACGTCCTTGCGTCGGGCATTGATGTACCCCGTCCGCTTCATCTTCCCGCGGCGGTTCTGGGTGTTCACACGAAGCACCTCGACATCGAAGATCTCCTCGACGGCATCGCGAATCTCGCTCTTGTTGCTGCGTCGATCCACCTCGAAGGTGTAGGTGCCGAACCGTTCGATGAGGTCGTACGACTTCTCCGACACCACGGGGGCGAGGATCACGTCACGAGGCTCCTTCATTCCCCTTCACCTCCATCGATCACTGCTTTTCTCCCCAGACTCCCCCGCCCCCCACCCGGGGCGTCCTCGTCGTCGAGGACGAAATCGGTTTCGCTGACGGCGTAGGTTCCCGTGGCCCCGCCGACGCTGTTGACGGTCGATGAGGTGAGGACCACCCGATCCGACCAGAGGACGTCATAGGCGGTGAGGTGGCCGGGCTCGATCACCATCACGTTGCCGAGGTTGCGGAACGAGCGGGCGACGGCGTCATCGAGACGGTCGAGGACCACGACGGTCTTGCGCTCCCCGATCCCGACCATACCGAGAAGGGAGACGGCGTTCTTCGTCTTAGGCTCGTTCCAGTCGAAGGAGTCGATGACGAGGACGGCCGATTCCGAGGCACGGGCCGAGAGAGCGCTGCGGAGGGCGAGACGCTTCATCTTCTTCGGGGTGCGCTGCATGTAGCTGCGTGGCTTGGGTCCATGGGCCACGCCACCACCGACCCACTGCGGGGACCGGATGGAGCCGTGACGGGCGCGTCCCAAACCCTTCTGACGCCATGGCTTGCGGCCACCACCGCGGACCTCACCGCGGGTCTTGGTCGAGGCCGTGCCCGAGCGGGCGCCGGCGAGCTGGGCCGTGACCACCTGATGCAGTACAACGAGATTGGGCTCGATACCGAAGACCTCGGCGTCGAGAGCCACCTCACCCTGGGCCGAGCCATCGGCCCCGTACAGGGGTGCTTGGACCTTAAGCACGGGCCTTCACCGCCTCCCTGATGATCACGATGGCGCCCTTGGGACCGGGGATGGAACCCCCGACCAGGAGCAATCCGTGCTCGGAGTCGACGGCGACGATCTCGACGTTGAGTGTCGTCACCTTGTCGCCCCCCATCCGACCGGCCATGCGCTTGCCACGGAAGACGCGTGCGGGGGTGGCGCATGCGCCAATCGAGCCGGGGGCACGGTGCTTCTTGTGGGTACCGTGCGATGCTCCCAACCCCTTGAAGTTGTGACGCTTCATGACACCGGCAAAACCCTTCCCCTTCGATATCCCGGTGACATCGGCCCGCATCCCGACCGCGAAAAGCTCGTCGAGCTGCAATTCCTGACCAACCTCGTAATCGTCGGGGTTGTCGACCCGCACCTCGACGAGACGACGGGCCGGCGTCACCTTCGCCTTGGCGTAGTGACCCGCCGCCGGCTTGTTGACACTCTTCTGCTTGATGGCGCCGTAGGAGATCTGGATGGCGTCGTAGCCATCGGTGTCCATACGCTTGATCTGGGTGATATGACAGGGACCGGCCTTGACGACGGTCACGGGACGAACCCGCGCCTCCTCGTCGAACACCTGGGTCATCCCCAGCTTCTCCCCGACTACGGCCTTCACAGCTTTATCTCCACTTCCACCCCGGCGGGGAGCTCGAGTCGCATCAGTGAGTCCACGGTCTTCGGGGTGGGCTCGACGATGTCGATGAGACGCTTGTGGATACGCATCTCGAAGTGCTCCCTGCCGTCCTTGTGGACATGGGGGCCGCGGATAACGCAGTAACGGTGGATCTCGGTGGGAAGGGGTACCGGACCCCTGATGGTTGCCTGGGTCCGGATCACGGTCTCGGCGATCTTGCGCGAGGACTCGTCCACGACGTTGTGGTCGTAGGCCTTGAGCCTGATCCGGATTTTGCGTTCGTTTTGTGCCACGCTGTCTTTCCTGTCTGTCTCTCGACCGAGCCCTGCCGAAGATCCTCTCGGCCCAGGGGTGACGCAGGAGCACAGCGAAGTGTCATGCGACCACCTGGCGAGAGGTGCCCAACCGGGGCACGTCGCGGGTTTGGTCGATACCGAACGTCGCCATCGTCTACGGTCGCATGGTGAAACCCCGGGAGGGGGAATCGGGAGCCGTGGCGCTTCCCGAATGGGAGGCGCGATGACGCGTCCGCGAAACGCGATCGGGACAAATCATAGGGGCGCCAGCTACCGAGGACCAAACCCGACCTATTTATCCAACGACCACCACCCCACCAGGTCGAGTGTGCAACCTGACCTAACCAGGACGACCCACGACACACTCGATCAACGACCACCACCCCACCAGGTCGAGTGTGCAACCTGACCTAACCAGGACGACCCACGACACACTCGACCGCGCGAGGGGAGTCCTTCATGAGTGATGCACCTCCATGGGGAGTCTGGGGTCGGGATCGAGGGAGTCGAGCATGCCCC
>WHUC01000061.1 GCA_009377435.1 Acidimicrobiia bacterium
ACCACTGCGGCGGATGGTTGCGGTGTTCGACAGCACGTGGACATGGTCGATGGCGGGATCCGCCTCGAACAGCCGGGCGGCGAGCTGTCCATCGAAGTCGCCGTGGTCGCCGTCACGGACGAAGGAGTTGCCGGTCTGACCGGTGAGGCTCCTGTCGGTGTCGACGATGAGCATGTCGCCTATTGTGGTCGTCTTGTTGATCTCGATCGTCTGACCCATGGGGGCCGATTCTAGCGGTCATCACTCCGATTCGGGCCCTCCTCTTCTCAGGAGTCCTCGCCGGGTAACTCCCCCATGAGGTGGGAATCGGTGCCCTGGTCCCGTTCGCCGATGTACTGGACCATGACCAGGTTGGTCGATGCCTGCTGGTTCGCGGGTACCCCGGCGACTATCACCACGGCCTCGCCCCGTTCGACGAGACCCTCTTTCTCGACGAACGCCTCGCCGGCCGCGATCATGTGGTCGGTGTATTCGTACCGGTCGAGAAAGAACGGCTGGACCCCCCAGTACAGTGCCATGCGATTGAGTGTGGGACGGATGGGGCTGAAGGCGATGATCTTGGCGAGAGGCCGGTATTTGGAGATGAGGAAAGCGGTATTTCCCGACTCGGTGAAGGCAACGATGGTGTCGATGTCGAGCCGGTCCGTGGTCTCGGCGGCGGCCTGCGACACCGCCGATGCCTTCTTGTCCCGGGCCCCAAAGAAGGGAAGTCGGCGGTCGGGCTGGTGGAGGGCGTCATCCTCGACCGTCTGACAGATCCGACCCATGACCTCGACGGCCCGGTTGGGATACTCCCCGATCGCGGTCTCGGCCGACAGCATCACCGCGTCTGTTCCACCGAGGACCGCCGTCGACACATCGGTGACCTCGGCGCGGGTGGGACGTGGAGCGTGTGTCATCGATTCCAGCATCTCGGTGGCGGTGATGGTGAGCCGGCCGGCGGCGTTGGCCCGATGGAGGATGTCGTTCTGGATAAGCGGAATCCGCTCCAGGGGGAGCTGCACACCCAGATCACCGCGGGCCACCATCACCCCCGCCGCCACCTTCAGGATCTCGTCGAGGTTCTCGTAGGCGACGGCGAGCTCGATCTTGGCGATCACGGGAACGTTCCCCGCGAGCTCGCGGACCCTCTCCACATCGGCACCATTGCGGACGAACGATGCCGCCACGTAGTCGACCTCGAGCCCCTTGCCGTACTCGAGATCGGCGAGGTCCTGCTTGGTCAGGGAGGGCACGGTCAGCTCGCTGTCGGGGAAGGCAACACCCTTGTGATCGCTGACCACACCACCCAATACCACGTCGGCGACCAGGGAATCCTCGGCAACCTCGGTGACGACCAGACGGAGGAGTCCGTCACAGAGGATGACGCGATCACCGACATCGATATCGGAGAGCAAACGTTCGTAGACGACGGGTATCACCGACTCGCTCCCGAGGACGTCCTCAGGGGCGAGACGGACCCGATCGCCACTGGCGAATTGCGCCGCACCGGCGGCGAACGACCCCACCCGGAGCTTGGGACCCTGGATGTCCTGGAGAAGCCCGACCGGACGGCCCTCCGCCTCCGCCTCTTCCCGGACCCACGACGCCACCTCACGGTGGGTGGCGTGATCGCCGTGGGAGAAGTTCATCCGGGCGACGTTCATTCCGGAACGGATCAACGAACGGATCCCCTCCCGGCTGGCGGTGGCCGGCCCGATGGTGGCGACGATCTTGGTGTGGCGGAACATTGACCCCAAGCTAGCCGATGCGACCCAATCCCACCGAGAGATCCTATCGAAGACAACCGTTCTCGCGCGCAAGAACGATGCCGAGACCGCGCTGCGCTACCCCGAGAGCTGAGCCCTGAGGAGTTCGTTGGCGAGCTGTGGATCGGCCTTGCCACCGCTGGCCCGCATAACCTGGCCGACGAGGAAACCGACCACCTTGTGTTCGCCATCGCGGTACCGGGCCACCGCCTCGGGGTTGTCGGCGAGCACGGATCCCACGATCTCGGAGACGGCAGCCCGATCGGACACCTGGATGAGGTCTCGGGCCTCGGCGACCTCTCGGGGTCCACCCTCACCGGAGAGGACCCCGTCGAGAACGTCCTTGGCTGCGGAAGCGGACAGGTCGCCATCGGCGACCATTCCCACCATCTCGGCCAGTCTCGCCCCATCGAGATCGAGGTCTCCCGGTTCGGTTTCGGTCCTCCGCATCCATGCAGTGATCTCGCCGGTTATCCAATTGGCCGAGGCCGTCGGGTCGGCACCAGACGCGACCGCATCATCGTGGAGGGAGCGCAAATCCGCATCCGAGGAGGCCAGCACCCCGGCGCTGTGGCTGTCGAGACCCTGACCGAGATAGCGTTGGCGCCGGGTAGAGGGAAGTTCGGGGAGCGTCCCCCGGATCCTCTCGATCCATTCCTCGTCGATTCGCAGCGGGACCAGGTCGGGATCGGGGAAATAGCGGTAGTCGCTGCTCCCCTCCTTGCCCCTCATCGATGTCGTCAGCCCCCCAGCCTCATCCCAGTGGCGTGTCTCCTGGACGATGGGCTTCCCGGCTTCCATCGCCCCGATCTGGCGACCGATCTCGTGATCGACGGCCCGCTCCAGGGACCGGAACGAGTTCATGTTCTTGATCTCGACCTTCGTCCCCAACTCACTGTCACCATGGGGACGGATCGACACGTTGGCGTCGAAACGGATCGACCCCTCCTCCATCCGGGCGTCGGACACACCGAGCTCGACGACCAAGGCCCTCAGCTCCTGGGCGTACGCCCGGGCCTCAACGGCACTGTGGATATCGGGACGGGAGACGATCTCCACCAGGGGTGTGCCCGCACGGTTGAAGTCGACCAGGGTTTTCTCGGCAGTGTGGATCCGACCGCCCTCACCGACGTGGGTCGACTTGCCCGTGTCCTCCTCCATATGGGCCCTCTCGATACGGATCCGGCGCGGGCCCTCACCGGTGTCGACCTCCAGCCAGCCGTCGGTGGCGATGGGAAGATCGAATTGCGAGATCTGGTAGTTCTTGGGAAGATCGGTGTAGAAGTAGTTCTTGCGGTGGAAGATCGAGTGCTCGTTGATGTCACAGTTGAGGGCGAGGCCGATGGCGACGATGGAATCCAACGCCGTGCGGTTGGGCACGGGCAGGGCACCGGGGAGAGCCAGACAGGTGGGGCAGACATTGGTATTGGGGGCCCCGCCGAACGACACCGCACAACCGCAGAACATCTTCGACAGGGTCCGCAGCTCAACATGGACCTCGATCCCGACCACCGGCGCCCAGGTCATATTCACGCCAGCTCCGCGGCGAGAACGGGCCTGGTGTCGAAACCGACCAGCCGCTCCACCTCGGCGGCGACGGCGAACATCCGCTCCTCGCCAAAGGCGGGGGCGAGGATCTGGAATCCGATGGGCAACCCCCCCTCGTCGAGACCGACAGGGACCGAGATGGCGGGATGACCGGACAGATTGGAGGGAGCGGTTGCCACGTCGGAGAAGTACATCGAGAGGGGGTCGGCGGTCCTGGCGCCGAGTTCGAAGGCCGTCGTCGGTGAGGTCGGTGACACCAGCACGTCGTACTCCTCGTAGGCGCGGTTCATCTCGGCGGTGAGATGGGTGCGGATCCGCTGCGCCTGCCCGTAGAAGGCGTCGTGATACCCCGCCGACAGCGAGAACGTACCCAGCAAAATGCGACGGAGGACCTCGGGCCCGAAACCGGTGGCCCGGGTCACCCTCATCATCTCCTCCGACGTCGCCCCGTCCTCACGGAGCCCGTAGCGGACCCCGTCGAACCGGGCCAGGTTGGCCGATGCCTCGGCAGGGGCGACCAGGTAATAGGCCGCCAGGGCGACATCGAACCCGGGGAGCGAGACCTCCCCCACCTCGGCCCCCTCGTCGGAGAGGCCATCGAGGACCGACCGGGTGGCATCGGACACCGCCTCCTCGAAGGCATCGCCGGAGAGCTGGTCGATCACACCGACCCGGAGGCCTCTCAGATCCACCCGGGGAGCGGAGATGTCGGGGTAGTCACCATTCCACGATGTCGCATCCCCGGGATCGTGACCCCAGATCGCCTCGAGGAGGATCCGGGAGTCCTCCACATTGCGGGCCAGGGGCCCGATCTGATCGAGGGACGAGGAGAAGGCGACCAGCCCACGACGGCTCACCGTCCCGTAGGTGGGTTTGAGCCCGACCACGCCACACAGGGACCCGGGCTGACGGATCGACCCACCGGTGTCGGAGCCGAGGGCGGCGAACGACGACCCCACGGCGACACTGGCGGCCGACCCACCCGATGAGCCGCCGGGAACCCTGGTGGTGTCCCAGGGGTTGCGGGTGGCGCCGTACGAGGAGTTCTCCGTTGAGGATCCCATCGCAAACTCGTCGAGATTGGTCTTGCCCACGAGCACCGCACCCGCCTCCTTGAGCCGGGTGATGACGTGGGCGTCGTAGGGGGCAACCCATCCCGAGAGGATCTGGGAGGCGCAGGTGGTCTCCAGGCCATCGATGTTCATGTTGTCCTTGATGGCGATGGGAATGCCGTGGAGCGGCCCCCGGTCGGTGCCGGCGGAGAGCTCGCCATCGGCCGTCTCGGCGGCGGCCCGGGCCCCCCGGTGGTCGATGACCAGATAGCAGTGGAGCTGGGCCTCGGTGTGATTGGCCCTGGTGAGGACGGCGTCGAAAAGATCGACGAAGCTGTGATCACCCGAGCGGCGCCCGGCGGCCGCCTCGGTGATGCTGAGATCGGCGAGACTCATGACTCGTCGCCCTCTTCTGCCTCGTCTCCCAGTGATGGCGGCACGAGAAAGGCACCGTCCTCCTGGGCGGGTGCCATTTCTAGTACCTGGTCGCGGTCGAGTGAGGGCACCACGACGTCGTCCCGGAAGGAGTTCTCCATCCCCATGGGGTGGCTCATCTCGGGAATGTCGCTGGTGTCCACCGCCTGCACCTCGGCGGCGTAGGCGACGATGGCGTCGAGCTGGGCCCCGTAATGGGCGAGTTGGTCCTCGTCGAGATCCAACCGGGCGAGACGGGCGACGTGGGCGATGTCGATTTCAATGGCCATGGCCCGACAAAGGCTAGTGCCCTGTCTCATAACGTTGGCGAGGGTCAGAGCGAGCCAGCGGGTCATGGTTCACACCCGACGTCTCTGCTGACCAAACTGTTAGCGATGAACATCCTGCCCGTGGTTGTAATCCCCCACCGCGACGGCCCCGAGGTCTGGTCGGAGCGGATCGACGCCGCCGCGGAGGTGGCCGAGGAGGGTCACGGCGGGACCTGGATGCTCCGGATCCCCGGTTCCGTTGTGGAGTGGGCGAGGACCGAGAAGTCATCACAGCTCGCCTCCCTCGAGTCGGTCGGGTGGATCGCCGGCGGGTGGTCGGATCCCCGTCTCGGCAGCCTTCCCCCCGGCCTGGTAACCCTCTCCGTCGAACGGGAACGTCAGGCCTACCTCGACTCGGGGATTGAGCCTACGGGTCTCTGGATGGGCGACGACTGGGACCCGGAGATACCCCGGGTGGCCGATTCGCTTGGTATCGACCTCCTCTTTGTCGACTCGGCCCGGTTCGCCACACCACCGCAGGGCCCGGTCGCGGTCGACCGCCACGGCATCGTGGTCATCGTGGTTCCCATCGCGGACACGGCCTTCCCCGGTCTCACGGCCCGTGTGGTGGGGCCCTCCGAGGTGGCGGCCCTGCTCCCCAGGTCGCCGAACTCCATCACGGACATCGTCCCCGGTGGCGGCCGAGCCAAGCTGACCAGCCCCGACATCGAGAGGAGTCACGATCTCGAGGTTCTCCATCGCAAGATGCTGAGAATCGCCAACAGACTCCCGGAGAGGCTGCGACCCGAACTCGTCGACCCGGTGCTGTCGGCTATCGGCGCCGGGAATCTCGACGGTGGGAACGGGCTGAGGGAGGCGCACACCTCGCTCCTCGAGGTGAGAAGGAAGCTCGACCATGATCTACTCCGTGGTGACGGTTGGTCGCGGATTCGTCGGCGTGACTGGGATGCCGACGGACTCGAGGAGATCGTCGCCGAGACACCGGACTTCTCGACGGTCATCGACGCCGATGCCGGCTCGATCGTGTGCCTCGACTACAAGCCCGAGGGGTGGTCGGTGTTCGCCATGGCCAATGAAGATGAGGCCGAGCCCGACAGCGCCCTTCTGCGCACCTTCGAAGGGAAGACACCGGCACGGACCACCGACTGGGAGATCTCCGAGGTCCACGAGCGCCGGGGTGTGGCCTCGGCCACACTTCACACCGATGACGAGTCGGTGAGTCTCGAAATCACCTTCGACCGAGGCCGGGTCGAGATGGTCTACACATTCGACGACCTCGCCACCCACAGGGTCGGCCCCGAGTTCCGACTCGCACTCGATCCGACAACACCCGAGATTCGTGTCGATGGTTCCGATTGGATAAGCCTCTCCGAGACCATGAGCAGATCCGGGCACCGTTTCCGGATGCGTGACGGTACCCGGACACTGCTCCTCAGCTCGGCGAGGCCCATGGACCTATTCATCCGCCCCACGAACGACGGTGTGGTGGCATGGGCGAATTGGCTCACCAGCGGGACCGGAACCTATCCCCTGACTATCGATCTCCGCTGAGGGTCGCCCGTAGCGCACTCCACACCGCGGCCAACTGGTCGAGTGGCACCGACTCGTCGACCTGGTGGGCCCGCGAGGTCTCCCCCGGTCCGAAGTTCACCGCCGGGACGCCGATCTCGCCGAACCGGGCGACATCGGTCCACCCCTGTTTGGCCGTTTTCTTCGCCCCGCTCCTGGCGGCGAGGGCGACGAACACAGGATGGGAAGAATCCACCGGACCCGAAGGGGCGATGTCGGTTATCTCGATCTCGTCGGCTACCGCACAGAGCCGCTCCAGCTCCTTGCGGGCATCGTCGACCGATCTGTCGGGTGTGAATCGGAGATTGACGTTGCACCGGAACTCGGCGGGAATCACATTGCGGGCGATCCCACCCTCGGCCATTGTCACCGAGGCAACCTGACGAAATACCATCCCGTCGACCTCGTAGTCCTCGGGTTCAAGTCGGTGCATCCCCGCCAACCACTCCCCCGCCTTCGAAATGGCGTTCTCGCCCCACCACGGTCGGGCGGAATGCGCCGACGACCCCCGGAAGGTGACCGTGGCGTTGATGGCCCCGGTGCAGCCGTACTGCAGCTCGCCATCGGAGGGCTCGAGGACCACCGCACAGGAGGCATCGGCCAGAAAGGGATGCCCGGTTAGAACATCGGCGAGCTGGTTGTCGGCATAACGCCCCTCCTCCCCCGAATAGAAGACGGCGATGACGTTGTAGGGACCGGTGGTCACGGTCGGATCCTCGAGGAGGTGGATGATGGTGGCCACACCCGCCTTCATGTCGGCCGAACCCAGACCCCAGAGACGATCGTCTGCGATGTGGGCCGGCCCCTGGCCCTGGCGGGGCACGGTGTCGAGATGCCCGGCGAGGAGAACCTTGGGCCGGCCGTCGGGCGCACCCACGACCAGGGATTCACGGACTCGCTGTGAGGGGTGGTTCCCGAGCCGTTCGGCGACCGCGGTGCAGATCCGATCCTCGTCCCCGGTCTCGGAGGGGATATCGACCAACCAGCGGAGCGTCTCTACCAGCGATTCGGCTGCGTCCATCCCGCTCACGGTAGATGACCGTCGGGAACGGAGACCGCGGTGGAGGTCGTTAGCCTTGCTGCGATGACGACAAAGACAGCATGGGGCCTCGGTATCGCCACAACCGCACACGATGGCGCGGTCCTCGACACCTGGTTCCCCGCACCCCGGGTGGGGACTCTCGACGAATTCGACGCCACCGGGATGGGGCCCGGCGCCACAGAGATGCCCGACCCGGGAGGGTTAACCGACCTCGTGGGCCGGGACGAGGAGCGAGCAGTCGACATGAAGGCGGTGGAGGTGTCGATCACCGATCTCGACACACCACCCGCCGACGGTTACGACGCCTATCTCCGTCTCCATCTGCTCTCCCATCGTCTCGTCCGACCGAATCAGATCTCGATGAGCGGCATATTCGGGGTCCTCAACAACGTGGTGTGGACCGAGTCGGGCCCATGCTCCCCCACCGATTTCGAGACGACCCGAGGTCGTCTCCGTGCCACCGGTCGCCCTCGCGGTGTCCACGGGGTCGACAAGTTCCCCCGGATGACCGATTACGTGATCCCCTCAGGGGTCCGCATCGCCCACGCCGGTCGGGTACGGCTCGGTGCCCATCTCGCCGAGGGCACCACCGTGATGCACGAGGGTTTCGTCAATTTCAACGCCGGAACCCTGGGGGCCTCCATGGTCGAGGGTCGCATCTCGGCGGGTGTGGTCGTCGGGGCGGGAAGCGACGTTGGTGGGGGGGCATCGATCATGGGGATACTCTCCGGTGGTGGCAAGGAGGTGATCTCGGTGGGTGAGGGATGTCTCATCGGTGCCAACGCCGGTCTCGGGATCTCCCTCGGTGACAACTCGATCGTGGAGGCCGGCCTCTACCTGACCGCGGGGACGATCGTCTCTCTCCCCGACGGCCAGTCCGCCAAGGCCCGCGACATGTCGGGCATCTCCGACATGCTCTTCCGCCGCAACAGCACCACCGGTGCGGTCGAGGCGGTCCCCCGCTCGGGCTCCTGGGGCGGCCTCAACGAAGCACTCCACCACAACTAGTGGTGTGTCCTTGAATTGATGCCGCGGTGTCGCCGAGGCATCGGCGTCGATGGCAAGGACGCAGGACAACGGCGCACCCGGTGCGGTGCGGCTAGGACGAGGACGCAGCAAGCGGCGTCTAGGCCCGGCGAGACCGCGTAGCTATTTCGGGGACACACCACTAGCGAACGGGCGACCACGCTGGGATGGAGACGGGGTCACGACCCACTACCGTCGCCATCAATGTATCGAATGATCTACATCGGTTTGGGGGCCCTGGCCGTTGCGGTCATCGCCCTCGCCATCGTGTTCGCACCTAGTGGCAACCCCGTCGAGCTACCCACCCCCATCGAGGCCATAAGCCCTACCCCCAACGATCAGGCCCTATTCCAGGCCGTGGTGGAGGTCGACCTCGAGCTCGGATATGAGGCACAGATCGTGGTCGACGGATTCCCCGTCGACGCCGAGTTCATCGAGGGCACCGCCACCTACCGCTGGGTGCCCAGCGCGGCGGATCCCTCGATCACACACTGGACGAACGGGGAGCACACCGTTGAGGTCTATTGGGAGAAGGTGACCGGTGTCCCCGAATTCGGCAGCTACACCTGGACCTTCCGTATCCGGTAGGCGAGACTCATCACGGATTGGGTGGGGGAAGTAGTGTGCCTAGCGCGGAGGGGCCCTCGGCGAGGAGTCGGACGAACATTTCCTCGTCGATCTGGGCGACCCCCAACTCCTCGGCCTTGCGAACCTTGGCACCACCGGGTGACGCACCGGCGACGAGCGCCGTTGTGCTCCCCGACACCGAGCCGGTCGCCTTGCCACCACGCTCCTCGATGGCCGTCTTGGCGGTGTCGCGATCGAAGCCGTCGAGGGTGCCGGTCACCACCAGGGTGACCCCGGCGAGCAGCTCGCCCACCGTCTCATCGACGTCCTCGGTCATTCGGACCCCGGCCGCGGCCAGCTTGTCGACCAGCTCACGGTTCTGGAGGTCGTCGGCCCACTCCCTCACCTCGTCGGCGATCACGCCGCCGATCCCCTCGACCTCGGCAATCTTCTCGGTGGTTGCCCGCAGTAGGGCGGGGAGACCCCCGAAGTGTCTGATGAGCCTACGGGCGACGGTCCCCCCGACATGCCGGATCCCCAGCGCCGTGAGCAGTCTCGGCACGGGCCGCTTCTTGGCCTCCTCGATGGCATCGCGGAGATTCCCGACCGATGTCGCACCCCACCCCTCGACCTCGAGCAGCTCGTCGGTGTCGAAGCTGAAGATGTCGGACGGATCCGAGATCAGGTCCTGCTCCAACAACAGATCGATCGTCTTGTATCCGAGGTGCTCGATGTCGAGGCCTCCCCGACTGGCGAAATGGAACAACCACTCCCGGAGACGCGAGGGGCACTCATAACCACCGGTGCACCTGGCCACCGCCTCGCCGTCCACCCGCACGATCGGGTTACCGCAGAAGGGACACTCGGTCGGCATCGACCAGACCTTCTCGTCACCGGTTCGGCCGGCGACGACCGGGCCGACCACCTCGGGGATGACATCGCCGGCACGGCGCACGATCACCTCGTCCCCGATCCGGACATCCTTCAGGGCGACCTGATCCTGATTGTGGAGGGTCGCCATGGAGACGTTGGCACCCCCGACGAACACCGGCTCGAGAACGGCGAACGGTGTGGCCGCCCCGGTCCGACCGATGTTGATCATGATGTCCCGTAGGGTCGTGGTCCGTTCCTCGGGGGGGAACTTGTAGGCGATGGCCCAACGGGGCGCCCGTGAGGTGAAGCCGAGACGATCCTGGAGTTCGAGGTCGTCTACCTTGATCACGACGCCGTCGGTCTGATAGGGCTGGGAATGCCGCTCCTTCTCCGCCCGGGTGACGTATTCCTCCACCGCCTCGAGGTCCTTGAGATGCTCCGAGGCCGGGTTGATCACGAAACCCAGCGACCCCAGGTATTCCATCGTCTCGATGTGGGTGGCGAGCTCGGGCCCGTTCTCGATGATCCCCGCCTGGTAGACCCAGATACCGAGCTTGCGGGTGGCCGTTACCGAGCCGTCCTTCATCCGGACCGAGCCGGCGGCGGCGTTGCGGGCATTGGCGAAGAGACGCTTTCCCTCGGCGGCCTGGCGCTCATTGAGCTCCTCGAAGGCGGCGTACGACATGTACACCTCCCCCCTCACCTCGAGTAGCGAAGGAGGGTCATCCGAATCCAACACCCTGGGGATGTCGCCGATCGTCCGCAGGTTGGCGGTGATGTCCTCACCGGTGACACCATCACCACGGGTCGCCCCCCTGAGCAGACGTCCGTTCTCGTACACCAGCACCACCGCCAACCCATCGATCTTGAGCTCACAGGAGAATCCCTCCGGGGGCTCTCCGAGCTGGCGGCCCATACGGGCCAGCCATGACTCGAGATTCGAGATGGAATCGGCGTTGTCCAGGGAGAAGAGTGGTTTGAGGTGCTCCACCGCGGCGAAGGTGGATTCCGTCACCCCGGCTCCCACGGTCTGCGTCGGCGAGTCCGGCGTCACCAGGTCGGGGTGCTGCTCCTCGATGGAACGCAACTCCCGCATGAGATCGTCGTAATCGGCATCGGCGATCGTCGGCTCGTCGAGGTAATACAGCCGGGCGTAATCGGTCAGCCGCTTCCGGAGCTCAATCGCTCGTTCCTGGGGGTCGGTGGTGGTGTCGGTCATCCCGAATGACTGTAATTATGTGTGCGAGCTTCTCGACGAGTCCGTAGTT
>WHUC01000062.1 GCA_009377435.1 Acidimicrobiia bacterium
CGGCCGTGTGGCTCCGGTTACACCGAGAACCGCTGGCTGTCGGCCCGGGCGTAGGAGATCACGGCTTCGTCGGCCTCACGCACCGGGCTCAGGGCCTCCACGACCTCGCTGACCCGTGATGCCGGCACCGCACATGTGAGCTCGTCGTCGCCCATACCGGTCCGCGCCCTGGAGAGGGCGCACCCCATCGAGGCGGCGATGATGTTGTCGTCTACCGCCCGGGGGAGTATCTGGCATTGTGGCTTCCCGGAGAAGTCGACGCTCACCGCATCGGCCAACTCCATCATCTGGGCGGGTCGGAGACGGAGGAGGACGACATCGGGATCGCCCTCGCCGTCGCCAAGTGGCCCGTAGATGATGGAACGGGGTCGCCTTGACAGGCTAGCCACCCCGGAGAAGGCCTCCATGGTGACCCAACCCAGATCCAAGAGGGCGGCCACGTCGGTCTTGCCGAGGATGTCACCCGCCTCGGCGAGACCGTGGGTAAACCGGCCCACGGAGCAGTTGCCGTGGTCTTCGGGGACGGTGGTGAAGGTGCGTTCGTGGGCGTACATCCAGAAGACACAGGGGGCCGCGGCCCGGCCGCTTCGTCCATCCTCGGTCGGCTCGGACATGGGGGCGTCGAATGCCGGGAGCGACCCGTCGGGCGCCGATTCGGAGAAGGTGATCGCCACGGGGGAGTGCTCCAAGCCAAGGAGGTCGCCCAGGTTCGTGGAGAGCTCGGTCCAGTTCATGGACCCACCATAGGCCGGCCGCGTCGTGGTGCCCGCCTACGACGCGGTCTTGACTCCCAACTCGGCGAGCAGACCCTCCACCCGACCCCTCAACCCGTCGCGGATGACCCGCACCTCCTCGATGGGTTTTCCTGCAGGGTCATCGAGTTCCCAGTCGACATACCTCTTTCCCGGGAAGATGGGGCAGGCGTCGCCGCATCCCATGGTGACCACCACATCGGCGGCCCGTACGATCTCGTCCGCCCACGGCTGGGGAATCTCGTCGCCGATGTCGACTCCCACCTCCGCCATCGCCTCCACCGCCACCTGGTTGACCGAGTCGGCGGGTTCCGACCCCCCGGAGAAGACGTCAACGGCCCCATCGGAGAGATGCCGGGCCCATCCCGCGGCCATCTGGGAACGACCGGCATTGTGGACGCACAGGAAGAGGACGCTGGGATTGAGTGCTGTCGAATCGGACTCGAGACGGACCATCGACCGCAACCGGTCCTTGGTGAAGCGTTCGGCGAGGAGGGGTACCCACATCGTCGTGCTGGCCCTCTTCAGCAGGACGTCGATCGAATCGTTCATGAAGCGCTCGATGGTCTCGGTGTTGAGACTGCCGTCGAATTCCCGTCGCAATCGCTCGGCGGCCTCATGTAGCTGGAGTTGTTGTTCGGTGGTCAGTTGGGTGGTCACGATTCCTCCGGGTGTCTCGGGGTCGTCATGGTGTGCTCTGGGCGGGGTGATACCCCGAGAGCCAGTCGATTCGCTCGTTTATCTCGGTGAAGGCCCTCCGGAAGTCCGCCAATCTGTTAGAGGCGACGGGATCCGGTATGGACCAGTGCACCGAGGGTGTGTCGAAGGGTCGTCGGCTCTCCCGGGCCCGGTCGCAGACGGAGACCACCAGGTCGGGTTTGATGGCGATCGAGTCGTAGCCTCTCGGGGATTCCGAACCGATCGCGATCCCGAACTCGGCCGCCACCCGCACCGCCTTGGGGTGCACCCTCTCCGCCGGATCGGTCCCGGCACTCTCCACGTGCCCACCGACAAGGTCCGACCACTTCGCCGCGGCGAACTGTGACCGGGCCGAGTTGTGGGTGCACACGAAGAGAACCGATTCGGGCTGTGAGCTACTCGGGGAGATAGGACCGGGAAGTCGGTCGCGTCGCAAGGAGATGTAGCGTCGACGACGATCCCCCTCCGATACCCGTCTCGATATCAATCCGGCGCCCTCGAGCACCTTGAGATGGTGGGATACCAGATTGCCATCGACGTCGGCCGCGTCGGCCAGCTCGAGAAAGGTGCGATCACCCATCTGCAGCTCATCGACAATCGATAGACGGTGGGGGTCACCCAGCGCGGCATGGATTTTCGCCCGGGTCTCGATACTCATCGCTCAAAGGATAATGACTCAAAAGAGTTTGTGTCAAATAAAGTGCGGTACGTCGATGGAGAAGGATCGGGTACCGTCGGATCGATGACCAGAACAGTCACGTACGAGCGAAAGATCCGGTACTCCGATACCGATGCCCAGGGGATCGTCTTCAACGGAAACTACGCCACCTACTTCGATGACGCCGTCACCGATCTCTTCGATGATGTCGCCATTCCCGAAGGGGTCGAGGTGGTGCTGCGCCGCATGGAGATCGACTTCCTCAGCACGGGTCGGTTCGGCGAGACCCTGGTGACACGGGCGGCCGTTGACGGGATCGGCAGAACCTCGTTCACCATCCGTCTCGAAACCACCGAGATGGAGACGGGTCGGCCCGTGGCCGCGGCGACTCAGGTCCAGGTCACCACCGATGCCGACTTCCAGCCCATCCCGGTCCCAGACGCGATTCGGGGGCTCCTATGAGCGATCGGGTGTTCGTCTTCGACGTCAACGAGACACTCCTCTCCCTTGCACCCGTGGCGACCGCGATGGCCGAGGTGTTCGGACCGACCCCACCGGTCGGTGAATGGTTCGCCCGGTTGCTCCACGGCTCTCTACTCGTCAATGCCTATGGGAGGTACCGCGACTTCGACGAGATCGGCTTGGATGCCCTCGGGATGGTGGCGGCAGCGCATGGGGTGGCTGCCACCCGTGCCGAGCTGGCGTCCGTGGTGGCGACGATGCGTGATCTCCCGCCGCACCCCGATGTGGTCCCAGGACTGGAAGGACTGAGACAGGCGGGTAACCGGGTTTTCGCCCTGAGCAACGGATCAAAGTCCATGCTGGCCGATCAGCTCTCGGACCTGTCATTGGATGCCGTGTTCTCCTGTGAGACGGTGCAACGTTTCAAACCCGACCCCGTCGTCTATCGCCACGTGGCCGATGAGTTGGGCCAGGATATCGGCCAACTCGTCATGGTCGCCTCCCACGACTGGGATGTGATCGGGGCACGTCGCGCCGGGATGCAGGGTGTGTATCTGGAGAGGTCACCGGGCCGCTGGTCCCTTCCCGAGGAACGGGGGCCCACGGTGACGGCCGTGGGGGAGTTACTGGGAGGCTCTCTCCCACACTGAGACGAAGCGGTCGATGTCGTCGGAATCGTGATAGATGCCGATGCCGACCCGCCAGCGATCGGCCCGGTAGTCGGTCACAACCCCGTGGGCGGCGAGCGTCTTGTGGATGGTGCTGGCATCCTCCCGGACAAAGGTGAGGAAATTGCCGCGATCGGATGCTTCGGGACCCGGGAGTAGATGATCTGTCAGAGATTCGGGAAGGGCGTCGACGAGTCGGTCCTGGAGACCGCGAACGTGTTGGTGGATGTCGTCAACGGTCAGGTCGATATCGTCCATCCACTCCAGAACCGCTCCCATCCGGAACACACCCGTCGGGTCGAAGGTGGCGCCGGCGAAGCGTCCCCCGTCCATGGGGTAGGGCACACCGGTCTGGGCGCACTCAAGAACGTCGAAGCCGGCGAACCACCCCGTGTCGACCGGTCGGGGCAGCCATCCCGTGGGGGCATGGAGGAAGCAGACACCCTCCCCGGACATGGCGTACTTGTACCCGCCGCCGAGATAGAAGATGCGGTCGGCGATCTCGGAGAGGTTGGTTGGCAGGGCCATGAACCCGTGATAACCGTCGATCACGACCGGCACGTCGGGGGTTAGTGATCCGACGAGAGCCGCCAGGTCCGGGGTGACGTATCCCGAGTCGAAATGAACGTGGCTGAAGAAGACCAGACTATGGTCGTCGGTCGCCGTCTCGGTGAGACGATCGGGCAGTGTCTCGAATGGCTGGGCGGGAACGCGATCGACCACGACGGTGCCGGCCTCCTCCCAGCGTCGGAATTGCCGGGAGGCGGAATGGAACTCGGCGTCGGTGGTGAGTATCCGGGTGGGTGTGGGGAGCGCCGACACCAGTCTGGTGAGGAGTTCGTGGGTGTTGGGGGCGAAGGTCAGGGTTTCCGGGCCGGGAAGCCCGAGTATCCCGGCCACCCGGGAGCGCACCCGCGGCAACACCTCCCCGCAGAGGTAGTCCCACTTGTAGTCGGCGAGGGTGGCCGCGATCTCCCAGGAGCGCATATGGGCTTCGTAGCTGGCGTCGGGCCAGGGATGGTGGGAATGGGCGGCGAAATGTAGGCGGTTCGGGTCGGCGGCGAAGAACCGGGAAAAATGCTCCTTCATGTCTCGAACCGGAAGCGCATGGCCTCGGCCAGCTCGGTGGGGAGGGGTGGGAGCTTCGCCCTCGGGATGAGGAAGGTGGGGAGTGAGAACAGATCGGGGAACGCCCGGCTCTTCTCGGCGTTCCTGGTGAGGTAGGCGGCACCGGCCGAACCCCCCGTCCCGACACGACGACCGACCATCCGTTGGGTCATCAGGGCATGACGGTACCGCCATGTCGTGAACCCCTGGTCGATGTCCATGAGCAACTCGAGGAGTCGAAACGGCTGGTGTAAGGCCGTTTGGTCCCGGTAGAGACTGATGAACAGGGCCGCCTGGAAGGAGCGATGGGAGAGACGCCGTGCGCCGGACTCGACCAGAGCGGCGTGTTTGTCGGCGTCGAAGACGGCCTCGTATTGGCGGAAGGTCTGGTCGAACGACCGTAGCTGGGCCTCCCGTTCCTCCTCGGTGAGTTCGGGGTTGGATCGAACGATGTCGCGGTCCGCTTCGAGCATGGAGCGGACCGCATCCCGATAGACGGTCCAGAAATCGAACTCTTCGAGGAAGGGCGTCCTCTTCAGCCAACTCGCCACGAGATCGTGGATCGATGGATCGTCCTCGGAGGCGATAACGGCCTGGCGCTGCTCTCCATGGAGACGCTCGGTATATCGGGCGCCCCCGAAGGTGACCCGGTCCTCGGTGCGTACGCCGAGCCGGTTCTCGATAAGACGAAACTGCATCGATTGGAAACCGGATGCCGGGACCAGATGGTCCCTGAAGTCGAGGAAGTCGAGTGATGTCATCGTCTCCAGGACATCGATCTGAGCGAGAAGTAGCTTCTGGATCTCGGTGACCCTGCGGAGACGACCATTGACCCGTCCCATCTCGCTCTCGTCGAGCTCGTCCTCACCGAAGGCGGCGATCACGTCGTCGAGTTCCCAGAGAATCTCCTTGAACCACAGCTCATAGGCCTGATGGACGATGATGAACAACATCTCGTCGTGTTGTGCCGCCCCCGCTGCCTCGCTTTCAAGACGCTGACTGGAGAGGAGCCGATCGAGTTGTAGGTAGTCGTGGTAGTAGACGTCGGCCATAACGGGAACGCTAACCGTCAATTTGATCGGTTGGGACCGGTTCGGTTTGGATGCGTTACCGTCGTTGTCATGTCACGTGACCTGATGACCGATCTCCGCGAGCGAATCGAGGGGCTCACCGAGGAGGGTCTGTACAAGCACGAGCGGGTCCTCGCCTCTCCCCAGGGCGCGACCATCACACTCGACGACGGCACCAAGGTCCTCAACTTCTGTGCCAACAACTACCTCGGTCTCGCCGACCACCCCACCCTCGTCGAGGCCGCCCGTGAGGCGCTCTCGAGCTACGGATACGGTATGGCCTCGGTCCGGTTCATCTGTGGAACCCAGACCGTGCACCGTGAGCTGGAGGGGCGGATCTCGCGGTTCCTCGGCACCGAGGACACCATCCTCTACTCGTCGTGCTTCGATGCCAACACCGGGTTGTTCGAGACCATCCTCGACGAGAACGACGCCATAATCTCCGACTCCCTCAACCACGCCTCGATCATCGATGGGGTGAGGCTGTGCAAGGCGGCCCGATATAGGTACGCCAATAACGACATGGGGGAGTTGGAGGAGCGGCTGGTCGAGGCCAAGGAGGCCCGTCACCGTCTCATTGCCACCGACGGGGTCTTCTCCATGGACGGCGTCGTCGCCGATCTGGCGTCTATATGCGACCTCGCCGACAAGCACAATGCCCTGGTGATGGTCGACGACTCCCACGCCGTGGGCTTCGTAGGCGAGCGTGGTGGCGGCACCCCCGAGCTGACCGGGACCAGGGAGAGGGTCGACATCATCACCGGCACCCTTGGCAAGGCGCTCGGTGGGGCCTCTGGTGGCTTCACCTCCGGCCGCGCCGAGATCGTCGAATGGCTCCGGCAACGCTCCCGCCCCTACCTCTTCTCCAACAGTCTCGCCCCGGTGATCGCGGCCACCTCGCTGGCGGCGCTCGATCTTCTCGATGCCTCCGACGAGCTGAGATCCCGTCTCCGTGACAATGCCACCCGATTCCGCGACGCCGTGACGGCGGTGGGGTTCGACCTCGCCGGTGAGGGTCATCCCATCATCCCGGTGATGATCGGTGACGCCCGACTCGCCGCGGAGATGGCCTCGCGTCTGTTGGATCGGGGAATCTACGTCATCGGGTTCTCCTTCCCGGTGGTACCGCGCGGTCGGGCCCGGATCCGCACCCAGATGTCGGCCGCCCACACCGCCGAGGACATCGACCGGGCCGTCGAGGCATTCACCGCGGTGGGTCGCGATCTCGCGGTGATTGAATGAAGGCCCTCGTCAAGGCACATGGGGCGCCCGGTCTATGGATGGAGGACGTCGAGGCGCCCACCGTCGGGCCCCATGATGTCCTCATCAGGGTGTTGAAGACGTCGATCTGTGGGACCGACCTCCATATCCACTCCTGGGATGAATGGGCGCAACGCAATGTCCCCGTGCCATTGACGGTCGGTCACGAGTTCATGGGCGAGATCGCCGAGATCGGGGACGATGTCGAGGGTCTCGAGGTCGGAGAACGGGTTTCGGGGGAGGGTCATATCACCTGCGGTCATTGCCGCAATTGCAGGGCGGGACGCCGCGAGTTCTGTCACAATCACACCGCGGTGGGTGTCAGTCGTCCCGGGGCCTTCGCCGAGTTCCTCTCCCTCCCCGCCCAGAATGTGTTCCCGGTGCCGGATCACATCTCCGACGACGTTGCCGCGGTGCTCGATCCCCTCGGCAACGCCACCCACACCGCCCTCGCCTTCGATGTTGTGGGCGAGGATGTCCTCATCACCGGGGCCGGGCCCATCGGCGCCATGGCGGCGGCCATCGTGCGTCATGTCGGCGCCCGCTTCGTCGTCATCACCGACGTCAATGACTATCGCCTCGACCTCGCCGCGGGAACGGGCGTGGACAGGACCGTCAACGTGACAGACTCAGGGTTCGACGGGGTGATGACCGATCTGGGGATGGTGGAGGGGTTCGACGTTGGGTTGGAGATGTCGGGCAACGAGTCGGCCTTCAACCAGATGCTGGAGGCGATGAGCCACGGAGGGCGGATCGCCGTGCTCGGAATACCTCCCGGGGACGTGAGGCTCGCCCTCGACGAGGTCATCTTCAAGGGCCTGGTGCTGCGAGGGATCTACGGGAGGCGGATCTTTGAGACCTGGTACAAGATGTCCGCCATGCTCCAGTCCGGACTCGACGTCGACTCGTTGGTGACCCACCGCTACCCCGCCGCCGACTACGAAGCCGCCTTCGACCTCGTCCGCTCCGGCCAGTCCGGCAAGGTCCTCCTCGAGTGGTGATCCCCGTCAGTCCTGGAGACCCAACGCCTTCATGCCGCCGGCGGCGTTTGCCGCGGTGTATCCCTGGGATTGGAGGAAAATTGCGGCCTGCTGGCTGCGGGACCCGCTCCGGCAGATG
Organism: Acidimicrobiia bacterium; assembly: GCA_009377435.1. GTDB lineage: Bacteria > Actinomycetota > Acidimicrobiia > Spongiisociales > ZC4RG35 > WHTL01. The sequence goes on from WHUC01000062.1 coordinate 7,796, forward strand.
ACGAGGAGGGACCGGTCCTTGTCGAGGGTGTCGAGACTGGTGGGTAGATCGGGGAGGGCGACCTTCTGCACACCGGGCAGGATGGCCGCTGCCCACTCGTCGGGATTGCGGACGTCCAGGACCACGGCGTCGTTCTCGTCGACCCACGTCTCCCAGTCCTTGGCCGGGACCTGTTCGATGTCGCTCATGCAGCCATTGTCGCAGCCTCCAGACGCCGAGGGGTAGGCGTGGTTGATATCTGGGGCCTGGATCCCAAACTCAATCATCTCAACCACGGTGGTTTCGGCGCCGCGCCCCTTCCGGTCCTCGAAGAGCAAGGGATGTGGCGAGAGCGGATGGAGGCCAACCCCACCGGGTTCATGACATCGGAGCTGGGACCCCACCTCGACGGGGTTCGTGAAGAGCTGGGTTCCTTTGTGGGTGCCGACGCCGAGGGCTTCATCCTCATCCACAACGCCACCACCGGTGTCAACGCAGTGGCCACCCATCTCGAACTGGACCCCGGCGATAGGATCGTCACCACCAGCCACAACTACAACGCCTGTCGGGGGGCGCTCCAACACGCCGCCGACAGGGCCGGCGCCGAGGTTGTAGTGGTGGACGTCCCGTTTCCCATCGGGTCGGCTGATGTTGCCGTCGAGAGTGTCCTTCACGCCGTCGATGACCGCACCAAGCTGGTGATGGTCGACCATGTCACCTCACCTACGGGGCTCGTCCTCCCCCTCGACCGGATTGTCTCCGCCCTTGAGAGCCGGGCGATCCCGGTTCTCATCGACGGGGCACACGCCCCCGGTATGGTTCCCGTCGACATCGATGCCCTCGGTGTCTCCTACTACGCCGCCAACTGCCACAAGTGGATGTGCGCCCCCAAGGGTGCGGCATTCCTGTGGGTGGCGCCCCGCCATCGGGAGACCTTCACCCCACCTGTGGTCTCCCACGGTTGGAACACCGGGGAGAGGGCACGGTTCAGGAGGCTCGCCGACTGGATGGGCACCGATGATCCGACGGCGTGGCTGTCCATCCCTCGCGCCATCGAGGTGATGGCTGGGCTCCATCCCAAAGGTTGGGAGGGTGTGCGTAGGGCCAACCGTGAGCTTGTGCTCGAGGCGAGGAAACTTATCACCGGGTTGTTGGAGATCGATTCCCCCGCCCCGGAGGGGATGATCGGATCCCTCGCCGCGGTGCCGATCCCCGACGATTCCGGGCCGGCGCCCATCCTGGGGCCAAACGACGCAACCCCACTCATGAGGAGGATGTTCGACGAGTACCGCATCGTCGTCCCCGTCCCGATCTGGCCGCGGTGGCCCCACCGTCTCATTCGGATCTCGGCACAGCGTTACAACCACATCGCCGACTACGAACAACTGGTCGAGGCATTGGGCGAGGTCCTCGACGGAGTCGGGCCGTAGAGTCTTACACACACCAGCCTCCTAGGAGAACATCATCAACCTGGTCGTCTTGGCGTCGGGATCCGGCACCAACCTGCAGGCGCTCATCGACGCAGCTACACCCAACGTGGACATCGTCGGGGTGATCGCCGATCGTGTCGGCGTGGGTGCTCTGCAGCGGGCCGAGTCGGCGACGATCCCGACGCGGGTGATCAGGTGGACCGGTCACGACGGTCGCGACTCCTTCACCACGGCCATCTGTGACGCCGTCGACGAGTTCGCCGCCGAGGGCCTGGTGCTGGCGGGGTTCATGAGAATCCTGGGCCCGGAGGCCATCCGTCGGTTCCCGCAGAGGATCCTCAACATCCACCCCTCGCTCCTCCCGGCATTCCCCGGGGCGCACGCCATCGCCAACGCCCTCGCCTACGGGGCGAGGCTGACCGGGGTCACCGTGCACTTCGTCGACGAGGAGGTGGACCATGGTCCCATCATCGCCCAGCGTGCCGTACCCATCCTTCCCGACGACGACGAGAGATCACTACACACCCGTATCCAGGAGGAGGAGCACGTGTTGTACCCACAGGTGGTGGAGGAGTTCGCATCGGGTCGGCTCGACGTGGTCGGCCGGATGGTGCGGAGACGATGAAGCGACTTCGTGTTGAGAGGGCCCTCCTCTCCGTATACGACAAGTCGGGACTCGTCGAGTTCGCCGAGGCTCTCGACGCCGCCGGTATTGAACTGATCTCGTCGGGGGGGACCGCCCGCCTCCTCGCCGACCGCGGCATCGCGGTGACGTCAGTCGAAGAGGTGACGGGTGCGGCGGAGATGCTGGACGGCAGGGTCAAGACACTTCATCCCAACATCCACGGCGGGATCCTCGCCGATCTGGGTAATCCGTCCCATGTAGACCAACTTGCCGAACGGGAGATCACACCAATCCAACTGGTGGTGAGCAACCTCTACCCGTTCGAGGAGACGGTGGCCCAGCAGGGGGTGACCCCGGACGAGATCATCGAGCAGATCGATATCGGTGGTCCCGCCATGGTCCGGGCCGCCGCCAAGAACCATGAGTGGACGGCGATCGTGGTGGATCCGTCCCAGTACGACGAGGTTCTGACCGCCATCGCCGAGGGCGGGCTCGACGACGAGCTCCGCACCCGACTCGCCGGGGAGGCATTCGCCCATACCGCGGCGTACGACGCCGCCATAGTCGGTTGGTTTCAGCGTGACCAGGAGCTCCCCGACAGTCTCGTGATCCCGCTGGAGAAGGTGGCGACCCTTCGCTATGGGGAGAACCCGCATCAGACCGGTGCCTCTTATCGGATCCCTGGGTCGGCGTCGTGGTGGGCCGAGGCCTACCAGGTGCAGGGCAAGGCGATGTCGTTCAACAATCTCGTCGACGCCGAGGCGGCGTGGCGGCTTGCCACCGATATCGAGGAGACGGCCGTCGCCATCATCAAGCACACCAACCCCTGCGGTGTTGCCGTGGGCGCCGTCCTCATCGACGCCTTCGAGGGTGCCTGGGAGTGCGACCCGATGTCGGCGTTCGGGAGCGTCATTGCCTTCAACCGGGAGTTAGATCTGGAGACGGCCAAGGCGATAGCCGGCCGGTTCGTCGAGGTCGTGATCGCGCCCGGTATCGACGGCGATGCCCAGGATCTCCTCGGTGCGAAGACGAACCTGCGTGTTCTCGTCGCTCCCATGCCCGACCGGCGCGGGCTCGATCTGCGCCGGATCGACGGGGGTTTCGTCGGCCAACCACGTGACAGCGTGGTCTTCGACGACTGGGAGGTGGTCTCCGATCGTCAACCGACCGATGACGAGGTCGACGAGCTCGAGCTGGCGTGGAAGGTCGTCGCCCATGCCAAGTCGAATGCCATCGTGATCGCCAACGACGGCGCCGCCGTCGGCGTCGGCGCCGGGGATCAGAGCCGGGTTGGGGCTTCCGAGCGCGCCGTCAAGCAGGCGGGAGACCGGGCGGCAGGTGGTGTCGCCGCCTCCGATGCCTTCTTCCCTTTCCGGGACGGGCTCGACGCCCTCGCCGCCGCCGGGGTGACCGCAGTCGTCGAACCCGGCGGCTCGAGACGCGACGACGAGGTCATCGCGGCCGCCAACGAGCACGACATTGCCCTCGTCTTCACCGGGAGACGCCATTTCCGGCATTGAACCCTTCCCGGGGCGGGACGC
>WHUC01000063.1:0-8894 GCA_009377435.1 Acidimicrobiia bacterium
CTCCCAGTAGACACCCCGCCCGCCATCATTGGTGTTGGTCTGGCCGTGTCGTCGCCTGCCCGGATCCGCCCAATAATCGAGCCCCCGCTCCTTGATCCGCCCGAAGATATCGTCGAACTCCGCCTCGGACACCAGAAAGGCGTAATGCTGAGGATGAACCTCGCCGTGGTCGTCGGCGAAGTCGAGCGACACGTCGTTGGAAACCTCCACCACCAGGAACGGCCCGAAGGGGACCGGGTCGTCCAATCCGAGAATCTCCATCAGGAACCTCGCCGACTCCTCCTTGTTGTGAACGTTGACGATCGTGTGGTTCAGTTGTACGGCCATGGCAGGCTCCTTTCCGACCCGAGGCCAATCCTATCCGCTGCGCCGAAGCCCTTCTTCGTCGAAGCCGCCGTCAGCCGTCTGGTTCAGTTGCTGCCGCCTTTAACCCGCCTTGACTCGTCCTTGATCGGGTGCGCTTGAGTGCAGGCTAAGACCCCCGACCAGGAGGAAGAAAATGGGTTGGAACGTGAGCGGCGAGTACTTCGAATCATGCAACTGTGAGGCGGCCTGTCCGTGTGTGTTCTTGAGTCCTCCCACCGAGGGCGAGTGCACCGCGCTGGTGGGCTGGCACATCGACAGCGGTGAGCACGAAGGGACCCGGCTCGACGGTCTCAACGTGGCGTTGGCCGTCTACGCGCCGGGCCACATGGTCAGCACCCCCTGGCAGGTGGCGTTGTACCTCGACGACCGAGCCGACGAGGCGCAGGGTAGTGCCCTGGGGGCGATCTTCTCCGGTCAGGCCGGGGGTCATCCGGCGCGGCTGGCCGCACACATCGGCGAGGTGCTGGGGGCGGGACCCGCCACGATCACCTTCCAAGCCGACGGTAACAAGCGGGCAATGACGGTGGGGTCGGTGGCCGACATGGAGATTGCGGCCATGCCCGGTCAAGGCGACGCCGACATAACCATCGACAACCATCCCCTGTGCATCGCCCCCGGGTTCGAGGCGGTGGTGGCCAAGTCCGACCACCTCACCTACACCGACCAGGGGATGAGTTGGGAGCTGAGCGGCAAAGCGGGGTTCTACTCTCCCTTCCAGTACTCGGCGTGACCGCCGAGATCTCCCCGGCCGCGCTCCTGGCCCGGGCCAGGTGGGGAATCGTCGCCGGGCTGGCGGCATTCGCGGTCGCCACCTGGGCCTATCTGTTCCTGGTGGCCGCCCGCATGGAGGACATGTCGTCGGTGTTCGCCATGCCGATGACATCGGCGTGGACCCCGACCCAGGCGGGGCTGATGCTGGTGATGTGGGCGGTGATGATGGCGTCGATGATGCTGCCGTCGGCCGCCCCGATGGTGGTCGCCTACGACCGGCTCGACCGGGCGTCGGCGGCAGCAGACCGGGCTGGCGGCTCGACCCGGCTCTTCGTCGCCGGGTACCTGGCCGTCTGGGCCATTTTCGGGGTGGGGGCGAGCGGCCTCCAGTGGCTACTCCACGACCGGGCGGTCGTCGACGCCATGGGTGTGGCGATGAGCCCGATGGTGGCCGGGACGATGCTGTTGGCGGCGGGTATCTTCCAGTTCACACCTCTCAAGGACGTCTGCCTGGGCAAGTGCCGGAGCCCGATGGGGTTCCTGATGACCTCCTGGCGGGAGGGCAGGGGGGGTGCCTTTGTGATGGGGCTTCACCACGGCGGCTACTGCGTGGGCTGCTGCTGGGCGTTGATGGCCCTGTTGTTCGTGATCGGGATCATGAACCTGGCCTGGGTGTCGGTTCTGGCGGGGTTCGTGCTGGTCGAGAAGGTGGCACCGGGCCATCTGCCAGTCAGCCGTCTCGGTGGGGCCGTGCTGGCGGTGTGGGGACTGGTGGTGCTCCTGTAGCCATGGAAGTCGTCTACGACGTGTCCGGCTCCTACTACGAGGCTTGTAACTGCCGGGCGGTCTGCCCCTGTCGGAGGGAGGGAGAACGAAGCGGAGGGCGTTCCACCTATGGCTTCTGCGACTTCGTCCTCTCCTGGCGGATCGTCGACGGCCGCGTCGGCGACCGGGACCTGTCGGGCCTCGACGCGGTGATGATCGGCAGCTACTCCGACGACGAAGTCGGCGCCCCTTGGAAGGTGGCGCTCTTGGTCGATCACCGGGCCACCGACCACCAGTTCCAGGACATCGCCGACGTCTTCTTGGGGAGGCTGGGCGGCGACACCGCCCGTCAGTACGCCACCGCTATCGCCGAGGTGCGGGGAGTCCACCGGGCGGAGATCGAGCTGCGCCACCGGCCCCGGCGCTGGAAGATCGGCGTCGATCGCCGCATCCTCGCGCGGTCAGTGGAGTCGGCGCCTTCCGAAGGGGAGGTCACCTGTGGCATCCCCGGCCATCACCAGCCGGGAACCGAACTGGTGGCCGACGTGCTCACGGTGGATGTCGACGGCTTCGAATGGGACGTCGAGCAGCGGGCCTCCTACCGGTCGGCGTTCCGGTACGCGACCTGACCCGGTTCAGGCCGACCGGATCACCTGGCGGGCGTGTTCGACGAGCTCGGCATGGCTCATGGCCCCGCCCCGGACGAGGGCCTTGGTGTACGCGTCCTCCGACAACCTCGCTCGGACACCCTTGACAGCGCCGCCGGGTGGGCGGACGAGCCCGACCCCTCGGGCCGGGCCGTGGCCGTCCTCCAGGGCGCCGATGAGGACGGCGGCCTCCTCGTCGAGACCGGCCCGCGCCAGTGCCCGCAGCAGGTAGCGCCAGGTGAGGCGCAACTGGGTGCGGTCACCCGCCCGGTCCCAGTGGTCGACGACGGGCCCGAAGATCGCCACCGCCTCGGCCGGTTCGGCTGTGAAGGCGGTGATGGAGGCCGACTCCATGGTGGCGATGCCCTCGAACCAATCGTTGGAGACGCCTCGGGCGATCCGGGCCGACTCGTTGAACAGCGCCTCGGCCCGGGCCGGTTGGTGCCGCTTGACGGCCAGCGCCTGGGCGTAGGTGGCATAGGCGACCGCGGTGGGGTTGGCGAGGTCGTCGACGGTGCGCCGGCACTCGGTGGCATAGGCGACGGCGTCGTCGCCGAGGCCCGCAACCGCGCTCACCACCGCCAGGTAGTACTGGGTCCACGACACCCTGAGGAGATCTCCTCGGACCGACGCGTCCTCCAACGCCGACCGGTAGTGGTCGAGGGCCGCCTCGGTCCTTCCCTCATACAAGTCGACGTCGGCGGCCACGTCGTGGGGGTGGCCCGACCGGGCCACCGGAGTGGCGATTGTGGGACGATCGCCCGCCCGGGCATAGCGCTTGGCGTCGGTGAACCGTCCCAACAGCCACATGCCTCGGGCGGCCGACCCGCACAGCGCCGGCCAGTCGGGGTGGGCATCGGCGTCGGGGAGCTCGACGGCTTCGGTCGCCCACGTCGCCGTCTCGTAGGCGCCCCGCCAATAGGAGAAGTCGGCGATGGAACCGGCCAGGGCAGTCACCACGTCGGTTTCGGCCTGGTCCAGCGCCCATACCGCCGCCGCCCGGATGTCGCTGAAGGCGTCGGCGATGGTGTTGACGGCGACTGGCTCCTCGGGGCCATTGAGCCGGACCGCCTCGTCAGTGACGAGCCCGGCGTAGTGGGAGGCGTGGCGCGAGCGGAGGGTGTCCACCTCGGCGGAGGACAGACGGTCGAGGGCGAACGCCCGGATCGTCTCCAGCAGCCGGAAACGGGTGCGGTCGCCCGAGGTGTCGGCGACGACCAGTGAACTGTCGACCAGCGTGCGGAGGAGCCGTCCGGTGTCCTCGAGCGATGTGCCCGAGACTGCGGAAGCGTCGAAGGCACCGAACGTGCCGGAGAAGACGCCCAGCCGGGCCAGGCCGGCCCGGGACGCTTCGGGAAGGAGGTCGTGGGACCAGGCCACGGTTCGCTGCAGGGTGCGGTGGCGGACGTCGCCGTCGACCGTGCTCGACTCGAACCGGTCGAGACCGTCGATGTCACCCAGCACCTCCTCGAGGGTCATGGTCGCCAGCCGGGAGGCGGCCAGCTCCAGTGCCAGGGGGAGCCCATCGAGACGCCGGGCGAGGCGCGCCAGGTCCCCTGCTTGGCTGTCGGCCGGGCGGAAGCGATTCGAGGCCCGATCCACCAGGAGTCGGATCGACGGGTACTCCAGGGCCTCGTCCAGGTCGCCGGGGAGGTGGTCCTCCTCGGGAACGGCGAGGGGATCGACGCCCCACGACCGCTCGCCTTCGACATGGAGCGGGACCCGGCTGGTGGCGACGACTGTCAGCCCGGGGCAGGCGCCCACGAGCCGGGCGACGGCCACGGCCGCTCGGCGGGCCACGTGCTCGCAGTTGTCCATGATCACAAGGGCCTTCTTGGGGACGAGGAACTCGGCTACCGCCTCCAGACGGTCCATACCGGTTCGGGGCTGGACGCCGAGGGCGGCACCGACCAGGTCGTCCACCGCTTCGGGGCGGGGAGCCGGCGCCAGATCACACACCCACACCCCATCTGCGAAGCGGTCGGTGAGTCGGTGGCCCAGTTCGACCGCCAGGCGGGTCTTGCCGGCGCCTCCCGGCCCCAGGAGCGTGACGAGCCGGACAGACGTGACGACCCCCGCCAACTCGGCCAGTTCGCTGGTCCGGCCCACGAAGCTGGAGGCGGCGTGGGGGAGGTTGGTCTTGGCCCGGTTCCAACGGAGGACCGGGTCGTGGTTGAGGATTCGCCGCTCGAGGGTGATCAGGTCGGGCGTGGGCTCCACACCGAGTTGGTCGGCCAGACGGCGACGGATCGCCTCCCCGGCTCGGAGGGCGTCGGCCTGGCGACCGGATCGGTAGAGGGCCAGCATCGCCAGGGTGGCGAGGCGCTCGTCGAGGGGCCGGTCGGCGGCGGCGGCCTCGAACTCGGGGAGAAGGTCGTGGTGGAGTCCGCTTTCGAGAGCCGCCTCGAACCGGTCGGCGACGACCCTGGCCCGCATCTCGTCGAACCGGTCGGCCTCGATCGAAGCCCACAGGCGGTTGGTGAGCCCGGCGAGGGGCCTGTCCCCCCACAACCCAAGCGCCTCGGAGAGGCGGGCGAAACGTCGCCGGGGGTCGGCGATGGCCCGGGCCGAGGCCACCATCGCCTCAAACTGGCCGGCGTCGAGGTGGGCGTCTTCGAGGACGAGCCGGTACCCGCCTGCCACGGTCTCGATCTCGACCTCCGGCCCGAGGAGGCGGCGCAGGTTGGAGATGTATGTCCGGAGCGACCGCACGGCACCGTCGGGGGGTTGATCGTCCCAGACGGCTTCGAGGCAGAGGTGGGCGTCGACCCACCCACCGGTGTGGACGAGCAGGAAGGCGAGGAGGGCCTGCTGCTTGGGCCCACCCACATCCAGCGCCACGTCTCCCCTGGCGGCACCGATCGGCCCCAGTATGGACAGCTCTACGGTCACGACCCCGAATATAGGGACAACTGTCGCTTTCGTGGGTCATGATGTCTTCCAGAGGAGGTGGGGGCGATGCCGGCCCGGTCCGGGTAGATCATGGCGATAAACGCTTCGGGGTCGTGGAACCCTCGCGCGTTGGTGCGGAGCCGTCCGATGGCGGCGTTGCTCAGTCTGAATCGTTCATTGGAGGGGATTCAGCCATCGCACCTCGCTGAAGCGAGCGAAGTCGGCGTCGGTGGAAACCAGGGCGACGCCGTGATCGATCGCCAGGGCCGCCAGCATCGCATCGGTGATCAGCGGACCCCGAGCTTGGTGGTTCCGCATTAAGCGACCCAGGATCCGGCGGAACCGCGGCGTCGGCTGGGGGAGCCAGGCACGAGGGGCATCCAGCCAGTCGTCGACCTGTTCGAACGCATCTTCGGGCGTCAGCGGATCGGGAAACGCCCGAGGGTTGGTGGCGATACGCAAGAACGCACCCAGCGTCGACCAGGGCAGACCCACCCGGGTATCGCCGTTGAGCACTGACTCAAGCCAGTCACGTGCTGCGTCGTGGCGGGGGTCAGAGGCGTTACGAGCGTAGAGCAGGATGTTGGCGTCGACGATCATCCGCCATGCCCCTCACCCTCCAGCACCTCCAAGGCTGCCCCGATGTCATCGAGAGGCACCCGCGCCCGCCCCATCGAAGACACACGCTGGCTGAACGGACCTCGAGTGTCCTCGTGGTAAGCCAGGCCTTGACGAGCCAGGGCGTTCACCGCCGCGCTGGTACCTAATCCCTGCTCCCGACGGAGCTCCTCGACGGCTCGGACCACATCATCGTCTAGCGTGACCGTTGTCCTCATGCCGAAAGGCTAGCACGATGATGCGGTGCTTCTACATCGTCGTGCCTGGTTGATCATTGATGGGCCCCGTGGGGCCCAAACCCACAACCAACGCCCAACTCCTTGCCCTGGAGGGAACGGCTCATCTGCTCCCCGGGCGTCCTGGGACATCGTCATCCCCCGCCCATCCTGGAGAACACCTTGGGACGGGTGACGATCGCGGGATGCCGCCACCGTGCCACAGCCGTTGCATCTACCCTGCCCGGGGATGGATGGAACCGTTTGGGCCTCGGCGCCCGCATCGTCGGCGAATCTGGGTCCCGGGTTCGATGTCCTCGCCCTGGCCCTGGATCTGCGTTGTCGCGTCGAGGCCATGACCGCCCGCGAGTGGACGGTGACGCACCGCGGTGAGCACCATCCCGCCGAGGGTGCCGGAGACGCCGTCCTGGCCGGGGCGATACGCTCCGTCGGAGACGAGAACCCTCTGCGATTGTTGGTCGACAACCAGATCCCCCTGGGAAAGGGTCTGGGATCCTCGGCGGCGGCTCTCACCGCCGGGTCCGCTGCGGCGCATCGGGCGGTCAACGGGGAAGCCGACCCCACCACCGTGTTCGAGATGGTTGCCGACATGGAGGACCACTGTGACAACGCCGCGGCGGCGGTCTTCGGCGGGCTCGTCATGTGTGCTCCCGGATCACACCCCAGGAGACTCGAGCTCCATTCGATCTACCAACCCGTCGTCCTCATCCCCGACGCCCGCACCCTCACCAAGGAGTCGAGGAACTCCATACCCCCCAGCTACGACCGGGAGGTTGTGGTGCGCACCATCTCCAGGGCGGCACATCTCATCACCGGTCTCACCGGGGGTGACCCCGGGTTCCTCGACGATGCCCAGGGTGACGAAATCCACGAATCGATTCGGGGATTGGCGCTCCCCTGGATCGGCGAGCTCATGACCAAGACCCGCAAGGCGGGTGCCGCCCATGTCTCGGTGTCGGGTTCCGGTCCCGCCGTGTTGGCGCTGGTCACGAAGGACAACATGGACGAGTTCATGGCAAACACCGCCGGTTTCGACACCGACGTGCGTCCCATCCCGGTGGCGAGAGAGGGTCTGCTCTAGGGAATGGGCCGGGGTCCGAGGGGGTCGGAGGGTTTTGACGTGAGCCTTCCCAGGCTCCATCATGGAGGGAGATCCCCCCGATCCGAGGTGTTTTTTCAATGGGTTCACTGGTCAAGAAGCGTCGGAAGAAGATGTCGAAGCACAAATACCGCAAGCGTCTCAAGGCGAACAGACACAAGCAGAAGAAGTAGCTTCTCGACGCTCGTCCACGTTTTTTGGCCGTGCGCCCGGGGAGGCCGGTCACCCGTCCTTTAGATACCGCTCGATCTCGGCGACCAGATTCGAGCTCGGGGTATCGTCGGCCAACTCCGCCTCGACCCTGCGGACGTAGTCGACGAGATCGTCGTCATCCTCGACCATGAGGTCGACCGCATGCCGGTAGCTGGCCGCGGCATCGCGAAAGTCCCAGTCCTCCCAGTCGAGATCGAGCAGCTCGCCGGCCTTCTCCCCGAGTGCCACCGCTCCCGGGAGATACGGCTGACTGGACAGATAATGGGGCACCGCCGCCCATACCGACATCACATCGAACCCGGCGGTGTCGAGCAGGGAGTTGAGTACGCCGACGATGCCCGTCGGACCCTCGTAGTCGGAGGGCATCAACCCGGTCCGCAGGATGGTCTGCTTGTTCACCGCGGTCGCAACGATGGGGACGGGGAGGGTGTGGACGACATGACCGACATACGCGCCCATCGTTACGATCTCGGTGACACCGAGCGTGGTGAGGACCGAGCCCATCACCGCGGCCAGCTTCTTCCAGGCAAAGTTGGGCTCCTCCCCGCGGACGACGACCACGTCCCGTTCGGGGAAGGCCACGACATGGAAGGCGATTCCCGGCCATTCAACGTCCCGCGCCGCCCCGTCGTTTCGCATCGTTGGTCGTCGCATCTGGAAGTCGAAGAACTCGTCGGGATCGATCGTTGCCACCTCGATGGCCTCACGACGGAGGAAGGGCTCGAGGGCGTCCGTCGACGCCTCCCCGGCGTCACCCCACCCCGAGAAGGCGACCAGGGCGGCTGGTCGGTGCAACGGCCGCGGGGGTTCGAGCCATCGGACTTGGTCCATATGGTCAAACTACTCGGTCGTCGTCCCCATCGTCGGCAGAACCGATCGTGATCGCCCCACGGTCGGGAAGGGAACCCCTTGGTTGGGTTGCCGAGAAGAAACCTGGTTGCCGAGGGGTAACCCTAACTAGCTTCATCGTGCCTTCACCATCGTAGTGCCACGAACCCATACGTGGTCATGAGCCTGAGGATGGGGAACGGTTTACAGCCGATTTACGTCTTATGGGTGATAGTCGCCCTGATACGGTGATAACCACCGTTGCCAGGGTCAGGAATGAACCGAGCCTCGGCGCTGTTGTTGAAAGAGACAGCCAGAAAGGATGGCCCGACCATGAGTGACATCGTCAAAGGCACCGCCATCAAGGGGACATCCCGCCCATCCCGCCGTTACGGCGAGGATCGGGTATGTGCCCAGGCTGATTGCGAGACCAAGCTCACCCAGTACAACAAGCGGGAGCACTGTTTTACACACGCCCCCGTCCGATTTCCCCGCGTGCGAGGCCGGGTGGCAGCCGGA
>WHUC01000063.1:9674-11326 GCA_009377435.1 Acidimicrobiia bacterium
GTGGCGAACGGCGGCCGGTTCGTCACCTTTGACCGGTCGGTGGCCTTGACTTCGGTCCATGGCGCAGACGAAGGTCATCTGGTGGTGTTGTAAACGAGGGGTCAGCCACACGAGCGCCCCGCTTGTAGACGGCCGTCACCTTGCGGGCGACACCCGGTGCGCCGTCTATCACCACGAAGTCAGCGGGCGAGCCCACGGCCAGAGGTACAACGAAACCCGACAGTCTCGCCGGGGTGGAGGTGTAACCGGCCAATGCCTCACGCCCCGACAGTCCCGACGCGACGGCATCGCCCATGGCGGAGACCACATCGGGTGACTCCACCGGTGCGTCCGAGGAGAAGATGAGTGGTACCCCCAACTTCGCCAGGTCGGCGAACGGATACGCCCAGGCCCTTCGACTCGGTCCGAGCCTCTGGTCCAGCCACACCTCGTCGGAGACCGGAAACGATGGCTGGACGGAGGCGACGACTCCCATGTTGGCGATCCTGGCGACGAGATGGGGCGGGGCCACCGCGACGTGCTCGACGCGGAGTCGGGCCGGGTCGGCACCACGACGGATCGCCGCGGAGAACACATCGAGCACACCCATGAGCCCGGCGTCGCCGATGGCATGGAGAGCGGCGACACCGCCCAACTCGAGGGCGGCACGGGTCATGGCCAAAGCGTGGTCATGGTCGAGGCGGTAGGTGCCCTTCTCCCCGGGAGCGTCGTGATAGGGATCGGAGAGAGCGGCCGTCCGGCCACCGAGGCTCCCATCGGCGAACCCCTTCCAACCGCCGAACCACACGACGTCATCCGTATCGAGACGCTCGCTGATCGCCGTCAGTTCATCCCGATCCTGGGTGATCACCATGACATCGACGTCTACCGGCAACTCGGGGGCGAGTCGAAGGAGGGTTCCGACTCCATCGCCGACATCGTCACAGTTGCGCTCCGACGCCACGGCCACCATCGCTCCGATCCGAGCGAGGCCGAACCGGGCCAACCTCCCCAAGACGTCCAGGATGGCGGCATCGGTCGGTGCCGGGTTCAAGTGGGCAAGTACCGCCGAGACCACACCAACCGCCGTCTCGTCGACAACGCCGGTGGGAGTCCCCGCCCGATCGCGCCGGAAGGCGCCACCGGGAGGATCGGCCACACCGGCATCGACACCGGCCAATGCCAAGGTCTTGGTGTTGGCCGAGGCCACATGGCGACAGATACGGTGGACGATTATGGGGCGATCGGTGGAGACGGCGTCGAGCTCGTCACGGGTGGGCATCCTCCCGATGGCCGAGTCGTCGTAACGGTTGCCGACCAGTGCGACGCCATCGGGGAGTCCGGCGTCGGCCTCGCCGAGCATTTCGAGCACCTCTCTCAGGTCTGTCGGAGTTTCCAGGGACAGTCCGGTCGTCGCCGACACGTATTCGAACGGGTGGAGATGGGAGTCCATGAAGGGGGGGACGATGGTCCCGGCGATCTTCTCGTCGACGGTGCCATCCCAGCCGGTGGTGATGGCGCTGATCCGACCGTCCTCGACGACAAGCGTGTCCCCAATGACACCCTCACCGGTCATCACGGCATCGGCGCTGATAACCCGAACGGTCATGGGAGGGAGTCTCGCACACATCGGCACGGGACACCGCCCGTCCATCGTGGCGACGGGATGGGGC
>WHUC01000064.1 GCA_009377435.1 Acidimicrobiia bacterium
GCAATATCCGTAACACGCAGAGTGTACGCGTTATTCGCAACAATCGAATGCCAAACGTGTAAGCTAGCGCCCATGCTTACGAGATCGAGGGAAATCCAGCCGGCCCGCGTGGGGAAGAGTCAGCATTGGCACGTCAGGAATCCTTGTATGTTCGAGTCAGAGTCAGCTCCGGACTCTATGACGGTCGGTTGGATGTCGCCCGCGCGACGCGTTGTCATTCGGCCTCCTCGCCTATCGGGTCATCTGGCAACATCAGCCACTCACGGACTCCTTCGGCGAGCGCTGCGCCGAGAGAGGCAACTGTGGCTGCTCGATCAGCAGCAGTCTCGAACAGCTGGGCAGCAGCGGCGATCGCCTGCTGGATCTCGATTGGCGGGAGCGGGATGAGGACTTCCTGGAGCGATGTGGGCGACAGCCTGCGGATGGTCGTCCCGCCGGCGTAGCGCTCTAGCGCTGCCTGGCCCATCCGCGATGCAAGAAACATCCGCAGGTAGGAGGGGTCGATTGTCGATCGATCGGCCCGGAGACGGATGATTGTGTCCGCAAACGCCGCGGCTTGGTCGCATTCCACAACTGTCGACCGGAACGGGGGCATGCTCCCGAGGAGCACGTCACCTGGCTCGGTCGTGATGCGTTTGAAATCCCACGTCTGATCCGGTCCGGCGGCAGTCAGCTGAGTGTTTCGCAGCGCATCGAGACCGATGAATGGGATCGAGTCCTCTCGGCCAGAATCCTTTTGCCGTTGCCCGCGATCTGGTTTCGCTTGGAGAACACCACCCAGCGGCACGGTTACGTACTGCTGGTCCATCAGGTGGAGAGGCTCCGGGTCCGGTAGGCCGCCCGCTACTAGAGCAACGTCCGCGATCTCTTCCTCGAATGCCAGCCTCAACCGCCGGACTCGGCTGGCTACGGGTTCACCGTCGAGTTCGGCCAGGTTGAGTTCTTGCGGGACGTGCCGGCGAGGGGTGAGATCCCAACCGCACTCCTCGAGATCGGCCAAAGTGGCGGCGGCAGCGAAACCGGGTATTGGAGCGAATTGTCCCGACCGACAATGGTCCACTACCTCGCGGATGCGTTCGACGTCGTCCCGGTCGAGTTCATGTGTCTTGCCCCGTTCCGGACTCCCGAGTGCGGTCGCATCCACGAAGAGGACCTCCGCCGACGGAAGGATTCGCCCGCGCCGGAGCATTAGGAGAGCTGGCGGGACGGAAGTGGTCGGCAACGTCCCGGGAGCAAGTTGGATCACGGCCTCAATAACACCGGCTCGGGTCATGGCTTCTCGGACAGCAGCTGTGGAACCCTGAACCGAAAGAACCCCAGGTGGGCAGGTCATGACGCCTATGCCATCGGGAGTCAGGTGGTGGATGATGAACTGTGCCCATACGAATTCGCTGTGTTGAGGATTGGGAAGGCCAAAGGGAAGCCTGGTGTCGCCTGCGAGATTGGCTCGGAGCTTCAATCCAAACGGGGCATCACACACAATGTGGTCAGCACTCAGGTCGGGGTATCGGTCATCGAGGAGGGTGTCTCCCGTCTCGAGAGTCGCTCGCGCCTGGTGGAGATAGAGATGGAGCTTGCCGAGCCCGAGGGTCGACCTGTTGATCTCCTGTCCAAGAAGTCTGACGGTGTCGTCTTTGCGGCGGCGCCATGCGGCCGCAAGCAGCATCCCGGCCCCGCACGTCGGGTCATACACCGTGCCGGTGATGGGTCCTGCAAGCGCGACGAGCAGCTGCGCAAGTGAGAGTGGGGAGTAAAACTCGCCACCCGCCCGCATTCGGGAGCCGATATCGTCGATCAGCATTGAGACTGCTTCGCCCAGCTCGTCGCCACGCTCATTGTCGACGGCAACGAGCTGGAGCAGCTGGCGAGCCCTCTCTTTGGAGAGCCCCGAAAGGGTCTGTCCGGGCCGTGTGCTCAGAAGCTCGGGCAACTCGATGGATGCCTCCATCGCGAGAGCGACTACGGCCTCCATGTCGCCAGACTCAGCGATCTCATACCACCGATCGGAATTATCCTGATCCGCGGCGGAACGCAGCGCGAGCAGTGCAAGGAAATAGTCGAGCAGCTGATCCGATGGCGCCACATCTCGGAGGAGATCTGCGAACCCCCAGAAGGTTTTGCGCAGGTCGGGTCGGCGTGCCAACGAAAAGGAGCGGTCGTTGCGTATGAGCCAGTCGACAATGTCTCCGAGGCGAAAAGTCTCCCGCCCTCCGGTGACAACGGGAGACGGGAAGTCCTCATGTCGACTGCGCCAATTCGACACCGCCGATGGACCGACGCCTGCTATCTCGGCGATCTCACTGGCGGACACGAGTCGCGTGGCCTGGCTTTCGGTCAGAGTGGGCTCAGACGTCACGCCGACACACCCAGGGAAGTCCCGGCCGAAACGTAGTGGATGGTGGTGGCCGCCATCCCGAGCTTGTAGGAAAGAGCATCGGGACGACAGACGACTCCCACGTGGACACCCAGCTCGGTCAGTTGGCTGGCCAATCGGGCGAAGATGCCGTCACCGGAGCCAATAACGATCCGGTGGAACCGTTCCGCCAGCCATCTGCAGTCGGCGGCCTCATCGAGCAATGCGAGATCAGCACCATCGGGTCCGCCCCTGGTAACCAGACGCACGCCAGGCACGATCCCGTAGACAGCGGTGAAGAACCCCGGGTTGACCGCGACCGTCAAAAAGTCACCCGTCTGATATCCGGCTGTGTCGGTGTATTCGAGGACCGTCAAGGCGATGAGGTGTGGATCGTCGGCAGGGCCGCCCATGAGGTTCTCAAGGTCGACGAGGTGGAGAGCGCGGCTCATGGGAACATAGGAGAGCAGCTCAACCCTACGATCCGGCGCCACCGCGAGATGCCGAGTCTGCTGCCGGTGTCCCCGATCATTGCTTGTCACCTGGATCGCTTGCATCATGTCAACAAGATACATGGTTTACGGAATTCTGTCAATTCATTTCACAGACAGCCGACAAACCCGTACACTGTCGTAGACTCGCGCGTGCGGAGCCGGCTCTTGGGGGTTATCCTGGGTGGTGGTGTGCTTGCGTCGTAGACTCGCGCGTGCGGAGCCGGCTACTCCGGTCGGAGGACTCGACCATTGCTGCGACAGGGCTGACCGGCTCTCAACGCCGGACGCCGTGGGAGCACCGGAACCTCCTCACCATATGGCAGACCCGGGCTGACCGGTCGCGGCAACGAACTCGAAAGGGCTCAGCGGGCGAGGCCCCTGAACCGCTGAGCCGTGAGGTTCTTATGCATGAGGTCGTGCTCGTTTGCTCGGTCAGCGACCATCCATGCCACTCGCTGGTCGATGTCGCCGCCCCGAGGCGTGGGCCCCAAGAGGCCAGGAGCGTCTTCGCGGTGTCGAATGGACCTGTGACGCGGAGCACAGAATCCTACGGCCTATCACCTGGAGATCGTGGCGTTGCGAGTTCGTCGGGTCGTGGCTCACCCAACTGAAGCGCCAGCATGCTCCAAGCTGGCAACTCGGGGGCAGGCAACTACTGCTCGATCGGGGATCCGAGCACGATGGCGTTGCCCCCATGGGTCGAAGACTTCGAAGTCCCGCATCGCATAGTCGGTGTCGCGTAGGGCAGCGGCCGTCGCTCCGAGCTGTGCGGTCACGTGGTCGTGGCGGCTCTCGATCGGACTGACGAACACGCGCTGGCGGTACGACGCCGTGCTCCTCAGTTAGGAAGACCCGTCGCCGACGCATCGAGCGGACCCCCCTCCGACCTCGAAGAAGTGACAGACCCGAACCGGACTCGACCCATCCGTCCCACTCACCCCGATCGTCCTGGGCCACCCTCGCCTATACCACCCACACGGGTTGAGCCTTTCCGGCGAGTTCCTGGCGGCCGATGTACCCGACCTCGCCATGGTCGCCCCCAAGCGCACCGGCCTCTGTCGTAGAGGTTGGAATCGTCGTCGTCTGTGCCGGCAGTGGCAGCGGTTCTGCATCCCCTCTCCCAAGTCCGACGAGTACGCACGCCAGAAGGGCGATCGATCCACCGACGGCCAGATCCCGTACCACGCCCGCGAGGAAGTTGGATGAGTACAGGTGAAGGGACTCGAGTTGCTCGGCTGCGGCCGCCGTCTCCACGAGTCCGTGAGACCCTGATAGCGCAGTCCGCACCAGGGCCTGTGGTCGAGGTCGAGCGCGGAGTGCCTCCAGTGCGCCCCACGTGGCGGCAATGAGGAAGACGAGCGCTACTAGCGAGATGGCGCGGATCATGATGTCCTGCCGGCTCAGCACGAGGGTGACCACGGCGAAGGCGATCGCAACGACCTGGAGGAGGCCCACTGCCTTTGCCTCGACGCGGATTCCCCTGGTTACCGCGTCGTCGTAGGCGCGTCCGATTGCGACGGCTCGCGTGGCCTGAGTGTCTGTGGAGTCAAGCGCAGCTGACCAATCAGCCACGAGGGTCTCTCGTCGAGGGACCCGGATCCGCGAGTTGAACCAGAACGACCGGCAGAGGCCGAACACTGGGCTCAGGAAGCGATTCACCTGCATCACCACTGAGGGGCTATCGGCGGGCTCCGATTCGTTCGGAGGGCTTGCGACGTCGCCTTCGTCCGGAGCGACTTCGTCAGTCACGAATGCTGCCCAGGGAGACGAGGCGGTCTGCGATCGCGTGGCCGATGCCGAGGTCGAGAGCCCTGTCTAGGAACAGCCACTCGCCAGCCTGGTTGGCCTCCAAGAAGAAGATGGACTCCGAGGTGATCATGAAATCGAAGGCGGCGAACTCGAGGCCAAGCCTGGCGCGATAGGACTCGCACGCATGGACAATCTGCTCGGGCGGATCCCACGGCTCCCAGAGCTCTGGATCGAAGGGCGTCTTCCGCCAGTCGAGGCCGCGGCTCCGGCACCGGCCTGCGAAACAGCGGCCAGCGAGAGACACGACCCTTGCGTCAAGTCCGCCTTCGATGAGCTGTTGGATGACGACCGGCGCGGCATGCCAGGCGTCGACTGGCAGGGCGGTGGCTCGGTCGAGATGCTCGGTGAACACGAACGACTTGTCAGAGAACGAGAAGTAGGCGGAGGCGAGTGTCTTCACCACCGCTGAGCCGACGGCTTGTTCGAACTCGATCGCCCTCGACCGATCGTTCGTGATGAGAGTTAGCGGGACGTCGAATCCCACTGATCTCGCTACGCGGAGCTGTTCGACCTTGTTCTCGGCACGCCGGGCAGCCCAGAGGTCGTTCATCCAGGTACTGCTCGATGATGCAAGCGTCGCGACCCATGCCCGCCACTGAGCCCGCTCGACCAAGAGATCGTCCACGTCCTGCAAAGTCGATGGACTCTCATCGGTCTCGAACTGCCGCCACCAAACCACGCTCGGATTGGGTTAGTCGCCCCGATTCGACGTCGATGGCCTCCACGGTTGAACTTCGCTCGTGCGCGCAGCCTCGTAATTGATTCGGTGAACCTCGACTCCGAACTCGTGGAGCCGACGGACAACGACATCGGCAGCGAAGTCCCGTTCGTTCGTGAGGATGGCGACCGCGGATCTACTCAAGCGCCCTTCTGGTCCTCACCCGTCTCGTGGTCGCACTTCTTGGTGTTCTGGACCTTCCGTGACTCCCAGCTCGGTACCCACCGGTCGTCCTCATAGACGAGGCTGACCTTCGCCGCCTCGTCGTACCGAACGCTGATCGGTTCAGACGGCTCACGCTGCGTGGCAAGAGTCCGAAGCAATGATCCAGTCACGTGCCAAGGGTAGTCACCCTCCCCACCGAGGTCGTGACCACAAGCTCCGAGCCACGACTCTCTGAGAGCCCACCGCTCCGCCTCTCGCGCCTCTCGCGCGATGGACGCGCGATGGAGGCTCCAGAGGCCCGGTCTTGGGTGAGCCTAGGCAAGCGAAAAACCCCTGTTGACCAGGGGTTTTTCTTCGTAGCGGGGGCGGGATTTGAACCCGCGACCTTCGGGTTATGAGCCCGACGAGCTACCTGACTGCTCCACCCCGCGTCGTTTGTTGGCTTCCATTGTACGGGGGGTGACGGGTTGTGCAAAGCGGTGAGCACGGCACGACGTGTGGTCTCTCCCCCGCTGACAATCTGCGATACGAGGGGGCGAGTCATGGAGACACCCGGCGATATGCAATCCACGTGGGGGCTGGCTCCCTAACCCGGTTGACGGTTCGGGCGTGCCCGTCGCGGTGGCTGGCCAATTTCCCACCCGCGGGCGATCGGGTCATGATCTGTCGGTGCCTGCTCTGTTCGAGTTCGAGTCGGTCGTCGTCCGCAGGGGTGGACGGCCGGTGCTCAACGGGGTCGATCTGGTTATCCCAGATCTCGGCCCCACCGTCGTGGTCGGGCCGTCCGGCTCGGGCAAGACGACGCTCCTCAGATTGTGCAATCGCCTCGATGTTCCGACCTCCGGCTCGATTCGATTCAAGGGTCGACCGCTCGACTCGTTCGACGTCCTCTCCCTCCGCCACCAGATCGGCATGGTGTTTCAGCGGCCCACGCCCTTTCCCGGGACCGTGGGCGACAATCTCAGGGTGGCCGTCGATGATATCGACCGATCGGGGATGGTCGAGTTGCTCCGCCGAGCCGAACTCGAGGGGTCCTTCCTCGACCGCGATGTGTCGGGTCTCTCCGGTGGGGAGGCACAACGTATGTGCCTCGCCCGTACCCTCGCCGTCGAACCGTCGGTGGTGCTGATGGACGAGCCCACCGCCTCGCTGGACGAGGCACCCAAACGTCAGCTCGAACGACTGGCGAGCCGTCTCGTCGAAAGCGGCGTAATGGTGTTGTGGGTAACCCACGAACTGGCCCAGGCCCAGCGACTCGGAGGCCATGTGGTGGTGGTCCTCGAGGGCCGAGTGGCCGGTACCGGGACCGTTGACGAGATCGTGGGACGGGAGGGTCCCGCCTCCATCTTCCTCTCCGGAGGTCTCGATGCCGGGTGACGTAACACCCATCGAGGTCGCGGCCGCGCTGCTTCTCGTTGTCGTCACGGTGGCGCTCTCGGCCTGGCAGCGACTCGGTTTGGGTTCGAGTGTGGCGTGGGCGTCGATCAGAGCCCTGCTCCAGCTTCTGGCGATCGGCTCCGGGTTGGTGTTCGTGGTCCGACCCGACAGTCCCATCGCCTTGTCCTGGCTGTGGGTGATGGCGATGGTGGGATTCGCGGCTGAGACGACTGCCCGCCGGGTGCCGGAGTTCCCCGCTATCCGATGGCTTGCCCTGACGTCGTTCGCCGCCGCCGGGGTGGTGACCCTCGGAATCATATTCGGACTGGGCATCTTCCCGGTGGAGGGGAGAACTGTGGTGCCGCTCGCCGGGATGATGATCGGCAATGCCATGACGGCCACCATCCTGGTAGCCCGTCGCCTCGTGGCGGAGTTCGGTGACAAGCGCTCCGAGGTGGAGGCGCGGCTAGCCCTCGGCCAGTCGTCGCGCCAGGCGGCCCGCCCATACCTCCGGGAAGCATTGCGAACCGCCCTCATCCCCCAGATCGAGACGACCAAGGCGGTGGGAATCGTGTTCCTTCCCGGTGCAATGACCGGACTCATCCTCGCCGGAGTCGACCCCATCGACGCCGTCCTGGTCCAGGTTGTGGTCATGTACCTGGTGCTGGGCGCCGCTGCTACCACCACGGTGATAATCGCTCTGGGGGTGAGACGGCACGTCTTTACCCCCGATCACCGTCTCGTTCCCCTCCAGCCAGACGTCGAGCGCGCCAACCGCTCAAGTTGACAACCCGAACGCAAGCCGACAACAGGAACCACCGGAACACAAAGGCCCAGCGGCCCACAGCCACACCCAATGCGGTTGAGGCGCCTCAGGCGTCGGGCGTTGTAAGGAGGTCGACGGCTCGCTGCACCAGATCCTTGGCCTCGGCGATCTTCGACTGATAGGTCGCCAGGTCGCCTTCACGGAGAGCGGCCTCGGACTCCTCGAAGGCGGTCTCGGCCTGGTTGAGGAGCTGGGTTGCGGTCGGCCCACCGGGCTCGCTCGGTTCCGTCGTCGGGGGAGCCTCCGCTTCTTGGGCGGGCTCGGCTCCCTGCTCGCCCTCACCGAACACCAGGTTGAGGGCGTCGTCGAGGGTGTTGGCCCACTCCACCTGGTCCTCGTACACGATCACCACCCGGCGGAACTCGGGGAACCCACCCTGTTCGCCGCGGAGATAGACCGGTTGGACATACACCACCGACTCCTCGATGGGCACCACCAGCATGTCACCACGCACCACCCGGGAACCCTGCTGGCTCCACAGGGTGAACTGCTCGGAGATCTCGTCGTTCTGGTCGATCCGCTGATCCACCTGGTTGGTCCCGTCGACCACCTCGCCCTGGGGCATCCGGAACTCCACCATCCTCCCGTACTTGCCCGGTGTCGAGTCGGCCACGAGGAACGCCGCCATGTTCGGTTTGTCCCTGGGGTTGAACGGTTGGAGCAGCACATACGACTCCTCCTCCTCACCGGGGAGCCGCGTCAGCAGGTAGTACGGCAGGAGCTCGTCGCGGTACTGGAACCCGTCGGCGGCCGTCTGGTCTCCCACCAACAGCTCCGCCCCACCGGTGCCCCGTTCGATATCGGCGGGATCGATGGGGAACTCCCACTCGTCGTTCCCGGTGAAGAACGCCGAGGGCTCAAGCATGTGGTAGTCGAGGTAGAGGGCGGACTGGATGCGGAAGAGGTCCTGGGGATAGCGGAAGTGCCCTTCGAGACCCTCGGGTATCTCCGAAGCCGGGGTGAACAGATCGGGGAAGGTGTCGGCCCACGCCGCCGCCAGCGGGTCCGATGAATCGACGAGGTAGAAACGGACATCCCCGTTGAATGCATCGACGGTCGCCTTCACCGAGTTCCGCATGTAGTTGGTGCCCTGGGTGATGGTGGAACTCCTGGAGAGACGCTCCCTCATCCCGAAGTCGACCTCCTTGGAGTACGGGTAGTGGCTGCTGGCCGTGTACATGTCGACGACCCAGATGATCCGACCGTCGAGGATCACCGGGTAGGGGTCGGAATCGACGTCGAGGAAGGGAGCGGTCTTGGAGACGATCTCGTTGATGTTGCGTTCGACGATCACCCGGCTGTCATCGCGGATCTGACCGGAGATGAGCAGGTTGAGATCCCGATAACGCACCGCGAACCCGAGGCGTCTCAGCCATGAGTCGAGAACCACACCACCTTCCCCCCCGTACTGGTTGTTCTCCACACCCTGCTGCGGCAGCGGGTAGTCGACCTCCTGGGGCGCCGAACCCGTCCGGACGATCACCGGTTGGTCCTCGAAGTAGGTCTCCCCGAAGTACACCCGCTCCTGGGACAACTCCAGCTCCTCGTGGGTGGCCCTGGCCGGCACATCCCGCAACAGGAACTGGGGCTGACCGTCGGATTCCACGGCGTTGGCCTGCGACATCACGGCACCGAATCCGTGGGTGTAGATGAGCCGGTTGTTGACCCAGTTCTGCTGGGGCAGTGTCCTTTGATCGACCTCCCGGGCGGCGATCATCACCTGGGTGAGCTGGCCATCGAGCACGTAGCGGTCGGTGTCGACGCTCTCCAGGGTGTAGTAGGGGCGGAGCTCCTGGAAGTTCTGGTACGTGGCGGGTAGCACCGTGGTGTCCCACAGACGCAGGTTGTCGATGGTGAGGGAGTTCTCCTCAAGATCGGCCATGGTCAGCTCAGAGCCAGCGGGGAAATCACGGACATCGACCTGGTCGATCCCCCATGCGGCCCGGGTGGCTGCGATGTTGTGCTCTATGTACTCGGCCTCCCTGGTGAGCTGTTGGGGAATCACCTGGATCCGTTCGATCACGGCCGGATAGATGACCTGGGCCCCCAGGGTGAGCACGACCCAGCTCCCGATAACCACTGCGGGCAACGTCCATCCGTTGCGCCAGATGTTGACGGTGAACAGGACGGCGGCGACGACGGCGATCCCGATCAGGAGATTGAGGGCGGGGATACGGGCGTTGATGTCGGTGAAACCCGGTCCGTAGAATTCGTCCTGGCGGGTGGCGTACAGCAGCTCCAACGACTCTATCCGGTACATGGCGGCGCGCAGGAGGGCGAGGACCGCCAGCAGGATGGAGAGATGGATCTTTGGTCCCCGCTCCGTGGTGGCGGAACGCTCTGCCAGATCAATACGAAGGCTACCCGAGACGAAATAGCTGACGGCGACGATCACCAGCGTCAGTGCGAACAGTCCGAACAGGAACCCGAGGACGAGGTCGATGATGGGGAGCTGGAAGATGTAGAACCCGACGTCCATCCCGAAGATGGGATCGGTGGTTCCCATCGCCCGACGCTCCAGGAAGAGGAATACGTCATCCCGCCAGGCTCCCGCCGACACCCCGATGAAAATGGCGCCAACGACCCCACCAGCCACGGCCACCCATGGGCCCCGCGACTCCAGCCAGACCCGGGCCCGGGCCGTCAGCTCGTCGTCATCGAAACGCGGGATGGCAAAGCGCCACGAGATGCGGTTGGCGACCTGGAGGTTGCCCGCAACCACAAGAAAAGCGAACACGGCGCCACCCGCCCCCAGGGCGATGGCGGTGCTCCAGCGTTTCACCCACACCGCGGAAAGCTCCATTGAGCCAAACCACAGAAACTCGGTCCACACCGCGGCGCCCATGGCCACCATCACGAGAATCCCGACCGTTATGGCGATGTATGGACCGAGGCGGAAGCCGGTACGCCCACCGCCTCGGGGGTTCTGGGTGGATTCACGAACGAACACCCCGTGATTGTAAGGATGAAGCGGTTCCTGGTGTGAAACCCGAGCCCGATCGGGACCACGTACCGGGGGGCAACCGCCAATCGAGTGCGCAGAGAGTCGTCCTCAGTAGGTTGTTGAGTCGCGGGACATCGCGGACGGTCATGTCGCGGGCACATCGTGGACACTTCGTAGATGGAACGAAGAAGCACACCCATGGATGTGAGACTGGCGGCAGCGATCGCCGACGACGACCTGAACGTGGCGGAGTTCTGCCGTGAGCAGCAGATCTCGAGGTCGACGTTCTACAAGTGGCGGAACCGTTACCGGACAGAGGGACTGGCCGGGTTGGAGGAACGGTCGCGACGTCCCAGGACTGTCCGCCCTCGGATGCCCGAAGGGATAGAGAACCGGATCGTCGAGTTACGTAAGAGTCTCACCGAGGACGGTCTCGATGCCGGGGCGGCGTCGATACGGTCGTATCTGATCGTTGAGGGGGTGGACGGGGTCCCGTCTGAGGCGTCGATCTGGCGGGCGCTGAAACGGCGAGGCTTCATCACTCCCCAACCTCAGAAACGGCCCCGAGCGTCGTATCGGACGTTCGTGTAC
>WHUC01000065.1:0-6827 GCA_009377435.1 Acidimicrobiia bacterium
CCTAGTTTGAGACACCAGGGGTCGTTGCCGCCCAGGAAAGAGCCCGGGGCCACTCCCATGACCGTTTTCGCGCGGGTAGGCAGTCGTATGCGCCCGCCTAAACGCGCGGAAACGGAATGGTTGTGGGTAGACCTAGCCCCCCAACACCCGCCCGGGATCGACGTTCTCGGCCCAATCGGTGATCCTCCCCCGGCTCAGCCAGTGGGCGCCGGCGACACCGATCATGGCGGCGTTGTCGGTGCACAGGATCGGATCGGGCAGACACAGGGTGATGTTGCGTTTGTCGGCCTCCTCGGCGAAGCGATGACGCAACCGTCGGTTGGCGAGCACGCCCCCGCCACCGGCCACAACGGACACGCCGGTGTCGTCGACGGCCCTGAATGTCTTGTCGACCAGCACATCGACGATCGCCTCCTGAACCGAGGCGGCGACGTCGGCCTGGGAGGGTAGGTCGCCCGAGGCGACGGCCTTGTCGAGAAAGGTCATCACCGAGGTCTTGAGTCCGGAGAAGGAGAACTCGTAGGGGCGATCGGGTAGTGCCCGGGGGAACCGAACCGCGCTCGGATCCCCCTCCTCGGATACCTTGTCGATGGCGGGACCACCGGGGAACCCGAGACCCATCACCCGGGCGAGCTTGTCGAAGGCCTCCCCGGCGGCGTCATCGATGGTCCGGCCGAGGATCTCGTACTCGCCCCAGTCGGTGACGTGGACGAGTTGGGAGTGTCCACCGGAGGCGAGCACCGCCACCGCGGGGGGTTTGAACCCGGGGAACTGAAGACGGGGGGCCATGAGATGGCCTTCCATGTGATCGATCCCGATGAAGGGGAGTTGGCGGGTCCACGCCGTTGCCTTGGCGAAGGAGTGACCGACCAGCAGCGCCCCCACCAGACCGGGGCCGGCGGTGGCGGCGACCCCGTCGAGATCGGCGGGATGGACCCCGGCCTCCCGTAGTGCCCGATGGGTGAGTGGTCGTATCGCCTCGACATGGGCCCGGGCGGCCACCTCGGGTACCACGCCGCCGAACCGGGCGTGGATATCCACCTGCGAGGACAAGACATTGGACAGGATCTCCATGCCCCGGACCACCGCGACCGCGGTCTCGTCACAGGAGGTCTCGAACCCGAGGATCACCGGGTTCATAGCTCGCTCCTCATCTCGTTCAGACGCTCTCGATACTCGTCGCCGTCGATGTCGTGAACCCACATGATCAGGGCGTCCTCGTCGCGGTAGTACCGCTTGCGGAGCCCGACCGGTGCCATACCGAAGCGGGCGTAGAGACGTTTGGCGGCCTCGTTGGAGACCCTCACCTCCAGGGTGAGGCTGGCGGCACCACCATCGACCGCCTCCTCGACGAGTCTGAGCATCAGACGCTTGCCGATGCCGCCACCCCGCGCCTCGGGATCGACGGCCACGGTGGTGATGTGGGCCTCGTCGGAGATGATCATCACCCCGCCGAAGCCGACGACCTGACCTGCCGACTCGGCCACCAGATAACTCCTTCCAGGGGCCGACAACTCGTCGTCGAACACCCGGGTCGACCACGGTGTCTCGTAGACCGCGGTCTCGATCTCGTGGACGCGGGGTATGTCGCCCACCACGAAGGGACGGATGACGACACCACCGAGCGCGGTCATCACAGACCGGGGTCCCAGGGCCCGCGTCTTCCCGACTGGTCGCGGGGGACGGACACATCGGCGTCCCGCAGGTACCGGGGGCGGATCTCCGATGGGGCCGGCACCTCGTCGCGTTCCAGCTTGCCCATTCCCACCAGGGCCAAGACCGACGCCGAGGGATAACGGGGCCCACCCACCTTGACCCCACTCATCCCACCGACCACATGGTCCCCGAGGGCGGGGACGTCGCCGACCAGCAACACGTCCTCACGATCCGACTCCAGCAATCCCCTGACCTCCTCCGGTGTGGTCAGCTCGGGAGCGCCATCACGGAGGACCCCACCCGGTACGGGGTGATACGAGGCCACCGCAACCTGGCCCCGACGGACATCGACCACCGACCAGATGTGGCGTCGACCGGTCTTGGCATCCCAGGCGATCAGATCGAGCGAGGTGCCCGGGATGACCGGGACCCCGAGTGCGGCGGCGATCCCCTGGGCGGTGGCCAACCCGACCCGGATGCCGGTGTAGAGACCGGGACCGAGGTCGACGGCGACCGCATCGATCACATCCGGGTTCCACCCCGCCTGGTCGAAACAGAACTCCATCGCCGGTACGAGGAAGGCGGAGTGACCCATACGATCGGTGCGGGAGGCGGTTGCCACGATCTCGGTGGCATCGGACAGGGCCACCGACGAGCCGGGCGTGGAGGTCTCGATGGCGAGGAGTTTCATATCGGGTCCGGGAGGGAACGATTCCGCCACGTGCCCCGTGGCTCGAGGACGATGGTACGACCACCGCTGTCGTCGGGCGAGATGAGCACATCCAACCTGTCCTCGGGGAGGTCCATGGCGACGAGGTCGGCCCATTCGATCACGAGAACACAATCCCGGGCCCTTTCCCACACATCCAGATCCTCGAACTCGAGATGGGACCGCACCCGGTAGGCGTCGACATGGATGAAGGGGACCAGACCACTGTGGTACTCCCGCATCATCACGAAGGACGGGCTGGACACGACCTCCTCCA
Organism: Acidimicrobiia bacterium; assembly: GCA_009377435.1. Classification (GTDB taxonomy): domain Bacteria; phylum Actinomycetota; class Acidimicrobiia; order Spongiisociales; family ZC4RG35; genus WHTL01. Next base: position 2,643 of record WHUC01000065.1, read on the forward strand.
CCCCGAGCCCACAGGCGAGCCCGGCGGCGAAACGGGTCTTTCCGGATCCGAGCTCACCAACCAGGGCGATGACATCCCCGGGGCCCACCGCCGCGGCGAGACTTCCGGCGAGCGAGCGAGTCTCCGACTCCTCGGCGCTGATATAGGTGGTCATGCCGCCCGCCTCACGAGAAGAGCTTCTCCTGGACCGCATCGTCCCCGTCGTCGCCGGTTTGGGGAGCGACGGGCTCACGGGCCTCGTCGAGGGTGTGGCGGATCAACTCGAAATCGAGCCGCATGTCGGGGAGCCGACCGCCCCCACGCAGCGCCGCCGCGGGGTGGAAGGTGGGGATGAGGATGGCGCCGCGCCACCACTCGTAACGTTGGCCGCGGAGCCGGGTGATACCGGTTTCGGTGCGGAGGAGAAGCTTGGTGGCGAAGTTGCCCAGGGTGACAACCACCCGTGGCGAGATCAACTCGATCTGGGAGCGGAGATATCCCTTGCAGCAGTCGATCTCCTCGGTCCGGGGATCCCGGTTTCCCGGTGGGCGGCACTTGAGCACATTGGCGATATAGACGTCGTCACGGGTGAGGCCGATCTCACCGAGCAGCTCGGCGAGAAGTCTCCCGGCCGCACCGACGAAGGGCTCGCCACTCAGGTCCTCGTCCTTCCCGGGCGCCTCCCCGACGAACATGACGGCGGCGTGAGGCGATCCCGACCCGAACACCACGTTGGTGCGGGTCTCGGCGAGGGCACACCTGGTACAGGACTCGGCCTCGATGCGAAGGGTGTCGAGCTGTGAACTCACTCGCCCCATGCTATGCGGTCCCATCGGCCGGTCAGCCTCATTCCCTACGCAGGTGCGCCCTGATGGCGGGAATGGTGCGCAGGTCCGGTGTCGGCATCAGTGTCCCCGAATTCGGTCCAGGCGCGCCGCAGCCACACGCTCGCGTTGTCGGGATTCGATCGTGGCTCTGACCGCTGATGGGAGCGTGTCGATGAACTCTGCGAGTGATTGGTCATGGTCGGACTCCGGCTCGAGGAGGATCCGCATCTCAAACCCGGCCGCCGCCAGCAGACGTTGGAGGGTGGGCAGGGTCGGCTCTTTGCGACCGGTTTCGTATGCGGAGATCGTCTGTTGGGAGACGCCCGCTTGTCGGGCAAGCTCGGACTGTGTCAGATCGGCGCGGTCGCGGGCGGTGCGGACGAGGCCGGCGGCAACTGTGGGCGCAATATCGTACTTGGACACGAGACGATGTTACCACATACGATAGGTTGTTTACATACGATGGGCTGTATACAACCTATCGGTTGTGATCTCTCACCGACGACTCGATCGCCCTCCCCACGGCCACGAAGGCGGCCGCCGCCACCATCTCGTTGTCAGCCTCCTTCTCCCCGGTGCACACCGCGAACACGGTGTCCCCGTCGGCACCGGTGTGGGCGGGGCGTATCGTCACCGCCAGTGCGTCGTGTGATCTTACAAGCACCCTGCCCAGATCCTCCCGTGAGATGGTGCCGTTGGTGGCCACCACGACGAGGGTGGTGTTGGCGAGAGGATCGACGGGTGTCGCCATCGGCTCGGGGACGGGTGGCCCCCCCGTCAACGACTCTCCCTCCAGGGTGAACACGTCCCCCACCGCGTTTGTCACCGCCAGGGCGGCCACGATGATCTCACCGACCGTGACCGAGGCCCCACCGACACCGGCGGGTATCAACTCACCCCTCCACTTGGCGACGGTTGCACCCGCACCTGCACCCACCCGGCCCAAGGGGACGGGCCCGTCGTCGGCCGCCAATAGGGCCTCCCGGCCCATGTCGGGTCCGGGGCGGATGGCGGGGTCACCAACCATCAGGTCATAGATCACCGCACCGGGAACGATCGGAACCACCCCGTGGGGAACGGGATGACCGACCCCACGACGCTCCAGCTCGGTCACCACCCCGTCGGCCGCCGCCAGACCGAACGCGGAGCCACCGGTGAGGAGGATGGCGTCGACGGATCGAACCGTCATTCCCGGTGCCAACAGGGCGAGATCGCGGCTTCCGGGGGCGGCGCCCCGCACCTCGACCGCGGTGACGTTGTTGGTGGGTGGCACGATGACCGTGCAGCCGGTCAATGCCCCTTCGTCGGTGGCGTGGCCCACCCGGAACCCTTCTATGTCGGTAAGACTCACCGCGACTCCTTGGATTGTGATCGCTGGTAGCGTCTTGGCACCCGCGGACCAACACCACATAGGATCTCGTAGGAGATGGTGCCGACCGCCCTCGCCCAGTCGTCGGCGGTGATGGTCTCGCCGCCCTGGGTCCCGATGAGGACCACCTCGTCACCGATCTCGACCGGATCATCGCCAACGTCGACCACGATCTGATCCATGGTTATCGTGCCGGCCAACGGATACCTCCTTCCGTTGAGGAGGACCTCGCCACCCCGCGCCGAGAGGATCCGGGGTACACCGTCGGCGTAGCCGATCGGGACCGTGGCCACATTGGAGTCGGCCTCCAGGGCGCGACGACGACCATATGAAGGACGGGTGCCGGCGGGATGACGGGCGACATGGGAGACCGCCGACACGAGACGCATCGCCGGCTCCAACGCAACCACCCCCGTCGTCAACTCCGACGGGTGATACCCGTACATTCCGATGCCAAACCGGATCATGCTCGCCCGGGCATCCGGGAAGGCGAGAGCCCCGGCGGTGTTGGAGAGATGGGTGGCCACCTCATCACCCGGGCCCACCATGGCATCCAGCGCCACCCGAAAATCGCCCATCTGGCGGATGGTGAACGAGACGTCCTCGTCCGCAACGGCGAAATGGGTCCACACCCCACCTAGGCTGAGACCCGGATGGTCCCGCACCGCGGCATAGAGTCGCTGCGCGATCTGGGAGGTTGCCCCCACCCGGTGCATCCCGGTGTCGATCTTGATATGCACCTCGACCGGTGTCGCCGCGTCGGTGGGGACAGAGGCGGCGAGAGCCTCCAGGGTGTCCTGGTGATACACGGTGGGGGTCAGATCCCACTCGAGTGCCGTGGGCAGATCCGAAGGCACCGGTTCGGAGAGAAGGAGGATGGGGGATTCGATATCGGCCTCCCGCAGACGGATGCCCTCTTCGACCAATGCCACCGACAGACACGTCGCCCCCGCTTCGAGCGCGGCCTCCGCCACCGGGACATCGCCGTGGCCATAGGCGTCGGCCTTGACCACCGCACACACCTCGGTCGGGGCCACCAGATCGACGACCCGACCCACGTTCCGCCCCAGGGCGGCGAGATCGATCTCGGCTCGCGTCGGTCTCACCATCCGCCGCCCCCCACACGACCCACTTGCTGTCTCATCGGGCGAATCGTCCCACATGCCGAGCCAGGACGTCGGCGGTCACGATCCGGGTTCTCGCCAGGTCCGACCCGGCCACACCATGCCAGTACGCCCCACTTCGGGTCGCGACGGGGGCGTCGAGACCCCGGGCCCAGAGGGACCCGATCATTCCGGATAGCACATCGCCGGTCCCGATGGTCGCCAACTCGGGACCACCGGTATCGATCAGCGCCGGCACCTCACCGGGGTGGGCGACGATCGTGGGTGTCCCCTTGAGAAGGACCGTCGCACCGAGATCGTCGGCGAGACCTGCCGCACCAGCGGGTCCGGGATCGTACTCGGAGATGCGTTTGAACTCACCGGCGTGAGGGGTGATGACCAGCTCGGCGGGAGTAGAGCGGAGATCGGTGGCCGAGGACAGCACCCCGGCGTCGGCCACCACCCGGGCCGCCGTCGCCAGTGTCTCGGAGATCATCTCTGATCCGGGATCGAGACCGGGTCCGAGGACCACCACGTCATAACTCTCGATCTGACGGCGAAGATCGGACCGCTCGTAGGTGAGAAGCTCCGGTGCGGCCATGGCGATCACGTCCCGTTCGGTGGAGACCACCCCCACCGCCCCGGCACCGAAATGGATTGCGGCCCGACCGGTCATCACGGCGGCACCGGTCATTCCCGCCGAGCCACCCACCACCAACACCGAGCCCACCGACCACTTGTGATCGGTGCGTCGTCGGGCCGGGCGGGGGGCGTCATCGGCGGTGACCAGGAAGAGGACGGGATCGCCACCGGTCAAACCTATGTCGACGACCCTCACCTCGCCGACATGGTCGGGGCCATCCCCGAGAAGATGGCCCGGTTTGAGGGTGTGGAAGCTCACGGTCCC
>WHUC01000065.1:7442-11275 GCA_009377435.1 Acidimicrobiia bacterium
GCCTTGCCGGACAGGTTGACCCGGGGTGCGCCCCCACCGGTGATCTCTATCTCGGTCCACCGCAGTCGTCGCCATCCCGTTCCCATCGACTTCATCACCGCCTCCTTGCCGGCAAAACGGGCGGCGAGACGACGGGCAGGATTGGCGAAGCGCAGGGCGTACTCCTTCTCGTGGGGGGTGAAGCAGCGATCGGCGAACCGCGGGTACTTCCCAAGGACATGCTCGACCCGGTCGATGTCCGCCAGGTCGACACCCAACCCGATGATCCTCATGGCTGTTCCAGTGCCATGGCGATCCCCTGCCCGACCCCGATACACATGGTGGCCAGTGCCCGGGTGGCGCCCCGCCGTTGCATCTCCCGGGCGGAGGTGCCGACGAGACGAGCCCCCGACATTCCGGTGGGGTGACCGAGGGCGATGGCGCCCCCGTTGGGGTTGACGTGGTCGGCGTCGTCGGGGAGGCCCATCTCGCGCAGGCACGCCAACGACTGCGAGGCGAAGGCCTCGTTGAGCTCGATGACATCGACGTCGACGATGCGCCACCCGATCCGATCGAAAAGACCTTGCGTGGCCGGGACCGGGCCCATCCCCATGATCCGGGGCGGAACACCGGCGGTCGCCGAGGCGACGACCCGTGCCATTGGCTCAAGTGAGAACTCCTCGGCAGCGGCCGCCGATGCCAGCAGCAGGGCGGCGGCGCCATCGCTGATACCCGAGGAGTTCCCCGCCGTCACCGATCCCCCCTCGGCGAACACCGGTTTGAGCTTGGCCAGGGTTTCCATGTCGGTTCCGTCACGGGGGTGCTCGTCCCGGTCCACGACCACCTCGGCGCCTCGTTGGGGGATGGCAACGGGAACGATCTCCTCGGCGAGCCGGTCCCGCGCCACGGCGACCCGTTCCTGGCTGCGGACGGCGAAGGCGTCCTGGTCCTCTCGTGACACCGAGAACTCCCCGGCCACATTCTCCGCGGTGACGCCGAGGGGGTCGGTATGACCCATGGCCTCCATCCGGGGGTTGACGAGACGCCACCCCAGGGTGGTGGAGACGATCTCGGCCGTGGTCGGATAGCCCCGCTCCGCCTTGGGGATCACGAATGGCGCCCGTGACATCGACTCCACTCCCCCGGCGATGGCGAGACCGTACTCGCCGAGGGCGATGCGTTGGGTGACCGTGGCCACCGCCTCCATACCGGAGCCGCACAAGCGGTTCACCGTCGATCCGGGGACGGACTCCGGCAGACCGGCGAGAAGCCCGGCCATCCGAGCGACATTGCGGTTGTCCTCACCGGCCTGGTTGGTCGACCCGAGGACGACGTCACCGACCAGCTCCGGGTCGAGACCCGGGTTCCGCTCGAGGAGGGCGGCCACCGGGTGGGCGGCGAGGTCGTCGATTCTCACCGCGGCCAGCCCACCGCCATACCGGCCGATGGGGGTGCGTACGTAGTCGACGATGTAAACGGGCACCATGACGACCGAGCCTATCGGGAAGAACCGGAACCCGGGACTCCTCGGTTGTTCTCTGGGGAGGTTGTCACCGAGCTGCGCGCCCCGTCCGGTTGACCACGGGCGTTACCCTGATTCGGGATGCAGCAACGCAACGTCCTCGGCACAGAGCTACAGACCTGCTCCGAGCAGCCCCTCACCGGCTATTACCGGACCGGGTGTTGTGAGAACCGGGGCGACGACCCCGGGTTCCATGTGGTGTGTTGTCGGGTCACCGCCGAGTTCCTCGAGTTCAGCGTGACCCAGGGGAACGACCTGGTGACCCCGATGCCCGAGTTCGGGTTCGCCGGTCTCCAACCGGGGGACCAGTGGTGTGTTTGCGCCGCCCGCTGGGCAGAGGCGCTCGAAGCGGGAGCGGCCTGTCCCGTCGACCTCGAGGCCACCCACGTGTCGGCCCTTGAGTTCGTCGACCTCGACGATCTCCGCAGCCACGCTGTGAGCCAACCCTGACCCGGTAGCCGATGCGGATCGTCAGCCTCCTCCCATCCGCCACCGAGATCGTGGCCGCCCTCGGGCTCGGTGATCACCTGGTCGCGGTCAGCCACGAGTGCGACCATCCCCCGGCCCTCGTCGACGGGCGCCCCCGGATCACGTCCGGTATGGATCTGGAGGGTTACGATCCCGCCGCCATCGACGCCGCCGTGGTGGATGCCGTCGAGGCCGGCGATGCCCTCTATCGGATAGACGGTGACCGACTTGTCGAGCTCGCCCCCGATCTGATCATCACACAGGGGATCTGCGATGTGTGCGCCATCGACGACGCAGAAGTGGGTCGGACCCTGAGGATGCTCCCCGATGTCCTTCCCGGGGTCGCCACGATCACCCTGTCGGGGAATACGTGGGAGGGCATCCTCGATGATATCGTCGCAGTGGGTGCCGCCACCGACCGGGCCGGACACGCCACCGCCATCGTGGAACTACTGGGGAACCGTTGGAACGCCATCGAGCCGATTAGTCCGCGACGGCGAGTCCTCGTGTTGGAGTGGCCCGAGCCGATGTTCTCAGCGGGACACTGGGTCCCCCAACAGGTGGAGGTCGCGGGCGGTATCGAGGTCATCGGCCGACCGGGCGAGCGCTCCCGCCGGATCGCCTTTGACGAGATCGAGAATCTCCGGGCCGACGTGGTGGTGATGGCCGCCTGTGGATACGGCGCCGTGGCCAACCGGGGCTTCGCCGAGGCCCTGCCCATCGACTTCCACGACGCCGAGCTCTGGGCGGTCGACGCCAACTCCTATTTCTCCCGACCGGGGCCCCGAATCGTGGACGGGGCCGAGATATTGCGGTCGATCCTCGGGGGAGAACCGGTAGCGGACACCGCAGCGGAGCGGATCGCGTGAAGTGACCGATCTCATCCCAGCCTGAGTGCTCCCCGTAAATACGGCCCCCTACCCATGACGTCGCCGTCCCGATATGTTCGGGCCCATGACCCGTCATTTCACCCCCCGGATCTTCAAGTTTCTCCGCGAGCTGTCCGAGAACAACGAGCGCCCCTGGTTCGAGGAGAACAAGCACCGTTACCTCGATGATGTCCGGGAACCGGCGATCCGGTTCATCATCGACTTCGGAGAGAACCACCTACCGACAATCTCAGACCAACTCAAGGCCGACGCCCGCACCCAGGGGGGATCATTGTCCCGGATCCACCGGGATCTGCGCTACTCCAAGAACAAGACACCGTACAAGACCTACGTCGGGATCCAGTTCCGGCACGAAGCGGGCTTGGGCGCCCATGCTCCGGCGTTGCACCTCCACCTCGAGCCCGGTGCCTCATGGGCTGGGGTCGGCCTGTGGCATCCCGAGGCATCCGTCGCCCGGCAAATACGTCACGCCATCGCCGGTGACCCCGAACGCTGGCATGACGCCGCCCACTCCCCTGTCTTCGCCGAAAATTGGAAGCTGGCCACCCACGAGGATCTTCGCCTCAAACGGACACCCTCGGAATTGAAGGCCCTCGCCGATAGTCACCCCCACCCCGATGACCTCCGTCTGCGGAACTTCGGCGCCTCCACCAAACTCACCCAAGCCGAGGTGACGTCGACGGAGCTCTCCGCACTCCTGGCCGAGCGCTACACCACGGCCAGACCACTGCTCGGCTTTCTCACCACCAATCTGGGGTTGCCGTTCTGAGAAAACTTCCTCTCGTGAAGCGTTATGCTTGCATAATGAAGCGCACCACCGTGGTGCTGCCTGACGATACGATGACCCGACTCAGACATGAGTCGCGACGACGGGGCACGTCGATCGCCGACATCGTGCGAGTCGCGGTGGAGCGTCATCTGGCCGATCCCCCGGAGGGGAGGGGTCTCTCGTTCGTGGCGGTGGGTGAAGGGGG